>JAFGLY010000111.1 GCA_016927815.1 Deltaproteobacteria bacterium | reverse complement strand
TGACGTGTCAACTGCTGAGACAGGACCCATCCCCTCACGGCCCCCCTCGCGTGGGCCCCCCGCGATGTCGACACGCGAGGACGCGCTCAGGATACGCTCTCGGGTGGAGTCCCATGCCTCCTGTCGTGCTCCTCGTCGCGCTCGCGATCGCCTGTACCCGACCCCCCTCGGGGGAGGACACCGACATCGGCGATCCGCACGACACGGGTGCGCCCGTCGACACCTCGGACAGCGGCGACCCCTGGTCGCCGGCCGAGAGTCTCCAGGAACTCTTCAGGCGCGTGCTGGGCGGCACCGTGGATCCCCGAGACAGGCCGGCGCTCGAGGACTTCGTGGCCGATGCCGCCGAAGCGGACGGCCCCTGGCTGCACACGATCCGGACCGCGACCTCCGAGGACGGCCTCACCTGGGTGGAGGATGCGGCCACGGTCTGGGAGCGTGCCTCCGTACCCGAGGCCGTGGTGGCGCCGGACGGACGGATCTTCCTCTACGCCGTGGATGGCGACCTGGACCGGTTCCTCGAACGGGCGCTGGCCAACGATTCCGTGTTTCGCGAACGGGGCCTGGTGGGCGTGACGGGGCTCTCTCTCCGGATCAGCACGGACGGGGTGGCCTTCGGCCCGGAGGAACCGCTGGTCGTGGGCGGGCACACGGGCGTCGTGGTGGACCCCGACGTCGTCCTTCGCGAGGACGGGACCTGGGACCTGCTCTACGTGGGCGGGCGCCCAGGGCCTTTCGTCGAGGACGTCGTTCCCCCCGACGAGGACCCCTTCACGTGGCCCCAGGTGGCCCGCGGCGCGGACGGTGTGAGGTTCGCGTCCCACGCCGTGGGCGAGGCCGGCTTCCGGTTCCTGGATCCGACCCACCTCGAGATGGACGACGGCTCGTGGTGGATGGTCTGGAACGGCCTCTGGACCGCTCGTTCCGTGGACGACGAGCGCACCTGGATCCTGTCGGGCAAGCGCGAGTGGCTCGAGGGCATGGCACCCGATTGCGTCCGGTACGAGGAGGAACCCTGGGTGTACTTCCAGTGCCCCGGTGGCCTGAAGCTCTGCCTCGCCCGGTACGACGCGAAAGGGGAGTGGAAGCTCGAGCCCGGTGCCCTGCTCGAACGGGGGCGCGCCCCCTCGGTCGTGCACCTGCCCGACGGCACGTGGAGGATGTACTTCGTGGACGACGGCAGCGGCGGGTGAGTCAGGCCGGCAGTCCGGCCGCCGCAGCCACCATGACGGCGATACCGGGCCCCACAGGCTCGATCTCGAGCACGTCCACCGGGACGCCGGGCCGAGGGTTCACCCAGTCCCAGCGGAAGAGCGCCCGGTCCCTGGCGGCGGGGTCGTCGGCCGCGGCGGGGGAGGGGACGGAGAGCGTTCCCGCCGTGCCCCAGAGGAAGGTGGATCGAAGCGAACCGTCGGGAGCGAAGGTGTCGAGGCCGTACCCGAGCGACGCCTCTCGGACCTCCCCGTCCGGGTAGCGGGCGCGGACCCGCACGGCGGCCGGAACCTCCGGACGACGAGGGCCCCTGGACCGCGTGAGGTCGAGTTCGGCGGCGTGATCCGCGGCCGTGGCCTGCAGGAGCGCGATCGCCCCCACCCGGCGTCCCACCTTCACGCGGACGGGAGCCTCCGGCCGCGCAGCCCGGATTGTCCCCATGCGGAAGGTCACCCCTCCGACCCTGGCCGAGGCCGGCAGCAGGAAGGCGGGATCCGCGGGCCCGGCCACCGGGCCGTCCACCGGGAGGGACACGGGCGAACCCGTACCGGGCAGGGAGCGGAAACCGGGAAGGAACCCCGGCAAGCCCGCGAGGGCCGCGAGCGTCTCGTCAATGCCGCCTCGATCGGCGAGGTCGGTGCGCCAGCCGGTGAGGCCCGCGAGCATGGCCGCGGGCCAGTGGTACCGAAGCCCGTCGCTGCCCGCGGAGAAGGTGGTCGCGATCCAGGGTGCGGGGGTGAAGATCGCGATGCCCTCGCCCGAGAGGGCCGGGAGGACCTCCCGGAGCCCCGCCCGTTGCCAGTCGTCGTAGCCGGTGTGGACGCGCATCAGGGGGAAGCCCCGGTCCTCGAGGAGCGACGGCGGATCGAAGACGTTGGACCAGGACAGGAGCACGAAGTCGCTCCGGACGGCCCTCGGGATGAGGTCCACCGCCAGGCTCACGCGGGGTCGATCGATGCTGCCTCCCTGCGCGAGAACGTCGGCCCACACCAGCATCCGGACGCCCCTCGACGCGAAGAACGCGTGGTGCCACATCAGGTCCTCGGCGTACAGGCGCCAGCGGGGCGTCCCCGCGCAGCGAGGACAGCGCTGATCCTCGAAGAACTGCTGCTCCGTGACCCAGAGCGCCTCGTCGTGACCGATGTGGAAGAACGGGGGCCGCCCGAACAGATTCCACAGTTCGTCGTAGATCTCGCCGAGGATCCTGCGGTAGTCGGGATGCCGGGTGCAGGCCTGGTCGCGGGTGACGTCCTCCGCCAGTTCGGGATGCGCCTGCACGAGCCAGGCCGCGTGGGCGGGCACGTTGGTGGCGGGCACCACCACGAGCCCGAGGTCTCGCGCGGCTTCGAGCACGTCCTGGAGCTGGTCCCGGGTCCAGCCGCCCGGAGCGTTGATCTCCGGGTGGGAACTCAGCTTCCAGCCGTTGTCCAGGCCGATGGCGAGCAGGTTGAAGCGACCCCGGGCCACCGCCCGCGTGAGGAACTCGCGGTAGCGGTCCACCGGGTAGGTCGCGGCGAAGCCGGGGGTCAGCGAGTGGTACAGCACCCGCCAGGGAAGATCCGGAGCATCCAGGGCGGTGAAGGGGATGGCCTCGCCGTCCGGGCCGACCGCGTCGGCCAGGGCCAGGGCGCCGTAGACCGCGCCTCTCGGGTCGGCGGCACACACCATCGCACCCGATGCCCCGGTCGCGATCCGGAACCCCTCAGCCGGCAGGTCCGCAGCCGGGAGGCCCGGCAGCGGCGCCATGTCGCCCTCCAGGCCGACCCAGGCATCGCCGGGCTGGAAGGGCCCGTCCCGAACCGGGATGGGCTGGCCCGTGAAGCGGCGCAACTCCTCGGCGAGCAGGACCGCGGCCCGATGCACAACGGGGCCGGCCGCCACCACACCCGTGGTCGGGCCGGGCCGGAAGGGGCGACCGGATCCGGGTGTGAACGTGCGGGGTGCAGGGAACATGCCCTCGGTCGCGATCCCCGGGTCCACCTCGGCCGTGAGGTGGACCCGGCGCTCGGCGATTGCCGAGACCCGGCCTTCGCGTCTCCAGGTGGCCGTGACCGTGTACCAGCCGGTGTGAACGGGCGGGTCGACCGCGAGCGGCGGCGGGCCGGCCGCGGACCACGGGGGGGGTACGCCCACGCGGACCCGGGGGAGCAGGGGTCGTTCGTGTACGATCTCCACCCGGTCCGCGCCCGGCGCGTCGAACACCAGCTTGCCCGCGCGACGTGTGGCTGCCAGGGACGCGGGCGCGGGCCGCTCCACCGGCAGGAGCCAGGCCGGCCGGGCGAGGTCTCCGCTGCCCCAGGGCGCCCAGGTGAGGAGGGTGGTGCCGTCGCCGTCCGGCACGCGCAGGTGGACCCGCACGCGGCGTGGCGCGCCCGTCTCGAGCCCGGGTGTGGCCGGGACCCGGGAGACGCCCGCGTCGAGGAGCACCGAGGAGGAAGCATCGATCCTGTCCTCGAGCGCACGGGACAGGGACACCTCCACCCGGACGCCCGGCGGGAGGTCCGAGGCCTTCACGAGCAGGCCACTGCCCTGCCAGGCGAGGCGGACGTCGGCCGTGACGGGTGCCCGGCGGGCGGCATCCTCTGCCGCGAAGGACCTGAGCGGAAGGGCCTCGCGCCAGCAGGACGCCGCTGGATCGGGCACGCAGGGCGTCACCGTGACCACCCGTCCCGGGGCCAGAGGGAGCCCCCCCTCCGTCGCCGGGGCGGCCAGGGAGGCGGACATTGCGGCGGCGGCGAGGAACACGATCACGGCGGGATCCAGGCCTCCCAGCATAGCACGGAGGGATCGATCCTCCGGATGCCTCACGCCCTCCGGATGGCCTGGTACTCCTGGGAGCGCCGCCTCATGAAGGAGCGGTTGAGCCACAAGAGGAGGAAGGACAAGGCGAACGCGCCCGCAACGACGGACCAGGAGTGCCCGCCCAGGCGGATGTGGGCGAAGAGCGGGATGTCCACGAGGAGGCTCGTCGCCAGGGTGACGAAGGGGGTCAGCGTGACGAACATCACGGGCGTCCACTGGCTGAACTTGTGCTCCGCCCCGCCGAAGAACCGCATGGCCACGAGGCCGCCGACGAGCATGGAGAAGAGGAACTCGATCGGCACGAAGAAGAGCGAGACGCCCAGCATGGTACCGATGCCACCGCCGCCCTTGAACCCGTGGAACACGGACCGGCAGTGCCCCACCACGGCCGCGATGCCCACCAGGTAGAGGCACCCCATGTCCGGGGCCGAGAGATCCGGGTACAGGAAGATCCGGAAGAAGATGAGCGGAACCATGCCCTTCAAGGCGTCCAGGGTCCCGACCAGGAGGCCCCACCCACGACCCACGGTCCGGAGCACGTTGGACGATCCCGGGTTCCGGTTTCCCCGCTCGCGGATGTCCGTGCCGGTCACGGCCCGGGTGACGAGGATCGCGTAGTTGACCGAACCGGAAAGGTATCCCACCGCGACGGCGAGGAGCAGGAGAAGGCAATCCATGGCGACGCACCTCACTCGAGGGACAGGATGAGCAGCTCCCGGGGCTGGCCGCCCCGGTGCACGCCGATCTCCAGGCCCGGGTTCATCCTGGCGATGCCCGTTCGGATGGCGGGCAGGATCGCCTCGTCGAAGTCCTCCCCCGTGAACAGCGTCAGGTCGCTCCGGCCCGCGGCGCCGGCGGCCTCGAGGGCCTCGAGCACGGCAGAAACCGGATCGTCCCGGACGGACAGCAGCGTGTCGCCGCGCATCGCGAACCAGGCTCCCTCGGGAATCGAGCAATCGCCGAAGGCCGACGCCTGGACGGCGCGGTACAGGCACAGGCACTCGGCGAGGCCGATGCAGTCCCCCATGTGCCTCGCGTTTTCGTCGATCGGGTCGTTCTCGGAGTAGCCATAGGTCGCGGCGATGCCCTCCACGACGTTCCGCGTGGGGATCACCACCACGTCCCGACCGCTCAAGTCCCGGGCGAGCGTGGCCGCCGGCACGAGGTTCCCGTTGTTGGGCAGCAGGAGGACCGACGGCGCGTCCATCTCGGTGAGGGCGTCGAGGAGGGCGCCGGCCGTGGGCAGGGTCCGGCCGTACAGCAGGCACCTGGCGGCGCCCAGGTCGCGAAACACCCGATCGAAGCCTGGACCGGGGATGCAGGCCAGCACACTGGCACGCGCCCGTCCCGCGTCCCGGGCATCCGCGATCGCACGGGCGGCCGCGGCGTCGACCTGCCGGTGCATGTCCTCGACCTTGGACGAGACGATGGGGCCCTGCTCTGCGATGCGCTCCAGGACCGCCTGGGGGTCGTTCGTATGGATGTGCAGCTTCAGGAGGCGCCGGTTCGCCACGAGCGCGATGCTGTTGCCCCGCGCCTCGAGAAAGGGCTGCAACGTCGGATCTTCGGGAAACTGCGGGGATTCGACGAGCACCTCGGTACAGTACCGGTACTCGGGCGCGGGCGTCCACTCGAGCAGGGCCCGGGGGTCGGGACGGAAGCGGTACGTCTCCTCTCGTTCGCAGGGGAGGGACTCCCGCGTCAGGCCGCAGAGCATTCCCTCGACCAGGAAGACGAAGCCGAGCGCACCGGCGTCCACGACGCCGGCCTTGGCGAGGATGGGCAGCATCCTGGGCGTCTCGAAGAGCGACCGCCGGCCGGCCACGAGCGCCTGCTTCAAGCACGCGGCCGGGGCCAGGCCCGAGCACTCCCGGAGGGCGCTCGCCATCGCCGAGATGACGGTGAGCATCGTGCCCTCGACCGGCAGGACGAGGGAGGACCGGGCCTGGTAGTCCCCCTGGGCGAAGCCCTCGATGAGCCCGTCCCCGGTCAGGCGATCGTACCGCCCGGCCGTGCCGAGAAACCCGCTGAAGAACCAGGCCACGATGAAGCCGGAGTTGCCCCGGCTCGCGCGGAGCAGTTCGTCGCACACACAGTCGGCCAGGCAGGCCATGCTTGGGACCGGCGCATCCCCCAGTGCCTTGAGGCAGGCCTGGAGGGTCGCGACCATGTTGGCGCCGGTGTCGCCGTCCGGGACCGGGAACACGTTCAGGTTGTCCAGGAGACGCTGGTGGCGCCTGAGGCACTCGGTCCCCGTGGCCAGGGCCTCGCGCAGCCCCTCGGGGCCGATCGATTCACTCGTCTCGGACGATGTAGCCGACGTCATAGAAGTCGGGGCCGGCGTGCGGCATGTTGCTGTGGTTGCTGTAGGTCACGGTGATGGACGCGTCGTACCCGAGGTCCGCGATGGACGCCCGGAGGTGCTCCACCTCCTCGTCGTGCGGGCCGATGACGCTGATGACCGCCTCCAACTTCCGGGCCTTCCAGCGCTCCATGTCCTCGCGGACGATGGAGGCGAAGCGCTGGTTGGCCTGCACGTGGTTCTTGACCTTGCCGATGGACTTGAGCACGCCCGGTTCTTCGGACGACCCCAGGATCGCGAGGATCTTCATCGCCGAGCCGAGCAGGGCCCTGGCCAGGCCGATGCGGCCGGTCCGGTGCAGGTAGAAGAGGTCGTAGACCACCCCGAGGTGCCGCGTCTTCGCACGGGCCCGCTCGAACCGGGCGATCACCTCGTCGGCCGGCAGGCCGGCCGCCACGTTCCGGGCGGTGTCCAGGACCAGCACGCTGTACGCCGCGGTCAGGTGGTGGGCGTCCAGGTAGGTCACGTCGAGGTCCTTCCGCTCGGCCACGACCTTCCGGATCGCCGCCGCGCTCACGGTCGAGGCGCGTTCGGACTGGTGGAGCGACAGGATCCGATCGCCGGTACACGCCTCGTAGAGGGCGACCAGGTCCTCCTCGCGCAAGCCCGAGGTCGTGACCCGGTTGTGCTTGTCCTTGAGCAGGAGGCGGAGCGTGTCCTTCTCGGCCCGGCTCATCCGGATGGACACCGGGTAGGGATCGCCGTTCAGGTACATGGGGTACTCGGCCACCCGGACGTCCAGGCGGTCGAGGGTTTCCGGGCTCAACTGTACGGCCGAATCGACGACGAGTTTCATGGCCAGCTCATCCTGGTCGTGGGGGTGTGCAGGCCGCGAAGAGGAGGGGCGGGCCTCCTCGGAGGAGAGAGGCGTCGCCGGGAGGGCCGGCTCGCCAGGGCTATTCCGGGGGGCCGAGGGGGGGCAAGGCAGGGAGCGGAGAAGCCGCCGGGTGGAGGTCTTCGGAGCCCGGAAGGGTGGCGCCACGCGTCGGGTCGTTCTCCAGAACCGCCGAAGGCGTGGCGCACGCATTGCTCCACGAAGGCCGCCGCACACGCCGGCATGGGGCCCGCGGTGCGCGTGCTCCCCGAAACGCGAAACCGGGACCCTCGAGGATCCCGGTTCGAAGATGGTTGCGGGGGCAGGATTTGAACCTGCGACCTTCGGGTTATGAGCCCGACGAGCTACCGGACTGCTCCACCCCGCGCCAGGGGGGTCTAACGACACCGCCTTCTATGGGAACGACGTCGGCGTGTCAAGCCCGCGATGGCCCGTGCCGGCGCCCCCGTGCCTTGGGCCGCGCCCAGCCCGCGGGACGGCTGCCGCGTCCGCCCGGGCTCCCTTCGTCGGACACCAGCCGCCGGAGGCGCTGGACCTCCAGGCCGGTCAGCGGCCGGAGCTGCCCGCGCTCCATGCCCCGGATGGAGATCCCGGCGAAGGACACGCGCGTCAGCTTGGAGACGGGGTGACCCAGGGCGGTGAAGAGACGACGGATGAGCCGGTTGCGACCCTCGGCCACCGTGATCTCGACCCAGGCGTTGCCTTTGTCGGTCTCGCCGGTCAGTCGGCACTTCGCGGGCACGGTGCGGCCGTCCTCGAGGTGGATCCCGGCCCGGATCTTGTCGAGCGTCTTCTCGGTGGGCGTGCGCCAGACCTTCGCGTGGTACTTGCGGGGCACGGCCCAGCGGGGGTGCGCGAGCCGCCGCGCGAGCTCGCCGTCGTTGGTGAGCAGCAGCGCGCCCTCGGTGTTGAAGTCGAGGCGCCCGACGGGCTCCACCCGGCAGGGCAGGGGAGGCAGCAGATCCTGGACACAAAGGCGGCCCTCGGGATCCTTGCGCGTGGTCAGCACGCCCTTGGGCTTGTACAGGAGGTAGTAGACCGGCGGGTGGGGACGGGGCACGAGGCGGCCCCGGACCTTGACGTGGTCCCGTTCGGGGTCCACGGACGTGGCCGGGTTGCGTACGACCTGTCCGTTGACCGTGACCTGGCCGGCCTGCACGAGGCGGTCCGCCTCCCGGCGGCTGGCCACGCCGCTCCGGGCGATGAATCGATTGAGGCGTTCGCCCGAGGGGGGGTCGGTCATGGAGGGGGCTCTCGTGCCTCGTCGCCCGGAGGCGGATCGTCGTCCCCCTCCAACAGGTCGCCGTCCTCGGGCAGGTCCTCCAGGTCGAGACCCGCCTCGGGGTCGTCGTCGCGGAACTCCCGCAGGTCGCGCAGGGTGGGCAAATCCGAGAGGTCGCCGAGGCCGAAGACCTCCAGGAAGGAGCGGGTCGTGCCGTAGAGGAGTGGACGGCCGGGTTCCTCCCGGTGTCCGCACACGCGGACGAGGCCGTGATCGACCATGGCCCGCAGGATGCCGCCGGGATCCACACCGCGGACGGCCTCGATCTCGGCGCGGGTGACCGGTTGCCGGTAGGCCACGACCGCGAGGGTCTCCAGCGCCGCGCGGGAGAGGCGGAGCGGCCGGACCCCGCAGGCCCGCCCGACCCAGACGGCGTAGCGCGGGTGCGTGCGGAGCTGCCATCCACCGGCCACCTCGACGAGCCGGATCCCGTGGCCGGCGCGCTCGTACCGGGTGGCCACCTGGACCAGCGCGGCCCGAAGGTCGGCCTCCTCGGGACCGCCCAGGATCGAGCGGAGGCGTTCGAGGGGGACGGGATCGCCGGCGGTGAAGAGGACCGCCTCGGCCGCCGCGCCGAGATGGGCGGAATCCGGGGGCACGTCCTGGAACGGGATGGCCTCCTCGATCCCGGTGCTCGGAGGAGGCGTGTCGCGGGGCCGCTCCAGGATCCGCTCTCGGCCCGGGAGGACGATGAGGTTGTCGGGGACGTCCCGATCGCCGGGTGTCACGACGCCTCCGCGAACAGGGAGAGATCCACCGCGTCGGCCCGTACCCGGCTGCGGAGCAGCACCGGCGCGAGGTGGCGCCGCTGCTCGATCTCGAGGACCTGGACCCGGCACAGCTCCAGGACGGCCAGGAACGAGACGATGCGCGTGGAGCGTGAGGCGAGGGGCAGGAGGATCTCGTCGAGCGTGCGCGTCTCGCCGTCGTCGAGGGCCGCCAGCACGCCGCGGAGGCACTCGAGCCAGGACACCCGCTCCCGTTCGACCTCGAACACCGGAGGGGGCTGTGCGTGGCGGCGCTCGAGCGCATCCCAGATCTCGAGGAGGCCCAGGGCAGCCACTCCGGGGTCCACGGGACGATCGCGGGCGTCTTGCTCGGTGGGCCGACGACCGAAGACGTCCCGGCCGAGCAGGTTCCGCCGCCCCAACTCCTCGGCGGCCTGGCGGAAGCGCTGGAACTCCAGGATCCGGCGGGCCAGCGCCTCACGAGGATCGTCCTCGTCGTCGGAGGGGATCGGGAGGGATCGGGGGAGCAACTCCCGGCTCTTGAGCTCGCAGAGCGTGGCCGCCATCACCAGGAACTCCCCGGCGACGTCGAGATCCGCGAACCCCATCGCCTCGAGAGCCGAGAGGTAGGCACGGGTGATCTCCACGAGCGGCAGGGAGCGTGGATCGATGCCGTCGCGACGGACGAGATCCACGAGAAGATCCAGCGGGCCGTCGTAGACCTCGGCGTGGACCACGGGCGCGGCGCGTGCAGGTGCCGGCATCGGGAGGGGAGGAGGGGAGGGGGAGGGGCGGGGAGGGCCCCCAGGGAAGGGGGCGCGAGGGTCTTGCGAGGAGGGTACCGCATCACCAGGTGGAATGCAAGGGCGAGACGAGGAGATTCCGAGGGCGATCGGCCCGGATGACGCACCTCGGTCCCGGATCGCGATCCAGCCTGCCTGGCCGGCCCCGGACCCCTTGCTCGAGGGCCTCGAACCCTGCCGTGGATCGTGGCACGTCGGCCGTGGTGTGCTATCGTGGGTCGGGGCCTCCCCGGAGGACACGCCGCGAGCGCATCGGCCGGGGACTTACCACCGGGACGGAACCGCATGGCAGCACCGCACGAACAGAAGTGGTGGCCAGAGTTCGTGGCGGCCTTGAAGGACCGCGCACTCGCGGACCTCGCCGAGGCGTACGGCGTACCCGAGGACGACCTCGTCGCATCGCTGGCAGCGGTGTCGCTGCAAGGACGAGCCGAGGAGGAGCCTTGGTGGCCCGAGGCCGTCCGGGTCGTGACGGCCGGCGCCGCCATCCGGGAGACCGCCCGACGCTTCGGTGTGGAGCCGCGCCGCCTGCGCCGCGCCCTGACGCGCAGCGGCGTGCGGTCCGGCGGCGTGAACCTGGGAACGCAGGGCATCGAGGCGTTGACGGCGTTTCGTGATCGGCTGGGCCAGGAGCCCGACGGCGCGATCGCCCGGGAGGCCGGCACCACGGTGGAGGCGGTCCAGGGAGAGCGGAGACGACTCGGCATCCCGCCCTACCGGGTCCGCCCGGACGAGGAGGAGTGGGACGACGAGCCCCTCCCGCCCCCGATCGAACGCCCACGCGGCCGCCGTCGCTGGGACGAACTCCCCATCCCGGAGGTCATCCGTCGCAGGCCGACCAGCCTCGAGCCGTCGCCTCCGGTCGAGGCCGAGCCAACCCTCGCCGAGGCGCCTCCCAAGCCCGCGGGGTCGCCTGCGCCCGCGGCCCCGGAGCGGGTCTTCCTCCCGGAACCCGAGTTCGAATCGCCCCCCATCCTCGCGGACGTCGCCGTCGAGCCGGCTGTGCAGGCAGAAGACGCCCGCCCGCGCCGGCGCCTGGTGCGGCCTGCCCCGGCCAGCCGACCTCCCGAGCCGCCTCCGGTGCCGACCCGAACCCGCACTCCCCGGCCCCAGGCACCGCCGGTACGGTTCCTTCCTCCGGAAGCGGTCCTCGTGGAGGAACCTCTGGCCGCGGCTTCCGCCGTGCCGGCCGAGGCGGTCCCCCCGTCGTCGCCTCCGTCGGCCGAACCTCCTCCCCTCCCACCGGCGGAGGATGCCCTGGTGGCGGAGAGCCTTCCCCCAGAAGCCGATGCGCTCCTGGAGGCGACCGCCCGTCGCCCGGTGCCGAGCCGGCCAGAGCCCGAACAGGCGTGGCAGGTGGACCTGCCGGACCGCGCGGCGCCGCTCTACGTCCGGGCCCCCTCCTTGAGGGAGGCCGTCGAGATCGCCGCCCGCCACCTGGGTCGGGATGCCCTGCCCGAGGCCCGGGCCTGGCGGATCGGCCCCCTCTACGAATAGCCCATCGTCTCGTCACCACCCCGAGGCGAAGGCGCCACCGGGTTCGGGAACGAACGCCTGGCCGTCGAAGGCGTGTCGTTCCACGTCGATCAGGCCTTCCTCGGCGAGCGTGTAGACACAGACGTGGGCCGTGCGGCGGTGCTCCGGTACGCGCTCCAACCCGCCCGATCCCGGGTTGACGACCGGCACCGTTCGTCCGTCGAGGGACAACACCCCGCGATAGCCGCGGTGTTCGTGGCCGTGGAGGATCAGTCCGAGCCGGTCGGCCGATGCGAGCACCGAGAGCAGGTCGGCCCGGTTCACGAGGTCTCGGGTCCGCCGCGTCGCGGGCTCGCCGCTGGCCCTCAGGAGCGGGTGGTGGACGAGGAGGACCTGGCAGGGCGCGTCGTCCTCCCTCAGCACGTCGCCCAGGCGGGACAGAACCGGCCCGGGAATGCGCCCGGAGGCGAAGATCGGATGGAAGCGGGCCGAGTCCACGCCCACGAAGGACAGGTACCCGAACCGGTGAACGGCGGGGTACGCACCTCCGCCGGTAAACGCTCCGAACGTCCGCTCGATGGGCCGCTTCCGGGCAGCGCTCGAGGTATACGCATCGTGGTTGCCGGGCACGAGCACGAAGGGGAAGCGCTCGAAGATCGGGGAGAGCAGAGTCCAGGCGGCCTCGAACTCGGCTCGGGTGGCCAGGGCCGTGAGATCCCCCGTGCAGACGACCACGTCCGGCGAGAGGTCGAGCACCGCGCGCGCGAGGGCCTCGACGACCCGGTCGGAGAAGCCCGCACCCCGGCCGGAGTACGCGAGGTTGGCCGCGCCGAGGAGCCGCTTGCCAGGGATCTCGGCGAGTCGCAGGGGGCGCCGGACGTGGATGTCGGTGAAGTGGGCGACGCGCACGGCTGGCTCCGGGGCGCCTTCCTCTACCACCGGAAGACCGGGCGTGCAGGGAACGAGCGGCGCACCCCGATGGCACCTCGTCGGCCCCGAGACGTGGTCCTGGCGAGACATGCAGGCTAGAAGGGCGCTCTCCGCATGTCCGCGAGGCCCCCATGGAAGACCCGCGCCGCGTTCTCGAACAGGCTGCCGAGCGCCGCGTGGCCTGCGAGATCCTGCCCCGCCAGGGAGGCTGTGCCTCGGGGCAGATCCTGCGCGTGGAGCGCGGGGGCGTGGTCGTCCATGCGCCCGACCTCTGTGCGGCCGGCGGCGAGGACGTACGGTGCTGGTTCGCGTTCGACGGCACTTCCTACACGTTCGAGGCCAGCGTCATCCGAGCCGGCGTCCCGGTGCCCGACCGCTCCCAGCACGGCTTCCTCCTCGGCTTCCTCGACGGCTGGACCACCGGCGAGGCCCCCCCGCTCCACACCGCCCGAGAGTCCGAGGGGCTCGACCTGCTCGTGATCCCGCCCAACGGACCGGGCGTTTCCCTCCTGGCCGGCCCCGCACGGCTCCTCGAGGTGTCCGTGAACGGCGTCACCTTCACGCTGCCCAAGGACCACAAGCTGGTCTTCGTGGAGGGCGGGAGTACGCGCCTGCGCTTCGTGGTGCCCGGCGAGGACCCGGAGGAGGTGGACGCCCGCGTGTCCACCCTGGTGTCCGGCGAGGGCTGCCTCATCTACACGGTATCGGTGTCCGGGGTGCGGGACCCCGAACCCCACCGCCGCATGGTCGCCGCGCTCCAGCGCGCGCTCGAGGCCGGCTAGCCGCCTGCCGCCTCCTACCCCTCGAAGGTGCCCACGGATGCGAGGTCGTCGCGACCCAGCACCCGGTGGACGTCGTCCCTGACGACGATCACCTCCCGGAAGAGGGCACCGCGCGAGGCATCCGCGAGACGTGGCCCGATGGCCCACAGCCCGCGTACGCGTTCGGAGTTGAGGAAATGGGCCTGGTGGTGTTGCAGCCACGCGGCCAGGCGGGCGCTGCGAGGCCAGCCCTGGGCGAGCGCGCCCTCCGGGGCCAGCAGCGCGTGACCGACGGATCGTCCAACCAGTGAAAGGCGGTGGTTGGCCGCCCAGGACCGCGCGAACACGAACAGTTCGCCCACGCACTTGTGGCGGGTCGCGTACCCGCAGGTGGCGCGGGTGCAGGTGCGCGCGAGATCCAGGAGGGGGGGTTCGACTCCGCCCAGGTGCACGGTGGCGGCCACGTCGGCCATGGCCCGGTCCGACCAGGGGTTGAGGGCCAAGGTGACCAGATCGTCCTCGAGCAGGACGGCGGGGGTGAGTCGGCCCGCCAGGAAGCCCGAACGGGTCCGGGGTCCGACCCGGATGTCTGGAGGAGAGCCCCAGCCTTCGAAGCCGTGGACCGCGAGGAGATCCCCGGCCAGGACCCTCACGTCCCGATTGCTCATGCCGGGCTGCAGGCGGGCGAGGCAGGCTCCGAGCAGCGCGATGCCCCGGCGCTGCGCGTCGTCCCATGGGGTCAGGTCGTGAGGGGGATCGGACATGGTCCCTGACCCTATCCCGCCCCAACCCGCTCACCACCTGCGCGGCTCGGGGTGCGCGGACCGAATCCGGTCGGGGGAGCAGGGTCGCACCGTGCTCCCGCGGCGTGCCCCGAGGTCCGTCGGGTTATCGCCCCCCGGCCATGGACGTCCGCGATCGCCTGCCTCCGGCCCTCCTTGCTCGCGTGGAGCACCCCTCTCGCTACCTGGGACGGGACTGGAACGCCATCCACAAGGATCCGGCCAGCGTGCGCCTGAGGATCGTCCTCGTCTTCCCGGATCTGCCGGAGATTGGGCTGGGACACCTGGGGTTGCATCTCCTCTACGGTGTGCTCAACGACCTGCCCGGGGTGTGGGCCGAGCGGGCGGTGATGCCTGCGCCCGATCTCGCCGTGGGCCTCCGGGCTGCGGGGCAGCCGTGGTTCACGCTCGAAAGCGGTCTTCCCTTGAGCCTGGCCGACGGCCTGGGGTTCACGCTGCAGACGGAGCTGACCGCCACCAACGTCCTGTCCGTGCTCGACCTCGCGGGCGTCCCGCTGCGCTCGGTGGATCGCCTCGAAGGGAATCCCCTCGTGTTCGCGGGGGGTCCTGGCGCGTACAACCCCGAGCCGCTCGCTCCGTTTCTCGACTTCGTGGTCGTGGGCGACGGCGAGGACGTGGTGCGGGAGCTGGCTGCTGCGATGGAGGACACCCGGGATCGACCCCGGGAGGACCGCCTCGGCGTCCTGGCCGACATCCCGGGCGTCCACGTGCCTGCACTCCACCCCGTGACGATCCTGCCCGACGGGACCCGGGTGCCCGCGGCCGGTGCGCGCCGCACGCGGCGCCGCGTGGTCGTGGACCTGGACCGGGCCCCCGTGCCCGAGTACCCGCTCCTTCCGCTCGCGGAGCAGGTCCACGAACGGCTGCCCATCGAGGTCTCCAGGGGCTGCACGAGGGGGTGCCGGTTCTGCCAGGCCGGGGCCACCACCCGGCCGGTCCGCGAGCGCAGTCCCGAGGTGGTGGCCCGCCACGTGGTGCGAGGGCTCGCGGCCGGAGCGAGCGCCTTCTCCCTCCTGTCGCTCAACACGTGCGACCACTCGAGGCTCTCGGAGATCGTGGACGCCGTCCTGGCCGCGACCGAGCCGCGACGGGCCTCGGTATCCCTGCCCTCCATCCGGATGGAGGCCTTCGACGTGGAGATCGCCGATCGGCTCTCGGCCGTTCGCCGTTCGGGCCTCACGTTCGCCCCCGAGGCGGCCACGCCCCGTCTCCGAGCGGTCCTCAACAAGACCGTACCCGACGGTCTGCTGCCCGACCTCGCCGAGGCGGCTGCCCGGAGGGGCTGGGGCCACCTGAAGCTCTACTTCATGGTCGGCCTGCCGACCGAGACGCTCGAGGACGTGGACGCGATCGCGGATCTCGCACGAGAGGTGCTGGCCCGGATGCGCCGTGTGCGATCCGACGCCCACCTCCACCTCGGCGTGGGGACGTTCGTCCCGCGACCCTGGACGCCCTTCCAGTGGGCCCCCCAGGTGTCCGTCGAGGAAGCGCGTTTTCGCCAGGGCCGGATCCTCGACGGCCTGCGCCGGATTCCGGCCGTGAAGGTGGGCCGGCACGACCCCGAGGCCTCGTGGATCGAGGGCCTGGTCTGCCGGGGGGACCGAAGCATGGCGGAGGTGGTGGAGCGTGCCTTCCGCCTGGGCGCCTGCCTGGACGGCTGGCGGGAGCACCGGCGGCCGGACCTGTGGCGCCGTGCGCTCGAGGAGGCCGACTACGACCCGGATCGATCCCTCCGGGGCCGGGCGCTCGACGAGCCCCTGCCCTGGGACCACGTGGATCCACTCGTCACGAAGGATTTCCTCGCGGCCGAGTGGAGGCGCGCCCAGGCGGGCGAGCCCACGCCGGACTGTCGTACCGGCCGCTGCCACGGGTGCGGGGCCATCCAGGTGCTGCCCGAGGCCTGCGCCGTGGCGCAGCGCCTGTGGGCCCATGGGCAGGCCCATGCGTCCACGGCCGGCCCGACCCTTTCGCCGCAGCCGGGTGTTTCGCCCCAGGCCCGTGTGGTGGTGCGGATCGGACGGACCGGACCCTTGAGGCTGCTCTCCAACGCGGAGGTCATGGCCGCCTGGAACCGGGCCTTGTTCCGGGCCGATCTCCCCGTGTCCCACAGCCGGGGCTTCCACGTCCACCCCCGGGTCGCGTTCTCCACGGCCTTCCCGGTGGGAGAGGCGTCCACGGGCGACTACCTCGATGTGTGGCTGGATGCGGCGGTGGACGCAGCCGAGGTCGCCCGGAGGCTTTCCACGCGCCTTCCCGAGGGCCTCCACGTGCTGGGCGCGGTCGAACTGGATCGGCAGGCGCCCGCGCTCATGGCACAGGCCGAAGGCGCCCTGTACGCGCTCCGCGTGGTCGTGCGGGACGCGGCCGACCGGGTGGACGACCTCCTCGCGCGTCCCGAGGCGATCGTTGAGCGCCCGCATCCGAAGAAGGGCACCCGCACCGTGGACATCCGGCCGGGCATCCGAGACCTGAAGGTGCTTCCCGCGCCCCTCGACACCCTCGGTCGCCCGCTCCTGGCCCTGGCCACCTCGGGCCATCCCTCCGTGCGGCCCCGGGAGGTCCTGGCGCTCCTGGGGGCGGACACGACCCTCTCCACGGTGCTCAAGGTCGAGACCTTCGCCCGGTCTTTGGGCGGACCCCTCCCGATGGCCCGCGTCCTCGGGATGCCCGAGGCCGCGGTTCCGGACCTCGATGCCCGCGTGGTCCTGGCCGGGGAGGGGAGGACGTGAACGCCCTGTTCGCCCTCGTGCTGGGGGCCTCGGCCCAGGCGTGGGAGCCCGCCTCGTGGCCCCCTCCCGCGCCGGGTGTGTCCACCGCCGAGCAGGCCCCGACCCGGCCCGAGGGGGCGGTCGAGAGGCTCTACGCATGGTACCACGACCGGGTGACCCCGAAAGACGGTCCCCGCTGTCCGTTCTACCCCACCTGCAGCGCCTACGCGCTCGAGGCATGGCGGATCCACGGCCCGGTGGGCGGCGTGATCCTCGCCGTGGACCGCCTCTTGAGGGAGTACCCCTGGATGAGCCGCGACCGCTTCTACCCCGTCGTCAGCCCGCACGGCGCTCCGAGGTTTCATGACCCCGTCCCTCGTTAGCATAGCGTTCGTCCTGGTCTTCGCAGGCCTCGCGCAGGACGCGCCTTCGGCGGACCCCGCCCCAGCGGGGCAGGGCGTCGGCGCCCGAGACGCAACCACGGCTCGGGCGTTCGCGGATCACCTGCTCGAGTCCGGCGATCCCTTCAATGCGCTCACCTGGTACCGCATGGCCCTGTTCCTCGAACCGGACCGGCCGGACGCCGACGTCATCCGCTTCCGCATGGCCTACGCCTACGAAGCGGGCCGACGGTGGGAGGCGGCGGAGGTGGCCTACGGCCAGGTGCTGGGCGCGGATCTCGCGGACCGGGCCACCTACCGGATCGCCGCGGTGGACGCCCAGGCCGGACGACCCGAGGACGCGGATCGATGGCTGGCGCTCCTGGCCGATCGGCACCCGGCCCCCCGACCGGACTCGCCGTGGGCCGAACGTGCACCGTACGCTCGGGGGGTGGTCGCGCTCCAGTCCGACGATCTCGAGGAGGCGTCTCGGCGCTTTGCCGAGGTCCCCGAGGGCCCATGGCGCACGCGGGCCCGGTCGCTGGCCGACGCGGCCGCCGTGCGGCTGCCCTCCCGCTCCCCGCTCCTGGCGGCCTCCCTGTCGGCCGTCGTCCCAGGCGCCGGGCAGTTCTACGCCGGACACGTGGGCGACGGGCTCATGGCGCTGGCCGCCAGCGGGGTGCTCGGCGTGTGGTCCTACACGCTCTTGAGGCAGGGGATCGAGCAGGATCGGGCCTGGGAGGTGGGGCTGGGCGGCGTCGTGGGAGGGATGTGCACCGTGACCTGGTCGAGCAACGTGGTGGGGGCCTGGCGCGGCGCCCGGCGCTTCGGAGACCAGGAGGCGCGCGAGCGCGCCTCCGAGCTCCTGGCCGAGGCCTGGGATCCGGCTCTGGAGCTCTCGGTCGAGGACGTGGTCCTGCCCTGACGGCGCGGGCAGGGGGACGAAGCAACGACCGGCCTTGGGGCCGGAGCCCTACAGTCTACAG
>JAFGLY010000110.1 GCA_016927815.1 Deltaproteobacteria bacterium | reverse complement strand
AGCCTACAGCCTACAGCCTACAGCCTACAGCCTGTCATGTCCTCCCGCCGTCCCTGGCTCCTGCCCGTCCTGGTCACCCTGCTCGTGCTGCTCGGCCCGGAGGTCGCGCTGCGCATCGCAAAGTGGCCGCCGCTCCCGTCGTCGCACGGTCTTCCCCACGATCCCGATACCCTTTGGACCCTGCCGCGCGAGGGCCCGGTCGCGGGCACGCCGGCCCACGTGAACGAGTATGGCTTGAGAGGTCCGGACCTCGGAAGGAAGCGCCGGGGGGAGCGCCGGATCGCCTGCCTGGGCGACAGCAGCGTCTTCGGGGTCGGCGTGGCCGACGATCAGACCTTCTGCGCGCGCCTGGCGGCCTCCTTCCCGGCTACCGAAGCGCTCAACGCCGGAGTCCCGGGCTACTCGACGGAAGAGGTCCTCCGCCAGTTCCCCAAGCGGGTGGCCCCGGCCCGCCCGGACCTGGTGGTGGTGGCTACGCTGTGGTCCGACAACAACATGGACACGTTCGTCGACGCCGAACTGTTCGCACAGGCCGGGCGTCGAATGGCCGGTCCCGGAGCCCTGCTGGTGCCGATCGCCCGACACAGCGCCACGGTGCGGGCCGCGGCGCGGCTCGCGGGCGTGGAGACGACGCGCACGGTGCACTGGGGCACGATCGGCCAGGGCCAGGGCACCGGCCGACGTCGCGTCCCCTTGGCCTCGTACGCCGAGAACCTTCTCCGGATCGCCGACCTCTCCCGGCAGGCGGACGCCGAGGTGGTGTTCCTCGTGCTCGCCAACGAGGAGGACCTGAGGCCCGGGGTGCGGCCCTGGCCGTGGGATCCCTACCGCGAGGTGATGCGCGCCACCGCGCGACGCCTCGACACGCTGCGGGTCGAGGGCGCCCGGGCCTTCCGGGCGGCCGGGGGCGGACGCGACCTCCTCCTCGACGCCATGCACCCCTCGGCGAGGGGGCACGAGGCCTTGGCCCTGGCCCTGGCCGAGGGGCTGACGGCCCGAGGCTGGGACCGGGGACGGGCCGTCATGGGCGACGACGGACCCCTGGTGGTCGTCCCGGTCGATCCCTGGCAGGCCCCGGCTCCCGAGGGCACGAGCCATCCGGCGATCGCAGGGGTGATCCTCGCGGCCCCGGACTTGAGGCAGCCGGTGCGCATCGAGGCCGTCCATCCCGTCTCGGGGGCGATCCTCGACGCCGTGGACCTGCCGAGCCCCGCGGCCTTCGCCCTCGACGTTCCCCCCCAGCCGGTCCGCCTGCGAGCCCGCACGCGCGCGCTCGGCCCCTCCCCCATCGAGCTCGGCGGCGATCCCGTGTTCGCGGGCCGGGCGTGGGGCCTTCGGGTGGACCTCCACCAGCGGCGGGTCCACGTCCCGGGCGACGCCCCTCCGCTCCCACGGTAGATCCTCCGCACAGGAGGCTTCCATGCCCGACGCTCCCCACCCTC
This sequence comes from Deltaproteobacteria bacterium, assembly GCA_016927815.1. Lineage (GTDB taxonomy): Bacteria > Myxococcota_A > UBA796 > UBA796 > JAFGLY01 > JAFGLY01. The sequence continues at coordinate 2,675 of JAFGLY010000110.1, read as the reverse complement.
CCCCCGACGACCGATCCGGCCGTCGCGCCGGCCCGTCCCGCGAGGCGCCCCGTCCCCCGACCGCCGAGCGGCACGAGTCCCGCCTGAAGGACCTCGCACGCCGCGTGCTGTCGGCCGCCGAGCGCGGCGACGGCGAGGCCGCGGTGCCCATCGAGGTGGTCCGCGATGCGCTGGCGCTGCTCCTGGAGACCGGCGATCGGGCCCGGAGCGAGGTGCTCCGCCTCGCGGCCCGGGAGGTGCGTGCCTCCCTCTCGGAACTCCGACTCGGGGAGGAACTGCACCATCTGATCAAGGACTACTCCCTCGAGGTGCGGGCCTCCATCCACCTGAAGCCGCTGAACGAGCGGCCCGCCTCCCGGCCCCTCCGCGAGCGGAAGGCGCCCAGGCGCGGCCCCGACACGAAGCCGTCCCGAACGTCCTGACGGACCTTCGGCCTCCTTCCTACAGTCTACAGTCTACAGCCTCTTAAAACTTCGCCTGCAGCCGGACGCCGACCGTGTCCACGAGGCCCGAGTACAGGCCGTTGGCGCTGGCCTTGTACGGGTTCTTCGGGCTGAACCGGTCGTCCACGTAGTCGGGGTCGTCCGGATCGCGCACGTCCCAGGCCGAGTTCGTGATCTCCCGGTCGAAGAGGAAGTATTTGGAGTAGGCCACGCCGGCCTCGAAGTCTCCGGCGATGCGGACCCTGAAGCCGAGCTGAGCGCCAACGCTCGTGAAGTCGAGGTTGGTGGCCGACACCGCGTAGTCCGGCACCGCGTGGGGGTGGTAGCCGCCCTTCAACCCCAGCCAGAGGCGATCGCTGGCCTGCCAGCCGGCGGATCCGTAGACGTTCACCATGTTCTCGAGGCGCCGGGGGGAGTACTGCGTGTCCGCCACCTGCACGAGGATGCCGTCCTCGGGGTCCGCGCCGATCGGATCCCCGTCGGTGCTGGTGATCCCGATGACGAAGTCGCCGTCGGCGGCCCCGCAACAGGTGCCCCACAGCTGGGCCTCGATCCCTGCGCCGATCTCGAGGGTGTCGGTGACCTGGGAGCGGGCCCACGCCTCGACCATCGGGGCGAGCGGGCCCTCGAAGGACACCACCGCCTCGGGATTGCCGCCTCCCACCATGTCCGGGGCGTCCACGCTCCCGTCGCCCTCGGTGGTGAACGTGCCGTTGTCGATGTAGGAGGCTCCGATCTGGAACTTCTCGAACCGGTCGAAGAAGACCCCGGCGCTCCAGCCCACGTGGCCGCCGGATGCGTGGATCTCGAGGATCGTGTCCGCCGAGTACGCGCCATCCGGGCCGAGTCCCTCGCTGCCCAGGGGGTCCGACGCCTGGATCGCGGTGACGCTGTCCAGGATGTACTTGAACGCCCCGCCCACGTGCAGGCCGGGGATCACCGTGACGCCCACGGCCGGGGTGAGGTGGATGGTCATGATCTTGGAGATCACGCCCGCGTACCGCTGGTGGCTCTCGTACGGGGCCTCGTCGTCGGGCTCTCCGGCCGTGTAGTCGCCGCCGCCCACGAGCGCGTCGGTGACCGCGAAGCCCAGGGCCAGGCGATCCGGGATGGCCTTCCAGGTCACGCCCGCCACCGCGTTGGGCACCATGACGCGGGCCTGCGCGATCCCGTACGGTTCGCCGGTGTTGGGGTCGATGCCCTCGTTGCGCGTGGCCTCGATGTCGATCCGGATGAAGGAGAACTGGCCGTCCACCAGCACCTGGACGCCTTCGGTGGCCGCGATGGCCGCCGGGTTGTAGTGGATGGCCGCGGGATTGGGCTTGGCGGCGTTGGAGTCCGGACCGCCCGCGTAGCCGGCGGTCGAGATGGACCCCGCACGGACAACCTGAGGGGCGGCGGCGAGGCCGGCGAGGAGCGGCAGCAGGAACGCGCGCGTGGGAATCATGTCGGCTCCGGAGGTGGAAGAGGGGGCGGCAAGACCGTCTGACCGTGAATGGGTAGTTTCGAGGGTTTGTATCGAGCGACCCTGAAAGCGACCGCGTGCGGGGGGTGCATGCCGGGGCTTTCAGGGCGCCCGGTTGCGGCATAGTATACGCCATGGCTACGGCCTGAGTCCCTCAACGCCAGAATGGAGAAGACCATGAACGCACGCATCCTCCTCCCCCTCGCCCTCCTGCTCGTCGGCTGCAACGACGAGGACGAAACCGGCCTGGACGACACCAGCCCTCCCGAGGACACCGGGCCCTTCGGGTTCACCGTCAAGGGCACGGCCATGAACCTGATGCCCCCGCAGGCGGCCCACGAGGGCCTCTGCGTGCACGCCGCGGATCCCACGGATGCCCTCTCGGGCGGCGAACTCGACATCCTCGGCTCGGGCACCGTGGGCGCGGGTGGCGCCTACGAGATCCCGGGCATCATCACGGACAGCACCGTGGGCCTGCTCATGCTGGTCCAGGACTGCAACGACGAGGGCACGGTGATGCCCACGGCCACGGGCATGTCCGCCAGCACCTATGCGAGCCTCGAGGGCGGCGACGTCATCTCCGACTACGTCGTCTACTCGGTGGACATGGGGACCAAGGCCACGTTCCAGAAGGGCCTCGGCGCCGCGGGCTACACGGGCGACCTGACCCAGGAAGGCGCCCTGTTGGGCTTCGTGCTGGACGCCACCGGCAACCCGGTCGGGGATGCGATGGTCAGCGGCCCCAAGGGCACGACCACCTACTACTT
>JAFGLY010000109.1 GCA_016927815.1 Deltaproteobacteria bacterium | reverse complement strand
GTCCGCCCCGCCTGCAGTCAGGACGGCCGCCCACTGACCGAGATCCTGCAGGAAGCCCGCATCACGCTGGCGGAGATCCGGCGTGCCCGCCAGGAGTTCGAGCGGGCCAAGAGCTACAAGCGCCGGACCGAGTGGCAGGGCCGGCTCGAAGATGCCCAGGTTCGGCTGCTCGCGGACCTGGAGTGCGTCGAGATCCCCAAGGCCTCCATCGGATACGCGGCCCGGGAGCTGCTCGCCTCGTGGGACCTCGTGGTCCGCTGCGAGCGCATCATCGAGCAGGTAGCCCGCGACGCAGGGGTGCCGGTGAGGGATCTCAGGCGGATGATCCGGAAGGTCCGGCGCACGCCCGAGACCGCGGGCCGGGAGGTCCTCTCCTCCTCGGGCCTCGACGAGGAGGCCTGGCGCACGTTCGACAGCCGCGTCCGGCGGGAGCTGCGCAAGATCCGCAAGGTGGAGGCCGCGTGGGCCATGGATCGCGAGGAACTGCGCGAGCTGGCCCGCGAGATCCGCCACGGCGAGCAGATGGCCGAGCAGGCCAAGTGCGAGCTGGTCGAGGCCAACCTCCGCCTCGTGGTCTCCATCGCCAAGAAGTACACGAAGCGTGGACTGCAGTTCCTGGACCTCATCCAGGAGGGCAACATCGGGCTCATGAAGGCGGTCGAGAAGTTCGAGTACCGCCGGGGGTACAAGTTCTCGACCTACGCGACCTGGTGGATCCGCCAGGCCATCACCCGCGCCATCGCCGACCAGGCCCGGACCATCCGCATCCCGGTCCACATGATCGAGACCATCAACAAGCTGGTCCGGACCAGCCGGCAGCTCGTCCAGGAGCTCGGCCGGGAGCCCTCGCCCGAGGAGATCGCGGAGAAGATGGAGCTGCCGGCCGACAAGGTCCGCCGCATCCTCAAGATCGCCAAGGAACCCATCTCGCTCGAGACTCCGATCGGCGAGGAGGAGGACAGCCATCTGGGCGAGTTCATCGAGGACCGCACCACGCCGAATCCCTCGGATCGGGTCGCCCACCAGGCGCTCAACGAGCAGACGCGCAAGGTCCTGGCCACGCTCACGCCTCGGGAGGAGCGGGTCTTGAGGATGCGGTTCGGGATCGGCGACTGTGCCGATCACACGCTCGAGGAGGTCGGCCAGGACTTCGAGGTCACGCGGGAACGCATCCGGCAGATCGAGGCAAAGGCTCTTCGGAAGCTTCGTAATCCGAACCGAGCCCGTCGCCTGCGCACATTCGTCGAGAGCTGATGCCGACCCCGTCCCGAGAGTCCGGCACGTTACGTACAGGCGGTGGGCCCATAGCTCAGTCCGGTCAGAGCACCCGGCTCATAACCGGAGGGTCGCAGGTTCGAGCCCTGCTGGGCCCACCTCGTCTTCCTGGGGAGTCTTCATGCACGACGATCTCCTCCCCGTCCAACGCCTGCAGGAGAACCTGCAGGCCGTCGAGCGCCGCCAGAACGAGCGGGACGCCATCCTGGCCGAGGAGGCCAACGCCGCCGAGGCAGTGACCCGTGCCGCCCAGGCCCTGGCCTCCGCCCGGGAGGCTGTCGAGCGCGCCACCCAGGATCTGCGCCAGTCCGAGCGACGCCTCGAGACCTACCAGAAGCGGGTCGCGGACACCCGCCGCCTGATGGACAGCGGCAAGGCGGACGACTACCTCCTCGCCCACCAGCAGCTCGAGGGCTGCCTTGAGGTGGTCGACCAGACCGAGACCGAGGCCCTGGAGCGGATGGAGGCCAAGGACGCCGCCCGGATCGCTCTGGAGCGGGCGGAACACGCCTGCGTCGAGGCGGACCGCCGCCTGGAGCGGGCCCGTGCTCAGAAGGACACCCGCCTGCCGATCGTCGAGCAGGAGATCGAGACGCTGCTGGCCGCGAGGCCCCCCCTGGAGAAGGACATCCCCACCGACTGCCGCGACGGCGTCCGCCGGTTGCGCGCCCAGGGCCGATCGTTGCTCTCCGTCCTGAAGGACGGGTCCTGCTCCCACTGCGCCATGCGCGCCGCCCCCCAGGTGATCCTGGAGGTGGCACGGGGATCGCGCGTCCATGCGTGCCGCTCCTGTGGCCGGTTCCTGGTGGACGATTCGGAGTGAGGAGAGGGGGACGCCGACAGGCGCCGGGTGACGGCCGCCAGCCCGCTCCCCCGTCGGGCCCCCACCAGGGCCGGCAGTGCGCTCCCCCGTCGGCCCACCAGGGCCGGTACAGCGTCGCGGCCGGCGGGGAGGGCTTCGGGCACCGCGGTGTATGAGCGGACCGGTACGCAGGAAAGCACTTCCCCAACCTCGATTCCTCTCATTACCGCGACGCCCGGAGGCCCGACCATCAGCAGGCCGCAGGCCCGAAGGGCCGCTCCCTCGTCGGCCCCACCAGGGCCAGCAGCCCGCTCCCCCGTCGGCCCCACCAGGGCCGGCAGGACGCCGCGGCCGGCGGGGTTGCCGCGGGGACGGGACGGGTGTACGCTGCGGGCGCCGGAGATCCCCAGGCGATCGCGGGCGGGCTCGTACCGCCCGAGGAAAGTCCGAGCTCCACAGGGCAAGATGCCGGGTAACACCCGGTCGGGGCGACCCGGAGGCAAGTGCAACAGAGAGCAGACCGCCAGGCGGCCCCGGCCGCCTCCGGCCCCTTGGCGCGGCCATCCCCGGATCCCCGGGGTCGCACCGCTCCCAGACCGGGGTGGGTTCGCCCACCGGCAAGGCTGAAAGGGTGCGGCAAGAGCGCACCGGCGGTCCCGGCGACGGGGCCGGCCAGGCAAACCCCATCTGGAGCAAGGCCGAATAGAGGAGCGTTCGAGGGTGGCCCGCCCAAGGCTCCCGGGTAGGCTGCTGGAGGCCGCCGGCAACGGCGGTCCTAGAGGAATGATCGCCACCCCGCCGAGGGAGACCGGAGCGGGGCACAGGACTCGGCTTACGGAGATCTCCGACCCGCCCCCTCGGCTTCGGCCGTGGGGGCGGCTTCGTCTCCGGCCCCCCCCGCAGACGTCTCGGAAGCGGGGAAGTGGTAGATCACCGCCTCCGGCCGGGCCATGAGCAGTTCGGCCGCCGCCTTCCGCTCCAGCGCCAGCGGCCGATCCCTCAGCCGCTGGATGCGGAGCCTCAACTGGAAGTTCTCCTCCTCGAGCCGCTCCGTCTCGGTCTCGTACCGGTCCAGTTCGCCGACCTTGAGGTGCCGGTGGACGAGGCCATCCTCCCCGAACACGGTCATCAGGGTGAGGGCACCCATCAGAAGGGCGCACCCCAGGGTGGGGATGCGGTGGCGCAGGCGGAGGGAAGACACGGCTGGGGGCAGAGGCTTCAGCGGGGAGGGACGACGAGGGGACGAGCCACGGCGTGTCCCATGGTAGCCCGACCCTGCGCAAAAGCAAGACACGTCAAGAGCGGGGCTAGAACTTTTCCTGATGGAAACTTGTGGAAATCCGTGATTGACGCTCTTGTCGGCCTATCTTTCCTGTGGAGAACCAGCGGATGGAGAACGTGCCGGGTCAGGCCTTCCCTCCCTCCGCCGCGGCGCACGGGGCTAGACTGAGGGGCATGCGATCCGCTTCCCGCCTCCTCGTGCTGCTCCTGCCTGCGCTCACCGGGTGCCGCACGCTCTACGTGCTGCGCAGCGCCTGGTTCGAGGCCGAACTCCTCTCGTCTCGCGAACCGATCGACCGGGTGCTCGCAGAGGGTCGCATCGAGGGACCGCGGGCCGATCGCCTCCGGCTCGTTCCGGAGATCCGGGCCTTCGCCGATGAACTCGGCCTCGCCTCCACCCGGTCCTACACCTCGGTGGCTCTGTCCTGGGACCGGCGAATCCTCAACCTCTCCGCCTGTGCGCCCCTCTCCTTCCAGGTCGCCACATGGTGGTTCCCCGTGGTCGGCCGCGTGCCCTACCTGGGCTTCTTCCGCCCCCAGGACGCCGAGGCCGAGCGGGTCCGGTGGGAGGCGCGTGGCTACGACGTCTGGGTCCGACCCGCGGGCGCCTTCTCCACACTCGGGTGGTTCCGGGATCCGGTGCTGCCCGAGATGCTGGACTGGGACGAAGCCCGGCTCGCCGAGACACTCCTGCACGAAACCGCTCACGCCACGCTCTGGATCCCGGGCAGCGTGTCCTTCAACGAGACCTTCGCCACCGTGGTCGGGGAGGCCGCCTCGCTCATCTGGATGGAGCGGGTGCATGGCCCCGATGCGCCCGGGGTGGCGCGCCTGGAGGCCGACCGTGCTGACGGCCGTGCCTTCGAGGCCCTTCTCCTGGATCTGTACGACGACCTGGACGTTGTGTACAAGAATCTGGACGAATCGCCCGCTGCTCGCTGGGAGGCCCGGCGTGCGTTGTACGACAGCCTCGAAGACCGGGTCGCCCGGGCGTCGTGGAACGACCCGGACCGCGCGCGGGCCGCGGCCCGACGCGGTCCCTGGAACAACGCCCGTCTCGCCCAGTACCGTACCTACCACCTCGCGCGAGACGGGTTCGACGTGCTCCTGGCCCGCGCGGGGGGAGACATCTCGGCCTTCGTGGACGCGGTGCGACAGGTCGTGGACGGAGCCCGGGATCCCTGGAAGGCGCTGGCCGCTGCCACCGAAACCGCCGTGCCGCTGTCCGATCGCTGAATATCTTTCGCGACGGAGCACGACTCGTGGCCGGTGTCAAGGATTCTGTGCGCCGGGGATTGTGAAACTTCTGTAGAGGAGACCGGATCCTGCGGCGGTCGGATCCGGACGCCCGGACCCTGGGGACGCGAAAGTGCAGGGTCAGGGTTCATTTCTCTGGAGTCGCTGCTTGCGGATCCGCCTCGAATGCCGCTCCCGGTTCGATCCTGTGGCAGGTCGTTCTGGCTGGCACGAAATGTGCATGCCATCCCTGCGCGACCCAGGCTTCGCCCCGGAGGAGACATGGGGTACCCGAGACGGGACCGTGAACGCACAGCCGACGACGGCAGCGAACTCCTCAACAAGTACCTCAAGAACATGGGCACGGTGCCTCTGTTGTCCCGTGACGACGAGATCGAGGTCGCCCGACGCGTCGAGGCGGGCGGTCCCGATGCCGAGCTCGCCCGACAGGCCCTGGTCAACGCCAACCTCCGGCTCGTGGTCAGCATCGCCAAGCAGTACGCCTACCGCGGCATGCCGCTCCCGGACCTCATCCAGGAGGGCAACCTGGGCCTGATGAAGGCCGTGGAGAAGTTCGACTACCGGAGGGGGTTCAAGTTCTCCACCTACGCGTCCTGGTGGATCCGGCAGAGCATCATCCGAGCCATCGAGAGCCAGATCCGGACGATCCGGATCCCCATCTACAAGCTCGAGGTCGTCAACAAGGTGCACCAGGTCCAGAAGGAGGTCTTCCAGGAGACCGGCTACGAGCCGTCCATCGCGGAGGTCTCGAAAGAGCTGGACCTGGATCCGGACAAGGTCGAAGCGCTGATGCACCTCACCCGGGAGCCCATGAGCCTCGATGCGCCCGTCAGCGAGGAGAGCGACTCCACGGTGGGCGACTTCGTGGAGAGCGAGGTGAGCGAGCGGCCTGGAGACATCCACGAGGAAGCCGTCCTGAGGGACCACATCGAGGACGCCCTGGCCAGCCTGACGCCCCGGGAGGAGAAGGTCGTCCGGATGCGGTACGGCATCGCGGAGCCCTGCTGCTACTCCCTGGAGGAGATCGGCCTGCGCTTTCGCCTCACCCGCGAGCGCATCCGCCAGATCGAGATCAAGGCCCTCCGGAAGCTGAGGCACGCCCGACGCCGCAAGACCCTCGACGTCCTGCTCGGTTGAGGCCCTACCAGGTTTCCACCGTGCCGGGGGCCGGGAGCAGCGGAGGCGCATCCGCGGCCGGCGGTTCCTCCCTGGGGAGGAGCCCGTGCTGCCGCTGCAGGGCCCGCACGATCTCCGGCGGCGTGCGGGTCGAGGTGAACAGGTACGGGAAGCGGAGCAGGAGCCCCTCTGGCCCGGGCGCAGGCAGGCGGGCGGCATGGGCCGCGCGCTCCACGCAACGCACGAGTTGGGGATCGCTCACGGTGTCGAGCACGGAGACGGCGTCCTGGACGCTGCCATCGGGCTGGACCGCGATCCGCAGCACCACCTCCCCGTAGATCTCGGGCCTCCGAGCGAGGGCCTCGTCGTAGCACGCCCGAATCCGCGGAAGGCTGCTCTCGAGTGCGCCCGCGCCACCCAGCACCTGGGCCGCAGGCACCTCGGGCGAGCCCGGATGCCGGCAGGCAGCCGCGAACAGCACGGGCAGAAGCACGCGCACGAGGTGCCTCGCTTGGGACGCGGTAACCTACGACGCCGAGGGCTCTCCGACCATGCCCATCCACCTCCCGGTCCTGGGCTGCCTCCTGGCGCTCGCCGGCGTGATCGTGTCCGAGCACGTTCACCTGCGCATGGGCAACGCCCTTTTCAAGCCCCTGGCCTCGCTCGCCTTCCTCCTGGCCGCCCTGGCCGCCGGTGCCCTGGCCACCTCCCACGGGCGCACCGTGTTCGTGGGCCTGTCCTTGTGTGCCGTGGGCGACGTGGTCCTCCTCTGCCGGTCCCGGACCGCGTTGCGGGTGGGGATGGGGCTGTTCCTCCTCGGGCACCTGGCGTATGGGACCGCGTTCCTCCGAGCCGGCGTGTCGGGCCCCACCACGGGGGTCGCAGCCCTGGGGATCCTGCTACCGGCCGTGCTCGTCCTGGTCCTCCTGTACCCCCACGTGCCCCGTGCGCTGCGGGTGCCGGTGGTCGGGTACGTGGCCGTCATCAGCGCCATGGTCGCCCTGGCATGGGGCCACGTCGCAGGGGCGGGGCCCCTCCAGGTGGGCGTGGGCGCCACGCTCTTCTGGGTCTCGGACGTGGGCGTGGCCCGGGACCGGTTCGTACGCCGTTCGTCCCTCGGGCGGACCCTGTACCTGCCCCTGTACTACGCGGCCCAGCTGTTGCTTGCGACCTCAGTCGCCGCCGCTGGCTGATCCCTCCGGCGACGGCCAGGTGTACCTGAGATCGGGACTCTTGGCGGCGAGCACCTCGTCGAGCCGACGCCGGTAGGATCTCCAGGGCGCGGCGTGCAGCGAGGCCGGGTCCTCCGAAGCCTGCCGGGCCACGGCCTCCATCGCCGCCACGAAGGCGTCCATCTCGTCCAGCGACTCGCTCTCGGTGGGCTCCACCATGAGGGCGTGCGGGACCACGAGCGGGAAGTAGACGGTGGGCGGATGGAAGCCATGGTCCATGAGGGCCTTGGCGATGTCCATGGTTTCGACACCGTGCGGCCTCTGCCGCCGATCGGTGAGGATGACCTCGTGCATGCAGGGACGGTCGAACGCCACCTCGTAGGAAGCGCCGAGCCGGGCTCTCAGGTAGTTGGCGTTGAGCACGGCCATCCGGGAGGCCCAGGACAGGCCGGGTCCGCCCATCTGGCGGACATAGGTCCACGCGCGGACGAGGACGCCGAAGTTTCCGTAGAAAGAGCGTACCTTCCCGATGGAGAGCGGCCGGTCCCAGTCGATGGCCAGCCTTTCCCCGCGCTGGATCACGGGTCGCGGCAGGTACGGCGCGAGCGCCGCACGCACGGCCACCGGGCCGGCGCCCGGTCCCCCTCCGCCGTGGGGCGTGGAGAACGTCTTGTGCAGGTTGACGTGCATGACGTCGATGCCCACGTCGCCCGGCCGGGCCACGCCCATGAGCGCGTTCAGGTTGGCCCCGTCGCCGTAGACGAGACCCCCCCCGTCGTGCACCACGGCGCAGATCTCGCGGAGGTGGGTCTCGTAGAGGCCGACCGTGTTGGGGTGCGTGACCATGAGGCCCGCGACGTCGGGCGCCATGAGGGACCGTACGGACTCGGGCAACATCACGCCGTCGGGGCCGGCCGGGACCTCCACGGTCTCGTACCCACAGAGCGTGGCGGAGGCGGGGTTGGTGCCGTGGGCGCTCTCCGGGATGAGGATGCGACGCCGTGCATCGCCGCGGGCCTCGTGGGCCGCACGGACGATGAGCAGGCCCGTGAACTCGCCATGGGCGCCGGCCGAGGGCTGAAGCGTGACTGCATCGAGGCCCGTGATCTCAGCCAGCGCGTCCTCCAGCTCCACCATGACCCGCAGCGCGCCTTGCACGCTGGAGACGGGCTGGTTGGGGTGGAGGCCGCCGAACCCGGGCAGGGCGGCAAGGTCCTCCGAGACCCGCGGGTTGTGCTTCATGGTGCAGGATCCGAGCGGGTAGAAACCAGCGTCGATGCCGTAGTTTCTCTGGGACAGCCGTGTATGGTGGCGCACGACGTCCGGCTCCGAGACCTCCGGCAAGCGAGGCGGCACGGCCCGCAGGAGGGCGGGGTCGAGGTCATCCGCCGGGGGGACATCGAGGGGACGTGGCCAGGCCGCCCGGCGGCCGGGAACGGATCGCTCGAAGATCAGCGGCTCCTCCTGGAGGAGTCCACTGGCCCCCGAGGTGACGAGCGGACGGGTCATCGGGCACCTCCCTGGACGGCGGCGAGCCTGGCCACGAGGCGATCCATCTCCTCGCGGCGAGAGGTCTCCGTGGCACACACCAGCATCTCGTGCGTGCGTGCCGGGTACCAGCGGGAGAGCGGTACACCGGCGAAGATCCCCTCCTCGGCCAGATCCTCCACCAGGTCGGCCGCCCGACAGGGGGTCTCGACCAGGAACTCGTGGAAGAACGGTCCTTTGTACGGGACCCGGAAGCCCGGAATCGCGTCCACGGCCCGCTTCAGGTACAGCGCCTTGGCGTGGCACTGCTCGGCCACCTCTCGGAGGCCCTCCGGGCCCTGCAGCGCCAGGTACATGGCCACCTGCAGCGCGCACAGCCCCTGGTTGGTGCAGATGTTGCTCGTGGCCTTCTCGCGTCGGATGTGCTGCTCACGGGTGGCGAGCGTGAGCACGAATCCCTGGCGACCCTCGACGTCGCGGGTGCGGCCGACCAGTCGGCCGGGCATCTGGCGGACGTACGCGTTGCGCGTGGCGAAGAGACCCACGTAGGGGCCGCCGAAGGAGATCGGAAGCCCGAGGGGCTGGCCCTCGCCCACCACGATGTCCGCGCCAGAGGCCCCTGGAGCCTCGAAGAGCGCACAGGCGTGGGGGTCGGGGACCGAAACCACCTGGAGGGCGCCCGCTTCGTGGGCGATGGCCGCGATCTCGGGGAGATCCTCGATCAGCCCCACGAAGTTGGGGCTCTGCACCGCCACGCAGGCCGTGTCGGGCCCGACCGAGCGCCGAAGGGCCTCGAGGTCCACGCGCCCGTCGGGACCCGGCGGGACAGCTTCGATCCGCACGATCCCCGCGTGGCCGTAGGTGCAGCACACCTCCAGGGCGTCCGGGTGGATGGCCCCTGCCAGGATCACGCGCGGTCGCTTGCCCTTCCCGATCCGCCAGCTCATGAGCATGGCCTCGGCCAGGGCGCTCGCGCCGTCGTACACGGACGCATTGGCGACGTCCATGGCGAACAGATCGCAGACGAGGCTCTGGTACTCCCAGATGGCCTGGAGCGTGCCCTGGGAGATCTCGGGCTGGTAGGGTGTGTAGGCGGTCAGGTACTCGCCACGGGACACGAGGTGTCGGATCACCGCCGGCACGTGGTGCCGGTAGGCGCCGGCCCCGAGAAACGAGGCTGCGGCCGTGACGGGCGTGCACTGCGCCGCGAGCGCGGTGCCTGCCTCCACCAGGTCGGCCTCGACCAGGCCCGCCGGCAGGCCGAGCGGCTGCCTCAGGCGATCCCCGGCGGGGACGATGGCGTCGAAGAGGGCGTCCACGGTGGAGAATCCGAGCACGTCCAGCATGCGCTGGACCTCGTCGGGGGTGGCCGGGACGTACGGGATGCCTTCCATGGGTGGCTCCCTGTGCGGGGGTGACCCCGAGGACAGGCACGCCCCGGGGGAGAGTCTGGGGAGAACTAGTGCCCGGCCTCGGCGACGTGGGCCTCGTAGGCGGCCACGTCCAGGAGGGTCGCGAGTTCCTCGGGCGCAAAGAGGCGGAGGCGGAACAGCCAGCCTTCACCGTAGGGATCGCGGTTGACCGCGTCCTCCGATCCGTCGAGGCCCTCGTTGACCTCGGTCACGGTGCCCGAGACGGGCGCGTAGACGTCGCTCACGGCCTTGACGCTCTCCACCTCGGCGGCCCGGTCTCTGGCCCGGAGCACGGCACCCACCGCGGGCAGCTCGACGTGAACGACATCGCCGAGGGAATCCTGGGCGAAATCGCTGATGCCGCACGTGCCGAGATCGCCCTCGACGCGAATCCACTCGTGCTGGGGCGTGTACTTGAGATCCTTGGGGAACTGCATGGATCCTCCGGGCGCCAAGGCGCCTAGTAGGGGCGTGTGTAGAAGGGGGGCTTGACGATCTCGGCCTCGGCGATCCGGCCTCGGACGTCGACGTGAAGGTGGGTCCCGACCTTGGAGAGCGGCGTGGACACGTAGGCGAGCGCGATGTTCTTCTCCAAGGACGGCGAGCGCGTCCCGCTGGTCACCTCGCCCACCCGGACGCCGTCCGACAGGACGGGGTGGTGTGGGCGAGCGATCTGGTCCCGGACGACGAGGCAGACGAGGCGCTGGGGCACACCGGCTGCCTTCTGGGCCCGGAGGGGTTCGATCCCGATGAACGGGACGGCCTTGTCCATCTTGACCACCCAGCCCAGGCCCGCCTCGAGGGGCGTGGTGTCGTCGGTGATGTCGTTGCCGTACAGGCAGTACTTCGCCTCGAGGCGGAGCGTGTCGCGGGCGCCGAGGCCCACGGGCACCATGCCCGACGGGCCCCCCTTTGCGAGGGTGTGCTCCCAGATCGCGGACGCACCCTCAGGTGGCAGGAACACCTCGAAGCCGTCCTCACCGGTGTACCCGGTGCGGGCCACCACGCACCCCGGCACGCCGGCCACCGTGGCGGAGGCGAAGTGAAACGCGGGCAGCCCAGCGAGGTCGAGGTCCGTCAGGCGCTGCAGCACGGCGGGCGCCACCCGCCCCTGGATGGCCACCTGGCCCCACGCGTCGGACTCGTCGGCGGCGCTGGCACCCTCCTCCATGTGCCCGGCGATCCAGGCGAAGTCCTTCTCCCGGTTGGAGGCGTTCACGCAGATGAGGATCTCGGTCGGCGACATGCGGTAGACGATGAGGTCGTCCACGATGCCCCCGTGGTCGTTGCACATCGCAGTGTAGAGCGCCTGCCCGTCCCGAATGGCCGCCACGTCGTTGGTGACGAGGCGCTGCACGGCCTCCAGTGCCCTGGGTCCGGTCACCCGGACCTCTCCCATGTGGCTCACGTCGAAGAGCCCACCGGCCGCACGGCACGCGAGGTGCTCCTTGACGATGCCGGTGTACTGCACGGGCATCTCCCAGCCACCGAAGTCGATGAGCCGCGCGCCGGCCGCCTTGTGCAGCTCGAAGAAGGGAGTGTGCTTGAGCGCCATTCGAGCCTCCGCCTGGGGTCCTGGCCCATAACCGGCGGCCCCGTGGCGGGCAGGCGGCCACCCGTTCGTCCCGAGGATGCAGATCACTCCCCGGCGGGAACGCTCCCTGGATTCAGCGCGCTGCCAGGCGCAGCTCCGCGCTCTCCACCGTGTTCGCCATGAGCATGGCGATGGTCATCGGGCCAACGCCACCCGGCGTGGGCGTGATCCAGCCCACCGCCTCCAGGGCCGGGTGCGGCGCGATGTCGCCTACGAGGCGCCCGTCGGGCAGGCGGTTGGTGCCCGCATCGACCACCGCGGCGCCGGGAGGCACCCAGGCCCCGGGCACGGCGTCCGGGCGGCCCACGGCCACCACCAGGATCTCGGCGCGCCGGACTTCGGCTTCGAGGTCGGCGGTGCGGGTGTGGCAGACCGTGACCGTGGCGTTCCTCTGGTCGAGAAGTGCGGCCACCGGGCGACCCACGATGGGCGAACGCCCGACCACGACGGCTCGACGTCCCGAGAGCGGCACGTCGTGGTGGTCGAGCAGCGCGAGGATCCCGCGCGGGGTGCAGGGCACGAACCGCGGCCGGCCCTGGGTGAGACGGCCGGTGTTCTCGGGATGGAACCCGTCCACGTCCTTGGACGGATCCACCCGGTCGAGGACGGCCTCGCGGCGCACCTGGGTTGGCAGCGGCAACTGGACCAGGATGCCGTCCACCGAAGGATCGGCGTTGAGGGCATCCACCGTGGCCAGCACCTCGGCCTCGGAGGCGCGCTCGGGCAGATCCACCTGCCGGTGGTGGAGGCCGAGCCCCTCGGCCGCTCTGGCCTTGAGCCGTACGTAGACCACGCTCGCGGGGTCGCTGCCCACGAGCACGACGGCGAGTCCGGGGGCACGAGGCAACGCGGCCACCCGGGGTGCCAGGCCTTGGGCAATCGTCCGGGCGAGGGCGCGCCCGTCGAGGAGGATGGCCAAGGATCCGGCCTACTTCGCGGCGGCCTTCGTCCCGGCCGACGCAGGAGGCGAGGACGGGGCCGAACTCGGCTCGGAGGGGGAAGCGGCCGGCTGGAGCCCGTACCCGTCGCGGTACCACCCGGAGCCCTTGAGCACGAACGACGTGACGCTCACGAGCCGGTGGACGTCCGGCGCTCCGCAGACGGGGCAGGCGTCGGGCGGAGGGGCTCCCACCGGTTGAAGCATCTCGAACCTGGCGTTGCAGGTGGAGCAGGCGTACTCGTAGAGAGGCATGGCGACCTCCGCGCGCCCGCCAAGGTAGCCACTTGGGCGGAAACGGCAACGCAGAGCGGTGGACCAGGCTCGCGCCCCCCTCCAGGCATGGGGCTGTTCCCTCGGATACGTGCCGGCCCGCATGTCCTCCCCCGCACCCGCGACGCTGGACGCCCTCTTCGGCCACCGCCTCGTCGTGGTGACGGGCAAGGGCGGTACGGGCAAGACCACGGTGTCCATCGCGCTCGGGATGGCCGCCGCCCGAAGGGGTCTCCGGGCCATCGTCGTGGAGGTGGAGGGGGCCATGCGCGTGGGACCCGCCCTCGGACGCGCACCCCTCCCCTACACCGTGCGCCCCGTGGCCCCCGGCCTCGACGCCCTCTCCGTGACCTCCGAGGCAGCCCTGGAGGAGTACGTGGTCCGGCAGGTGCGGTTCCGGGGCCTGTACCACGCCGTGGCCCGCAGCCGGGTGTTCGGCCCCTTCATGGACGCGGTGCCCGGCCTGCACGACATCATCCAGGTGGGCAAGGTCTACGATCTCCACACGGAGACGGTCGGCGGGCGCCCCCGTTGGGACGTGATCGTGCTCGACGCACCGGCCACCGGGCACGGGCTCACGTGGCTCGCCTCCCCCCTCCACATGATGGAAATGACGGTGTCGGGTCCGTTCCACGTGAATGCGCGCCGGGTCCACGCGTTCGTATCCGACCCCGAACGGACGGCCGTGGTCCTGGTCACGTTCCCCGAGACCCTCCCGGTCAACGAGACCCTCGATCTGTACGCCGGGCTGGGTCCGTTCCAGCCCCAGGTGGCCTGCTCCGTGCTGGATGGGGTGCATCCCCCACCCGTCCTGCCCGACGACGCCTGGCCGGCTGCCCTGTCCCGGCTCGAAACCCTCCCCGAGTGGCGGGAGAGCGCAAGGCTCACCGATCGCCGGATGCGCCGCTCCCGGGCCGAGGGCGCCGTCTGTCAACGCCTCGAGTCGGCGTTGGGGATCCCCGTGGTCCGGCTGCCCTACCTTCCCCGCACCCCCTTGCGCCCCGACGACTACGTCGCGCTCGCCGAGGTCCTCGAAGTCGGGGGTCTGGGCCGATGAACCCCCGGGTCCTCGTCTGCTGCGGCGCCGGCGGCGTGGGCAAGACCACCCTCTCCGCCGCCCTGGGGGTGCGCCTGGCGATGGACGGCGCCCGGACCGCGGTGCTCACGGTGGACCCCGCCCGGCGACTCGCCGACAGCCTGGGCGTGGGCGTACTCGGCAACCAGCCCCGACGCGTCCCGGACCTGGCTGGTCCAGGCACGCTGGACGCCCTCGTGCTCGATCCCAAGGCCACCTTCGACGCCCTGGTCTCCCGCCTCTCCTCGGATCCGGAGCGGACGGGTCTCATCCTGGCCAACCGGTACTACGGGTACGTGTCCACCTGCCTGGGCGGAACCTGGGAGTACATGTCCATGGAACGGCTGCTCGAGCTCGCCGAGGTCGCTGCCTGGGACGCGATCGTCCTCGACACGCCCCCTGCCCGGCACGCCATGGACTTCCTCACCGCTCCGGAGCGCGTGATCCGGGTCCTCGACCACCGCGTCCTGCACCGGCTCGCGCTGCCCACCACGCGCCGCGGCTTCTCGATCCTCCGGGAGCAGAACCGGCTGGCCACCGGGGTGCTCGGGCGCCTGCTCGGTCTCGACACGATCCATGAAATCGCGTCCTTCGTGAGCGCTTTCGAGGGTTTGACCGAGGCGTTCGCCGCACGCGCACGACTCGGACGCGACCTCTTGAGGGCGCCGGGCACCTCGTTCTACCTGGTCACCACGCCGACGCCCGAGCGGGTGGACGAGGCCGTGGCCTTCCGCGCAGCCCTGGACGAACTGGACCTGCCGTTCCGGGGCTACCTCGCCAACCGATGCACCGAGGTGCCCAGCGGGCCGGATCCGCCCGACCCCGACCCGGCGCCGGGCATCCCGGCCGGGACGTGGGCCGCGGTCCTCGAGGGCGTACGCGCCTCGCGTCGTTGGTGCGAGGAGGTGGCCCACGGCGAGGCGGAGATCCTGGCGCGCCTCGGGACCGGATCGCCCACCTGGCGGATCCCCAACCTCGACGAGGACGTCACCGACGTCCGCGCCCTCGCCCGGCTGGCCCCCTCGTTGCCCGGCTGACGCCGGCCTAAGCCTGCATTTCTCACCAGGACCCCGTCGCGAGGCTGACGAGGTGCCGCTGGGCTGCGCTGCTCGCAAGCGAGCCCGACAACGGCGT
>JAFGLY010000108.1 GCA_016927815.1 Deltaproteobacteria bacterium | reverse complement strand
CCCGGCCCGTCACGCCAGCGGATCAACGGCGAACCCCACGAACCGGGGCTCGGGCCGGAGCACGACCCCGAACGCCGCGGCCACGCCGTCGCGGACCTCCCGGGCCAGGGCCAGCACGTCGCCGGCCGAGGCCCCGCCGCGGTTCACGATGGCCAGGGCATGGCGATGGGAGAGGCCCACCGCGCCGCGGTCCAGGCCGCGCGGGAAGCCCGCCTGCTCGATGAGCCAGGCGGCCGGGATCCGCAGGAGTCCACCGGACGCCCGCCATGCGGGCAGGGGAGGTGCTCCCTCGGGCGCACGGGCGCGGATCGTCCTCAGGAGGTCGGCCGGGACCACCGGGTTCACGAAGAAGGATCCCACGGATCGGGTCTCCGGATCGGTCGGATCCACCACCATGGACTTGGCGCGCCGGACCTCGAGCACGGCCTCCCGCACCCCGGCCACCGTGGGGGACGACCCCTCGAGCCGCCCGGCCACCTCGCCCGCGCGGACGGGCTCGGGCGAGCCGCGCCGCAACCGGAGCGTGATCCCCAGCACCAGGTAGCGGTCGGGTTCGGCGGACCGAAACCGGCTGTCTCGGTACCCGAGGCCGCACTCGGCGGCCGGCAGGGTGCAGAGGACCGCCTCGCGGCGGTCGAATGCGCGCACGGAGACGAGCGTGTCCGCCACCTCGCGGCCATAGGCACCGACGTTCTGGATCGGGGTCGCGCCGGCGGTGCCGGGGATGCCCGAGAGGCACTCCACGCCGGCGAGGCCTTCCTCGACGGCCCACCGTACGAACGCGTCCCACGGCTCGCCGGCCGCCACGTCCACGAGCACCGTACCTCCCTTCGGGCGGAGCGCGATGCCGCGGGTGGCGAGCGCCACCACGGTACCCGGAAAGCCGGCGTCGGCCACCACGACGTTGGATCCACCGCCCAGGACCCATACGGGCGTCCCGCGCCGATCCGCGGCAGCGACGGCCGCGGCTGCCTCGGCATCGCTGGTGGCCTCCACGAGGGTGCGGGCCGGTCCCCCCACGCCGAGGGTGGTGCGCGAGGCCAGGGGGACGTCGCAAAGGACCGGCACGCTAGGGGGCCCCGAGCGTGCCGTCCAGGGCCACGCGGACCGCAGTACCGGGGAAGTCCTGGCTCGAGAGCGTGCGTACCAGGTCCAGGGCTCGACCGTCGGGGTCGGGCTGGGGGATCCCCTCGCCGATCTGCCGGGTGGGGAGCAGACGCCCGCTGCGAAACCGCCCCTCGCGGTCGAGCACGACCTCCAGCACCGCGCCGACCCCCTGGTTGCCCGTCACGTTGAACCGCCCGTAGGTGGCGAAGTTGCCGAGCGAGTAGGCTACGAGGCGGTCCTTGTAGATCTCCATTCCGCGCAGCACGTGAGGTCCGTGGCCCACCACGAGATCGGCCCCGGCGTCCACCACGGCCCGGGCGAAGGCCCGCACGTCTCCTCGGTTCTCCCCGTAGTAGGTCTCAGGCCCCGTGGGGGTCCGGATGGCCTTGGAGCCCTCGGCGCCGCCGTGGAAGGACACGATCACGAGGTCGTGCCGGGCTCTGAGGCCGCGCACGAGGTCCGCCGCGGTGGCCGGATCCCGGACGTCGTGGGTGGCGGCACTCGCGTGGAAGCCGAGGACCGCCACCTTGAGGCCATTCACCTCGATCGAGGCCACGTCACCGGCACGGCCCGAGTGCGCGATGCCGAGCGCGTCGAGCGTCCGCTCGGTGGCCACCCGGCACGTCTCTCCGAAGTCGCCGGAGTGGTTGTTGGCGGTGGACACCACGTCGATCCCGGCGTCCACGAGGAAGCGGCCGTAGCGGGTCGGGGTGCGGAAGGCGTAGCAGGACCC
This sequence comes from Deltaproteobacteria bacterium, assembly GCA_016927815.1. Taxonomy (GTDB): domain Bacteria; phylum Myxococcota_A; class UBA796; order UBA796; family JAFGLY01; genus JAFGLY01. Next base: position 18,182 of record JAFGLY010000108.1, on the reverse strand, counting down.
CTCGGGCTTGTCCGGGGAGCACTTGTGGGTGCTCCCGGCGTCGCAGAGGGGACCCTCGAGGTTGGCGAAGGTGAGATCCGCGTCGCGGAGGAGCGAGGATACGGATCTCAGCATCTCGGCCCCGTCCTCGGGAGGCAGGCACCCGGCCGGGAAGTCGGTGCCGAGCATGACGTCTCCCACGGCCCTGAACCTGAGCGTGGCGCCCTCGGGCGCGCTGGACCGGAAGGACTCGGGCGCCGCATCCCGGGCAGCGTGGGCCATGGCGGTGACCGCCGCGGCGTCCCGGGCCGCGGCGAGGCGGGCGTCCAGATCGGGCCGACCGGGGTCGAGCGCACGGACCCGCTCCCACGCCTGCACCGTGCCGTCCCAGTCGCGCGCGAGCCAGCGGGCCCAGCCGAGCTCCCACCAGCAGTCGACGTTCTGCGGGTCTGCAGCGGTGCACGCGGCCAGCACCCGCTCGGCGCCGGCGGCATCCTTCGCGCGAAGCAGGGCCCGGCCGTCCTCGAGCGGGTCGGCGTGGAGCGCGGACAGGATCAGCAAGGCGAGCATGGGAGGTCGTGCCTGCACCGGGAACCCCGACGCCCGGTCCTCCTATCCCGTGGGCCCACGGGCCGCGGCGGGAAAGGACCCGGCAGCGGGCGCTACATCCACGTCGGCACGAGGGCTCCGGGCTGGGCGAGCGGGTCGAGGAGCACGAGGCCCCACTCGGCGGCGTGGAAGCCCTGCCTCGGCATCGGCTCGATCCCGGGCGGCGTCACGTCGCGGCAACCCGCCTCGAGCACGAACTCCACGCGCAGGAAGTGGTCCGGGCGAGGATCGAGCCGGATGGGGTAGGTGGCACCGACCTGGGGGTAGACCGTGAGAAGGTCAGCCTCCGGGAACTCGCCGTCCCAGAACCCGGCGAAGTCCCCCACCTCCGTTGGCAGGAAGCCCCAGTCGACGAGCGCGGCCTCGATGGAGGCCTGGGCGTGCCGACCCTCCACGCACCACCCCTCGTCGTACTGGAAGCGCGTCGGGTCCAGGGCAATCTCGTAGAACAGGAAGTCGCGCTCCCCCTCGGGTGTCTCGATGCGGCCGTCCGGGAAGGCTCGCACGGTCCAGCCGGTGTCGGGGTACGGCGGGTCGGACAGGGTCACCCGCTCCGGATCGCCCAGCCCCACCCGCACCCGGGTGGGGCGCTCCGGGTAGAGGTAGAGGTAGGGTGCCCAGTCGCCGGTGTACCAGTCGAGCACCAGTTCCACCTCGGCGCAGGTCTCTGGGAAGGTCTGGAAGCCCGTGCACCCATAGCCCTTCTGCCAGAGGGCCGTGACCGCGTAGCGATCCTCGTCGAGCCACGCGTGGAAGTCGTCGTCCTCGACCAAGACGCTGCCGACGCGCTGGTCCTTCCAGTCTGAGCCGCCGGTGTCGGAGCCCCCGCAGGGGGTGACGCCGTCCTGCACCGTCCAGAACGCGACCTCGGGGGGCGGCGATGAGGCGCAGCCCTCGACCACCGTCACGTGCCCGTCGACGTTGCCCCCCGCCTCGCAGGGATCGTCCACGTCCGTGTCGGTGTCCGTGTCGACGTCGGTGTCGGGCGTGCCCGTGTCCGCCTCGGGACCGGAGCAGCCGAGGCAGGCCAGGCCGAGGAGCGGGAAGAGGGGAACGCGCATGGAGCCTCCGGAGGCAGTATAGCGCAGGGTCCCGTGGCCCGACGCCACGGGAAGGACACCGTTCCTTCGGCGGTTAGAGGAGCGCTCGCACGCGCCCCCAGAGGTCCCGGTGACTGGCTTCCCCCTTGCTCTCCTGCTCCTCCCCGTTGCCGCGCCCGGTCCGGCCTGGACCCAGATCTACCAGCCCGGCTGGACCTCCCACTCCGTACGCCAGCACCCGGACGCCGGTCCGGTCGAGGTCCTCAAGCGCACGGTCGCCGGGGTGGCCTGCTTCGCGGGCACGACCCTGGTGGATCTCCCCCGCGCGGCGCTGCTCGAGGTGGCCACGGACATCCCCGGGTCCGTGCACTGGTCCACGGCCGGGGTGAAGGAGGCCGAGACCTTCGCCCGAAGCGCCAACGGCCTCGACTTCTACCAGTACCTCGCGCTGCCCGCGTGGACGCTGTCCTCGGATCGGTTCTGGTTCCTGCACGGCGTGGTGGAGCAAAGCCCCACGGTGTCGATCTTCCGCTGGGATCGCCTCGAGGGCGGCGGCCCGTACGCGACCCGCTACGAGGCCGTGCTCGAGGCCCATCCAGGTGCCGTCGAGCCGCCGGTGAACGCGGGCGGCTGGGTGTTCGCGGAGGACAGCGGCCTGACGCGCATCACCTACTACATCTGCTCGGACGTGGGCGGCGCCATCCCGATCCAGGTGCAGACCCTGGCCACGACGCGCACGCTGCCCGACAACGTGGGGGACCTGGTCAGGGAGGCGCGGCAGCGTACGGAGCGGGCGGCGTCCGGGGGATGACGGGAGGTCGGGGATCCGCGGGCAGGGCCCAGGCGGACCGCCCCTCGAGCGAGCAGGTGGCCGGACCGAGCCATCGGACGAGCACGGCCTCGGCTTCCTCGACCTCGGCGTCCGAGAGCCGGTCGGGATGGAGCACCACCCACGCCAGGCCCATCTGTGCCAGCCGCGTGAGGCCGTCGGGCCGCGGAGGCGGAAAGCGTGCGTCGCCCGGCACGTCACGGTTGCGGACCCGCTCCCCGGGGCGGGTCAGGGTATCGAGCAGGTCCGCCACGAGCGGATCCTCCTCGATCGCCTCCGAGAGGAAGACGTTGACCCCGTAGGGGATGGGGTGTCCGTGGGACACCTGCCAGAGCAGGTAGGCCCGGTTGGCGCTCGTGGCGTCCGGCGGCCAGTCCAGCACCCCTCCGGGTCCCGGAAGCGCCCCGTGGATCGCCGGGGGAAACGGATCGGCGGTGGGCAGCGGCCAGGGCACGGGCGAGGCGACGAGCCCCTCGACGAGCAGGGCCAACCCCACGGGCACCGCGCCCCAGCGGCGCAGCGCGGCCACCGACGCGGCCAGGCCGAGGGCCAGGATCGGGACGAGGAAGGCCGCGAACCGATAGGGATGGTGAACCAGCGCGAAGGGCGAACCCGGGATCCGGTAGAGAAGCGCGAGGGGGAGCGGCACCGCGACGCCGCCCACCGTGACCGGGCGGCCCCCCCACGCCAGCGCAGGACCCAGCGCCATCACGCCGAAAACCAGGAAAGCCCAGCGGTGGGGCCGAAGCCTCGGGTGGCGCGCCAGGCCAGCCACGCCGAGCACGACGAGCACCCACCCGAGGTAGTGTACGTGCAGGATCCCGGGGTTTCCGAGCGCGGGGGTGTCCGGGAAGGTGCGGCTGCCCGGCGCCAGGAAGAGCGAAAGGTCGACGGCCGGCCACGTGGCCTGTCGCCAGCCGGGCGCGCTCGCGGGGTCCACCGCGCCCGAGCCCCCGAACACGCTCGCGCCGGCCACCCACAGGATCGGTGCCGAGAGCGCGAGCCCGAGCGCCAGTCCCGGGACCAGTCGACGCACCCGCTCCAAGGGCCGGCGGCCGACGAGGAGACAGGCCCCCAGGAGCGCAGCGAACGCCCCGTAGTAGAACGCCTGCAGGGTTGAGGCCGCGAGCGCCGTCGCGACCCCGAGCCAGGCCAGGCGCCGGCCCTCCAGGGCCTCGAGGGCCAGCAGCACGAACAGCACGGGCGCCGCGAGGCCCGCGTACTCGACGAGGCCCGAGTGGACCAGGCCCAGGAGGTAGGGCGAGGCGACGCCCGCGAGGCCGGCGGTCACGGCCGCGCCCCGATGGGCGCAGATCCGCCACGCCGCGAGGTAGAGCGCCCCGCCGGCGGCAAGGGCCTGGACGAGCAGGACGACGTCGTAGACCGCGGGGAATCCGAGCGGCCGGACGAGAAGCCCGATCGCCGCGCCCACGGGGTCCACGTACCAGAGGGCCTGGCCGGCGGGCAGGTGCGTGATCGTGGTGCGCAAAGGCAGCCGGCCGGCCAGGATCTCACCCCCCCACCACCAGGTACCCCAGTAGTGGTCCGCGAGGTCCGAGAGGGGGTGCCCCACCGGGGCGCGCAGCAAAGGCGCCGGCCACAGGGCCAGGCCGGCCGCGACGGCGACGAGCAGCAGGCTGGGCAGGTGGCGCCTCACGCCGGTCCTCTATCCAGGGGAACCGACCCCGGGGGCACCGCGTTACACACGGGTACCCCTCGGTGGGCGCGGCGCTTTGCTCCCCGGCGGGGGACACCGCATCGAGGATTGCCCGTGCCCGACCGCGAGGCGCACCGCTTCTCCCGCCTCCTGGCCCCGTCCCTCCTGGCAGGCCTCTGGGCGCTGGCGGTCTGCCGGATCCTGGCCGGTCCGACCTCCCGGGTCTTCTCCAGCCCCGTGCACCTGGAGGAGGACCTGCCCCTCCACCTCTGGCAGTACTGGTGGGTCGGCGAGGCCATGTCCCGTGGGCTGGGTCCCTTTCGCTCGGACATGCTGACCTTCCCGGTGCCGCTCGACCTGGGCACGCTGTGGGGTGGCCACCTGGATCTGCTCCTGGGCCTGCCGGTGGCGGCGGCGTTCGGACCCGTAGCCGCACACAATTGGGTGGTGGTCGTGATGCTCGCCCTGTGCGGAGTGGGGGTGTACGCGTTGGCGCACGAGGTCTCCGGGAGCCGCCCGGCCGCCGCCATGGCCGGCTGCCTGGTCCTGGCCTCCCCTCCCCTGCTCCGGGAGGCTCTGGCCGGTCGCGTCGAGGAGATGAGCTTCGGGCTCGTGGCGCTGGCCCTGGCCGGCGGGATCCGGTACCTCCGGGGCGGCCGCGCCCGCGACCTCGTCCTGGGCGGCGGCGCGATGGCGGCGGCCTTCGCCGCCTACGTCGGCACGGCGATGATGTCGGCCTTTCTCCTGCCCTGCCTGGCCGTGGGGTACGGGATCGGCCTCGCACGGGATCGACGCCTTGCCGGCCGGCCGGTCCCCCTGCCGCCCGTACGACGCCTGGTCGCGGTGGGCGCCGTGCTCGCGCTCCTCGGGGGCGCGCTCTTCGCCTACGGTCTGGCCGGCCTGGGCGCGCGCTGGCTCCCGCTCGCCTCCGATCCCCAGGCCTACGGGGAGTGGATCGCCCTCTGCCGCTCGGTCGACCTTCCCCTGGACACCCTCCTGGATCCCCTCCCCGCCGGGAGGCCCCTCTCGCTCGGGCCGGTCCTGCCCCTGGCCGCCGTGCTCGCCCTGGCGCCCGGCCGGGGACGGGCGCTGCCGTGGTGGATCGCGAGCGGTCTGATGGCGTTCCTCTCCCTCGGTCCCGACCTGGGATCCGTCCCGGGCTTGGGGACGCTGGGATCCCCCTACCGCCTCCTGCCGTTCGTGTTCCCGTTCTTCCTCAGGTTCCACTGGCCCTACCGCTTTCTCCTGCTCGCGGCTCCGACGCTGGCGGTGCTCGCGGCTGTGGGACACGTGCGCTGGAGGGATCGTCTGCCCCGATCCCGGATCGTCGCCGCCCTGCCCGTGGTGTTCTCGCTCCTCGCGGTCCTCCAGGTCCACCGGCTGCTGCCCCTGCCGGTCCTCGCCCTTCCCCCGCTTCCCGCCACCTATCTGGCGCTGGCCGAACACCCGGGGGCGATCGTCGAACTGGCGGAGCCGCACCAGGCCGTGTACAACCCCGTCCTCGCCCAGATGCACCACGGCCGTCCCCTCTGCTGCCTGGACCTCCCCGCGGTCCTCCGACCTCTTGATCTCGCCGAGCTCGAGGGTCGCCGGACCGCTCTCGCGCGCGCGGCCCGGTGGAGCGACGACTACGGCGCCGGCGGATCCTCGGACGCGCTCGATCCAGGGCCGCTCCGGGACCTCGGGTTCGCGCACGTGGTGGTCCACCGGCCCTGCGGATCGACGTTCGTCCACTACGCCCAGGGCGATCCGGGCGCCCGAGGCCCGGGGGGCCCGGGGAAGGGCGCGTCCGGGGTTCTCGGACGGGTGAACTGCGCGCGACCCGGAGGCTCGGACTGGATCCTGCGCGAGGCGCTGGGGCCCCCCGTCAGGGAGGAACGGCTGCCCGACGGCTGGCTCGTGGTCTACGCGCTCGGCGGGGCCTCCACCGCGCAGTCCGGAAGCCCGCGATGACCTCGCCTCGACTCCGCGCGTGGGCCGCTCGGCTCCACCTGGAGTTCCTCCTGGTCGGGCTCGTGGGTGCCGTGGCCTTCACGTGGCCCCTGGCGCTCCACCTCGGGACCCGCCTCCCGGGTTGCGATCTGGTGGGGGCGTACTCCCACTGCTGGAAGCACTGGTGGACCTGGGAGGCCCTGGTCCGGCACCAGGCCAACCCCGCGTGGACCCCGCTCCTGAACCATCCTGTCGGCTTCAACGTCGGTTTCTACCTGGCCTCCTTCGGCGATGCCCTCTGGTCCCTCCCGGTCACCGGCCTGTTCGGGCCGGTGGCGTCCTTCAACGCGGTGGTCCTGCTCTCCACGGCCACCGGGTGCTGGGCTGCGGCGCTGCTCGCCCTCCGTTCAGGGGTGGGTCGCGGGGCGGCGTCCGTAGCCGGCCTCGGCTGGGCCCTCTGCCCGCACGCGCTCGGCTTCCTGCAGGGAGGCGCGATCGAGAACATGGCGAACCCTTACTTCCCCCTGCTCCTCCTCGCGCTCCTCACCCTGATGCGCCACCCGGTCGTGCAGGCGTCCCGGACGCCTCCGTCCGTCCGACGAGACGCCCGGCTCGCCGCCGCCGCGGCCCTGTGCCTGCTGCTCCTGGGCCTGAAGGTCTGGTTCAGCGGCCTCGTGGCCGCCCTGGCCGCAGGCCTGCTCGTGACCGTGCTGGGTGTGTGGCGCCTCCGGGAGCGATGGCGGGGGCTCGCCTGGTCCCTCTTGGCCGTCGCGATCGGTGCCGTCGCCGTCGCCATCGCCGCCCGCGTCCTGCTCCCGGGTTTGGAGGAGCCCGTCTCCAAGCTGGACCTGGTCATGCCGTCGAGGTGGAACACGCTCCACGCGTCCTGGAAGCGCGCCGTGCCCGCGTCGACCCTGTTCCTGGACGGCGACCTCTGGCTGAACCAGCAGGTCTACGGGGTGTGGGCGCTGGTCGCACTCCTCGGTCTGGCCCGGCCGGCCGGCCGCTTCTGGATGGCCTGCACCCTCCCCTTTCTCCTGGACCTCTCGCTCCCGGACACCTGGGTGGAAACCCTCACGGTGCAGGTCACGAACGGGGCGCCCGGTCTCGTCGAGAGCCTCAAGCAGATCCTCGTGAACCCGGACCGGCGCTTGTTCCCGATGCACCTGTGCCTCGCACTCTCCGCCGCCCACGGCATCGCCTGGATGCAGGCGCGGCTGGCGCGGTTTCGTCTCGCCCGGGTCGTGCCGATCGGGGTGCTGGCCCTGTGGACGGCCGAGGCGCTCACCACCGCCCCGATGATGCTCCCCGTCCGGACCTTTCCGGCCCGTTCCCCCGAGTATGCCCACGTCGTCGCGTCCTCCGAACCCGGCGCCGTCATCGACCTTCCTCTGATGATCAGTCCCTTCAAGGAGGACGTCCCCAGGATCAAGGCCGTCCGCAGTCGCTACGTGTTCGACCAGACCCTCCACCGCCGGCCCACCATGAGTTCGGTGGGGTCCCGACTCGAGTACTCGATCGATACCCTCCCCGTGGACGAACCCATCCTGTGGATCCTCCACCAGCGCAGCCTCTTCGGGGCCGACCGCGTTCCACTCCCGAGCCGATGGTCGCCCAAGCGCCTCCTGGAGCACGGGTTCCGGTGGATGGTCCTGCACCCGGACGCGGGCGAGGAGATCCCCTACCGCCGCCTGGCGCACGACCTGACCCTGCTCTGCGGTCCGCCGCGGGTCTTCGACGACGGTGCGATGCTGTTCCCGATCCCCCTCGAGGTCGTCCGTCCCGTGGACAGGCCCCTCGACCTCGAGGCCCCCCTTCCGCCCGGTACGTGGGCCTCGGTCGTTCCCCCGCTCCCCTCGCTCGTCGAGTCCCCCAAGCCCGTATCGAGCGAGCCTACCGGGTGAGGTCGTCGTCCGGTGCACGCCGAGTCGTCAGGTACTGGAACATGACCCCCAAGGCGGCCAGGGCGAGGATGACCAGGGCGTTCGTGGGGTAGCCCGCGGCCCAGGCGCCCAGCAACGCGCCCATCGCGGAGGTGATCCAGCGCACGGCTGCGGGGAAAACCGCGGGAAAGGCCACCATCCCCGCAAGCGCTCCCAGGCCGAGCGCCCACCACGGCGCGGGCAGGCCGGCGACGATGGGCCAGATCACCCACGTGAGCCATCCCGCGAGCATGGCGCCGATCAATAGGACCCCCACCTTCTCCATGAAGAACAGCAGGAGCCCCCCGAGCAGGCTCAACAGCACGCCGACGAGGAGCCGCATCACGGGGCCCACGCCGGGCGGGAGCGCCGAGGCCACGAACGCGCCCCCGAGGATGGCGGGCAGCACCAGGGCCAGCCGGTAGAGCCGTGCGCCCACGAACAGGAGCAGGAGCGCGGCCACGGCGGCCGCCACGCGCACCTCCGTGGGGGTGCCGCTCACGACGCGTTGGTAGGCCTCGAGCGCTTCCTGCGGGGACAAGGAGAACGCCATCGAACGCTCCGGGGCTTTCGCTCTCGGTCAGGATACGACGAAACCCGCGTGCCTGTCACGGATGGCCCTGGGCTTCGTCGGAGAGGCGCAGCGCCTCGAGCAGGAGCCACTCGGTGGACCCGGCGAGGTTCCGTTCGAGGCCGACCTCACCGATCGTCACGACGAACGTACCCTCCCGAAGGGCTACGATGCGCTCCAGCGCCCGCTCCCCACGGTCCTCCCCCAGCCGTGCCGCCACCAGGCTTCCCTTGACGATGCCGATCTCGCCTTCCAGGGCGCCGGACCGGACCTGGACAGAGGCGGTGCGGCCTCCCAGGGTCAGGGTCTGCACGAGGTCCGGCAGGGGGAGGTCCCCCAGGCGGCCGCGGATGCCGGCCTCCTCCGGGACCCTCCCACGCGCCGCCGCCCGCTTCACCTTGCCCAGCAGCAGGTCCAGGTCCACCGGGCGCACGAGCACGTCCTCCGCTCCGTCCTCGATGGCCTGGGCGGCCGAGGCGCGCGCGCTCGGATCGGCCACCAACAGGACGGGGATCCGCCGCGTGGTTTCGGACTCGCGGAGTGTGGCCACCAACAGCCGCCCCCCGATGCGCGGCAGCCCGAGGTCGGCCACGATGCAGGCCGGGCGGGAGGCAGCCGCCGTGCGGACGACCTCCGGACCGGATGCGGCGAACAGGACGCGGAACCCCGCCTGGGCCAGGGCGACCTCCAGGCACGAGAGGAGCTCCGGATCCGCCAAGGCCACCAGCACCGAACCGCCCGTGGCACCCGCCGGGGCTCCCTCCGTGCCGAGCGCGTCCCACTGGAGAACCGAGGCCACTGCGGCCACGACACGCGGCGCGTGGTGGGCCACGGCGTCTCCCAGGAGGCTGACCGGATCCGCCTGGCCGGTGCCGGACCTCCGGACCACGGTGCGGACCGTGTAGGCGATCTCCGCACCAAGGTGGGCCCCGATGGGCCCGCCGCCCGCGAGGCGGTGTTCCAGGGCATCCAGGATCCGACCGGTCTCCCCGGGCGGAGAGAAGGCCGCGAGGAGGGATCGAGCCACCGGGAAGCGACTGCCCGGGTCTTCCTCCCGGGTCAGGAAGCGCGCGAGAGGCTTGAGGAAGGTGAAATCCTCCAACTCGCAGACGAGCGTGGCCAGGACCACGGCCTCGACCTGGTCCGGGGCGATCCCGAGGGCTCGCGCGGCGGCCTGGGCGAGCGACACGGCCCGCCAGGCGCGTGTCCGGACCTCGAGGTCCCGTGTCTCCGCGGCAGCCAGGAGAAAGCGGAGGAACCCGATGTGGAAGGCGGAAACCGCTCGGCCGGCCGCGCCGGTCGCTTGCGAGGGGCCGAAGGCCGACACGCGCTGGACGACGAGGTCGGGTCGCGTGCGGCGCCAGACCTCCTCCCAATCGCCGAGCGCCTCGGCTACCTCGTCGCGCACGAGAACCCGCCCGATCTGCCGGTTCTCCAGAGCCCGAGCCACCTGCGCGGGATCCGACGCGAACGCTGCGGTCCCCTCCTCCACGCCGTCGAGCCTCCGGAGCAGCCTCGAGCGCCGTTCGTCCATCTCCAGGACCAGCACCCGCTCCTGCCTCAGGCCCTCGGGCAGGGGGCGGATCTCGGGGACGAGGTCTCCGGAGCCCAGGTCCTCGGGCGGGCCGAGGAGACGGTCGAGCAGGGCGGCCACCCCCGACCGCGTGGCCACGAAGAGGCGGACCGCCCGGGCCCCGGCGTAGCTGCGCACCGCTTCGAGACCGATCGTGTCCGTGGGGTCGGGTCCCACGACCGAGATCACGTCCTGGTCCTCGTTCCAACCGATGGGTACCAGGCCGTGCCGGCGGAGGATGGGGACGGGCACGCGGTCGAAAGCGGCGTCGGACACCGTCAGCCCGTCCAGCGCGGCGTCGGACAGGCAATTGAGCCGGTGCTGCGTGGCCAGGACCCGTGCCAGACTCCCCTCGTCGAGCAGGCCCATCTCGAGGGCCACGTCTCCGAACCTGCGGCGCTCTCCGGCAGCCTGGCGTTCCAGCACCCGGACCACGTCGTCGGGCGTGAGGAGCCCGAGAGAGGTACACAGGGCACCGATGGGGTCGTAGTCCATGCTGGAGCCTCGGACCGCCCCCATAACGGGGGCCACGCCGCCGGGCCGACCTACGGGACGTCCGCGTGCACCAGGGCCACGGCGTCGAGGTCGAAGCCTCCGCTGTCGGGCGTGTAGGCGTTGGCACCGCTGTCGCGCACGTGGAGGAAGCGCGCCCGCTCGAGGCCGACATCGGCCAGGTCGAAGGCGTCCCCACCGGCGGTGCCGGGATCCGTCGGATCGATGTCGTTTCCGGGAGCGGCGTGAACCGGGTTCACCCCGGCGCATCCCGGGTACCCTCCTGCGGCGTCTTCGGGGTCGCACGGCCACCAGGCCCAGCGGAGGCCGTCCTCGGAGGCCGCCACGCGGCCGGTCTCGGGCCAGCCCTCGAAGGCGTTCTCGAACACGAGCAGATCGGGGCCCAGGCCGTCCACGGCCACGAGGTCGGTGAAGACGAGGACGATTCCCCCCATCCGTCCGAGGGAGACGACATCGGTCGACCCCGCCCGATCCCCCGCCCCGACCGGGGATCCGAGGACGACCTCGGGCAGCCGGTCCATCCCGTAGCCTCCCCCCTCCCCCAGGACGAACGCGGCCACGCCGTCCGCAAAGGGATCGGGTTCTTCTCCGGTCTCGCCGCTCGCGCCGGCACAGCCGCCCGCCAGCAGGCAGGCGGCCGCGCCGACCGAGCGTCGCCTTGGGCCTACTCCGAGAGGGGTTCGAGGTGGTTCCACGGGAACCCCCCGCAGCCGTTCTTCGCGGGATTCGAGTCATCCGCGGCCGGTGCCGCGGCGGCGGTCTTGGCGTCGGCCGCATCCCAGGCCACCTGGCAGTACCAGGGGTCGTCTCCCACAATCGTCCAGTCGAAGCGGCTGTACAGGTCGGGATACCACTGGTTCGCAGCGTCGTTCTGTGCCACGAGGAAGGCGCTCTCGAGCGTGATCGTCACGAGGTGGAAGAGGCTCGTGTCGGAGGGGTACACCATCGTCCAGCTCTTCCGGGTGATGGTGTGGACCCCGCCCCACCCGTCCTCCCAGGTGCCCTCGAGGGGAAAGACGTCCGTGTCCGTGTCGGTGTCCGCGTCGGTGTCCGCGTCGGTGTCCGCGTCGGTGTCCGCCGCGGTGTCGTCCTGATCGCCGTGGCACGCGGCGAGAAGGAGGATGAGGAGTGCCAGTCGTTCCATGAGTCCTCCAGAGGCTTGGGATGGAGGACCCGGGGCCCGCCATCCCTGGCTCGGGGATGGGCGCGCAAAGCGTGGTCGAACAGGTCTCCCGACTCGCAGCCGATGTCCCCGCCGCCTTCCCGGGCGTGCGCCCAGTGGCTTCGTGGCGGGGCCTGACTGCATACGGTGGCGGCACCGTGCCGGATTCGCACCGGCTTCCCTCTTGGGGCCCGACCTGGGCCCCGGATCCGCCCGGGGGCGGATCATCCGACCGCGTTCAGGCAGCGCTGTCAACACCGCGGCAGGATGCCGCGGCTTTGGGGACTCTAGCCGGTGCGGGCGACGCTGGCGAGCCGAATCGTCGGCCCATGCGGCCCAGGCCGCCTAGTCCTGCGCGGCCAGCCAGCGTTCCGCCTCGATAGCCGCGGCGCACCCCGATCCCGCCGCGGTGATGGCCTGGCGGTACACGCTGTCGCGCACGTCGCCCGCGGCGAACACGCCGGGGATCCCCGTGTCGGCCCGCCCCGGCTCCGTGAGGACATACCCCGCCGGGTCGGTCCGGACCCAGGGCCGGAAGGGTTTGCTGTTCGGATCGTGCCCGATGGCGAGGAAGAGCCCCGTGGCGTCGATCACCTGGCGAACGCCCGTGCGCACGTGCTGCACCACCACGCCGGTCACGCTGTCCTCGCCCCGGACGTCCACGACGTTGTGCTCGAGGCACCATGCGATCTTCTCGTTCCTGCGGGCGCGTTCCTCCATGAAGCGGCTGGCCCTCAGCTCGGCGCGGCGGTGGACCACCGTGACCTTCTGTGCGAAGTGCGTGAGGTAGGTGGCCTCCTCCATGGCGGTGTCGCCGCCGCCCACCACCACCACGTGCTGGTTGCGGAAGAAGAAGCCGTCGCAGGTCGCGCACGCCGAGACGCCCCGACCCTGGAGCCGCTGCTCGTTGGGCAGCCCCAGGTACCGGGCCGTGGCCCCGGTCGCGATGATCATGGCCCTGCAAGCCCCCTCCTCCCCACCTTCGAGGCGGTAGCGGAGCGGGGACTCGTCCAGGAAGGTGGCCTCCACCCGCTCCGGCCGGATCCGCGTGCCGAACCGTTCGGCCTGGTTCCTGAGCCGCTCCATGAGCTCCGGACCTGTGATCGCCTCGGGAAACCCTGGGTAGTTCTCGACGTCCGTGGTGATCGTGAGCTGCCCGCCCGGTTGGTACCCCTCGAACAGGAGCGGCCTCAAGCTGGCGCGGGCCGTGTAGAGGGCAGCGGTGTACCCGGCGGGGCCGGATCCGAAGATGACCACGTTTTCGACACTGGGCATGGGGCCTCCGACCGCCCCCCCTAACCCGCAGGTCTCGCCCTACCCCCCGGCTGGGCCCGCCCACGGGCTCGGCCGGGTCACCTGGTCGCGTTCTACGAGGATTCGTGGGTGTTCAGGAAACGTTCCAGGGCGGATCGATCCAGGATGCGGAACGCATCCCCCTCCACCTCGACGCCCCCCTCTGTCCGCAGGACCGCCAGGGCCCTCGAGAACGTCTCGGGCTGCAGCCCCAGGTAGTCGGCCACGTCCTTCTTGGCTGCGGGCAGGACCCCGCTCGGGGCGTCGCGGGCGAGGATCCAGGCGCCCACCCGGGCAGCGGCGTTGCGCTGCCCGTGGCGGGCCAGCGCCCGGGTGAGCTGCTGGAGGCGGTCGAACACGACCGCGAGGATTCGAAGGGCGAACTCGGGGTCCTTGCGGACGGCGTCCACCAGCACCGTGCGCGGGATGGCGACGACCATGCAGTCCTCGCCGCAGACGGCGGTGGCGGGCAAGGCCTCGCCCGTGAGCGTGGGCACCTCGGCCACGAGGACGGGCGCGGTCAGCAGGTGGACGACCTTCTCCTGGCCATCCGGCCGGGTGCGCAGGACCCGGGCACTGCCTCGGACGAGGCCCAGCAGGGCCGTGGCGGGATCTCCCACGTGGAAGAGGGCCTCCCCCCGCGTGTACATGCGAAGGAACGCCTCGGCCGCGATCCGCTCGCGGTCCGAGGCGTTCAGGCCCCGGAAGGCCGGCAGCGTCGCGAGGTGACGGGCCACGACGCCGGCAGCAGGTTGCAAGGTCTTCACCGTGGCACCCTCGGCCGCCCCCTATCCGATCCCGTCAGGATGCGGGCCCCAGCAGGGCCTCCGGTATAGGAGGGCGACATGTGGCTCTTGGTGTGCCTGTCGGTCCACGCAGAGGACCTGACCCTTCACGATGCCCTCCTCCGCGCCATGAGCGCGAACCTGGAGATGCGCCAGGAGCGCCTGGCTGCCGAGCGTGCCACGCTCTACGTCTCCCAGGCCCGGGCGGCCTTCGAGCCCTCCATCGGCGCCTCGTCCCACCTCTCGGGGTCCGATCCGGACGCCTCCCGCCTCCTCGACACGTCCGTTTCCCTCGGGCAGACCCTGCCCACGGGCGGAAGCGCGTCGTTGTCCCTGGACACGGACCTGGTGGCGGACACGGGCCACGGCGCCGGCGTCTCGTTCTCCCTGTGGCATCCGCTCCTCGACGGCGCGGGACCCTGGACGGCTCTCGCCACCCTGCGCGCCGCACACCGCGCCAGGGACTACGAGGCCCTCACCCTCCGGGCCCGGGCGGAGTCGCTGGCGCTCTCCGTGTCCGCCGCCTACTGGGGCCTCGCCGCGGCCCGTGAGACCCTGGTCCTGGCACGTCGTTCGCAGGAGATCGCCGAGCAGCAGCTCGCCGACATGCGGGAGCGCAAGGAGCAGGGCTTTGCCGCGCTCGGCGATGTCCTCCAGGTGGAGCGTGCGGTCGGGGTGGCACGCCAGACCGTGGTGGTGGCCGAGGCCGACGTCGAGTCCAGCCAGGCCGGCCTGTCCCGCCTGATGGGCGTCCGCCTGGAGGACCGCACGCCCCTCGTGCCCGTGGACCGGCCCCAGGTTCCCGGGGGGGCGCTCGACCTGCCGTCCGCGACCGAGCGGGCGCGCCTCTTCAACGCGGCCTACCTCCAGCAACGCCTCCTGCTCGAGGAGGCCCGGGACCTGCTCCGGCTGGCGCACAACGGGGCGCTGCCCGCTCTCGACCTCTCGGCCTCCCTCGGACGCACCGGCTCGGGCGCATCGGCCTCGGACGCCCTGTCCGCGATCAAGTCCGGTGGGACCACGACCTGGAACCTGGGCCTCACGTTCCACTCCCCGATCACCGGCAGGGCCGATCGCCGATCGGCCCGGCGCGCCGAGCTGGCGGTGGACCAGGCCCGCCTCGCGCTCGACGCCGCCGACCAGGACCTGCTGCTCGAGGTGGAGGCCGCCGTCCGGGAGGTGCGCAGGGACCGCGCACGCCTCGACCTGGCCCGTCAGACGGTCCTGGTCGCCCAGGCGGCCCTCGAGGCCGACCAGGAACTCCTCAACGCCGGGCGCGGGTCCTCCCGGGAGGTGGTTCGATCCCTCGAGGCGCTGGACGCAGCCCACGTGTCCCGCCTCCAGGCCGAGATCGATCTCCAGGCCTCCCACCTGGGCCTCCTCAAGGTCGAGGGCCTGCTCCTGGATGCCCTCGGCATCCCCGCGCCCTGACCTGTGCGCCACAGGAGCCCGGGTTCCGGAAAGGGTGGACGCTAGGCGTCCGGCGGATCGGGCACCCGGCGCGTCGGGAACCACCCCGCGAGCCACCCGGCCAGCGGAGCCGCGACCAGGCCCAGCACCACGGCATCGACGCCCAGCGAGGCCTGGAGCCCCCCGGTGCGCGTGAGCCACTCGGCGACGGCGTACCCCGCGGGGATGCCCAGGGCGCCCCCGAAGGCGGCGATGGCCGCGGCCTCCACCCGGAAGGACCTCCGCACCTCGGCGGCGCTCTCTCCTCCGGCCAGGCGACCCTCGATCTCGGAGCGTCGTTCCAGCACGTCCACCGTGAGGGCCCACACGAGGTTCATGCCCCCCAGCAGGAACCCGAGCCCAGCGATCGCGGCCAGGGTCCTCTCCGCCGCCCGCCTGCGTGCCCGGGGCGCCGCGAGCCGCTGCAGGGGCACCAGGACCTCGAAGTCGTGGGCCCCGGCGTGCAGGCGCTCCAGCACCCGGCGCCCTACCTTCACGTGGGCCTCGAGCACTCCGGTCGAGGGCACGGCCACGCGGATCTCGGTCAGCTCGGGCTCGAACCCGGGAAGCACCAGGCGGGACAGCGCGGTGCGGAGCGGGACGATCACGTCGGGCACGCGAGCGGCGGGGTCGGGAGCCCGCGCGACTCCGGTCCGCTCCCCGAACGTCTGCACCACGCCGACGACCGTGAACCAGGACTGCTCCAGGCGGATCCGGGCGCCCACCGCGGGTGCGTTGGCGAAGAGGCGCCTTCTCAGGTCCTCTCCCAGGATGCAGACCGCGGCTGCGCGGGCCTCGTCCCGTGCGTCGAGGCGCCTTCCCTCCACGACGACGAGGCGGGTGACGTCCACCCACTGGGGCTCGGCGCCCACCACGAAGAGCGAACCGGGGGTCTCGACCCGCGGCGCGGTCTCACGCACGACCACCTCGCGCATGCCCCCTACGGCCTGGGCTTCCGGCAGCACGTCCTCCAGGGCCCGCGCGTCTCGGATCGTGAGCCCGGAGCGGTCCGCGGACATCCCACCGGCCGGGTCCACGGGCACCGCGGGGGGGAGGGACCGCACCTCGAAGCCGGGTCGCCCGAGCCGTTCCGCGATGCGGGAAGCCTCCCGGGCTGCGCCGTGGTGCACCGACACCAACCCGGCCAGGGCCGCCACGCCGACGAGGATGCCGAGCGAGGCCGCCAGGCTGCGGAGCCGGTGCGCCCACACCCTGCGGAGCCCGATGCAGACGATCCGAAGCCAACCGGATCTCACGGGTCCGTTCCCGCGGCCGGAAGCTCGGGCAGGGAGGGTTCCTGGCCCGGATCGGCCAGGGCCACCAGGTCTCCGGCCGAGAGCGGCCCGGTGACCACCACGCGGGCGTCGCTGGCCAGGCCGAGATCCACCGG
This sequence comes from Deltaproteobacteria bacterium, assembly GCA_016927815.1. Lineage (GTDB taxonomy): Bacteria > Myxococcota_A > UBA796 > UBA796 > JAFGLY01 > JAFGLY01. The sequence continues at coordinate 1,478 of JAFGLY010000108.1, read as the reverse complement.
GACGGCGTCGAACGACCCGAAGTGCCGGCGCCAGACGAACGGCCGGTCCCCCTCGTAGAAGACGGCCTCCCGGGGCACGGTGAGGGCCTCCTCCGACCGGTCCACGAGCACGTCCACCTGCACGGTCATGCCCGGGCGCATGTGGGGTGCCTGCTGGCCGAGGTCCACGGTGACGCCGAGGTACTTGCCGGGAACGACGGCGCTGCGACGGACCGCCATGTCGCCGGTGTGCGAGACCGTGCCCGGGGCCGGAGACTCGGGGTGCCCCTCCACCCGCACGGTCACCGTCTGCCCGACCCGGATGCGACCGGCGTCGGCCTCGGGCACCCAGGCCTCCACGCGCAGCGCGCCGGGCCGGGCGATCCGGGCGATCTCGAAGCCTGGGTAGACCGTGTCGCCCGCGGCCACCGGACGACCCGAGAAGTCCTCCACCAGCACCACCACCCCGGGGGCCGGCGCGGTCACCGTGCTGGCGGCGAGCTGCTCCTCGTACCGGGTCTTGTTGGCGCGTGTCTGGCGCACGTCGAGCCGCATGAGATCGATGTCCGCCGCGCCCTTGAGCCGGGCGGCCTCCAGCGCGGTGCGGGCCCGTTCGAGCGCGAGCCCGGCTTCCTCGGCGTCGAGCCGGGCGGCCTCCCGCTCCACGCGGGGGATGGTCTCCGAGTCCGTGATGCGCATCTCCGCCCGTTTCAGGGCCAGCTCGCAGCGGGCCACCCCGTTCTCCAGGTCCCGCAGGCGGCTGTCGAGCTGGGCCTCCTCGATGGGGATGCGCTTGACCAGGACCTCCAGCCGGGCGTAGGCGTCCACGATCCGCTGTTCGAGCGCAGTCCGGTCGAGTTCGGCCACCACGTCGCCCGCCTCCACCGCGGTCCCGGAGGGAAGGAGCCGCACCACCCGCGTGCCTCCCCCCACGTCGGGCACGATCACGGGCAGCGAGTCCTGGGAGACCAGTGTACCCGCGAGCGGCAGGACGACCTCGAACGCCCCGTTGCGGATTGCGTCCAGCGGCACGTCCCGCCCCCCACGGGAACCGCAGGCCACGAGCAGCACGACGAGGGGGAGGAAGGCCGACACGCGCACCCCTCCCGCCTATCACGCGTCGCGCGGGTTCGACCCGCAGGGATGGCCGAAGCCGACGCGGGTCAGGGTGCCAGCAGGTCCTCTCCCCGGATGGGCACCCACCACGCGCCTCCGGGAACCAGCACCGGATCCGCTGCGATGCGGACGCGGGCTCCCTCACGGAGCGAGCACAGGAACCCGCCGAGTTCCCAGCCGGTGGCCTTGGACGGATAGGCGTCCCGGACGTTGACGCCGGAGGCGAGGACGATCTCGCTCCCCGCGTCGCCCGGCGAGGCGCGTCCGGCGTACCAGAAGCCTGGGACGTCCGGACCCAGGGCCGGACAGGCGGCCGGCCCTCCGGCCCGCCGGGGTCGCGGGGCCGGGGTGGGCGCGGGCGGGGGCGCAGCCTCGGGCGGGGG
>JAFGLY010000107.1 GCA_016927815.1 Deltaproteobacteria bacterium | reverse complement strand
GGCCGCGCCGTTCTCGCTCGCCCTCCGTGGCGTGTGCCCGACACGCCGTTGTCGGGCTCGCTTGCGAGCAGCGCAGCCCAGCGGCACGTCGTCAGCCTCGCGACGGGGTCCTGGTGAGAAATGCAGGCTAGCCGGGCGTGTTAGGGAGGGTGCCATGAAGGCCCCCTCGATCCTGGCGCTCCTCTGCATCGGCTGCGTGGTGCGGTACGGAGGGCCCGACGCGGCTCCCACCGTCCCGGACGCAGGCGCGGCCGGCCTGGCCCTGTCCGATCTCGACGCCCGGGTGGGGCTCCTGCTCGAAGCGCACCCGGACGAGGACCAGGCTGAGCGGTTGGATGCGGCGCGGAAGCTCATCCGGGACTCCAGCGCATGGAGCCCGAAGGCGCGGGACGCCCTCGCCGAGTACCTGGCCGTGGTCGTGGCAGCCGAGGAGCGCGCGTTCGCGGGGACGCCGGGGTTCCTGTGGCGCCCGCCCGCCCGCGTGGAGGAGGAGCAGCCGTCCCAGGTCCCACCCGCTCCGGGCGGCGTCCGGGAGGAGCCCATCGACCCCCCCGAGCCCGCCAGCCCGGACGGCCACACGGACGTCGTCCCGGGAGACCCCGAGGCCTGGGTGCGGTCCGAACGCGAGGCGGCGGGCCGCCAGTTCCTGCAGGTGCGTGCGCTTCCGGATCCAGAGGGCCGCAGGCGCGGCCTGGAGGACGTGCGCAGGCGCCTCACGAGCCTCCTCGTCGCCTGCCCGGACTCCCCCTACGCCGAGGCCATTCGGAGGAACCTGGCCACGGTGGAGAGGGAGATCGAGCGGAATCCTTGACCGCCGCGGGCTGGAACCTGCTCGCGGCGATCCTCGCGATCTTCGACGCGGGCGTGGCGACGCTCGTGTTCGTGGCCTTCGCACGGCCCGACTTCGTGACTGCCCTGCTGGTGTGGGGGGTGCCGTCCAGGTGGCCCGAAGCGCGCGATCTCGACGGGCGGATCGCCCTGATCCGACCCCTGGTGATGCGGTTGCGCTGGCTCCTGATCCCCGCGCTCGCGGCCGGCAGCTTTGCCCTGGGATCGGCCGTGGCGTGGGCGCGCCTGCACGTCCTCTGAAGGCCGACGCCGGGTCGTTGACGAGGGCCCTGCTATCCTGTTAGAAGGCGGCATCGTGGCTTGGTAGCTCAGCTGGTCAGAGCACACGGTTCATACCCGTGGTGTCGGCGGTTCAAGTCCGCCCCAAGCCACCCCGCATCCGGAAACCGGGCGTCCGGGGGCTCCTGGCGCAAGGCTGGACCCTGCTTGCGGAATCCGTTACGGAGTCGACGTGCCGGACGGCTGCCGGTGGGCTTTCGGGTCCTCCACCTGGCCGTGCAGGCCCTCACAAAAGGGTTCGGTGGCGCGGGTCGCCGCTGGAGGTCGAGCCGGGTGGTCGGGCCGCCACCCGAGCGCGGATCGCTTCCGCAAGGAGGGCAACCCCGTGTCCCACGCCACCTCCTATCGACAGGGCCTGCAGCGGGATGCGGCCCGGATACTGAAGGTCATCGCGGACAGTCCGGACCTCGCCACCACGCGAACCCGCCTGGCGTCCTACGCGACCGAGCAGCAGGCGGCGGCCACGGTATCGGCGGACGACGTTCCCTTCGAACGCCAGGCCATCTCCCGCGACTGCGCCCGTGTCTTCCAGCAGATCGTCAACGAGCGGTCGGACAGGCTCGCCGGGTTCAGCGTGGTCCAGGTCCTGCACGACCTCGCCCACGGCGTGCCTCGGCCGGACATGGAGGCCGGCTTCTACGCCGAGATGAGACACATCCTCAGGGGCCTGGAAGGGCGGAGCGGAGTCTTCCCCGACGCCCGGCCGCTGGACCGCCTTCGCAACGCCACCGGGCGGGTGGCCGCCCGGGCCCGGTCGGATGCCCTCGACCGGATCGCCCACAGCGCGGATCACGGCATGGACCGGTACCCGGACGGGCTCCAGCCGGAGATGGTCCGGGCTCGCCGGGCACGCCGCGCCCACATCCTCGAGGTGTTGGGAGGAACGCGGACCGACTGGAACAACTGGCGGTGGCAGGTTCGCCACGTGGTTCGGGACCCGGACCTCCTGTGCAAACTCGTGCGGCTCAGCCCGGACGAGGAAACCGCGGTGCGCCAGGCACGTGCCGTCGGGTGGCCCTTCGGCATCACACCCTACTACCTGTCCCTCATGAGCGCGACGCCCGGCACCCTGGACGACCTGGCCGTGCGGGCCCAGGTCCTCCCCAGGATAGAGGACATCCCGGCGATGCTGGAGCGGTCCGACGATCGCCGGGAGACCCTCGACTTCATGCGCGAGGGCGACACCTCGCCCGTGGACCTCGTCACCCGGCGGTACCCGGGCATCGTCATCCTCAAGCCCTTCAACACGTGCCCGCAGATCTGCGTCTACTGCCAGCGGAACTGGGAGATCGAAGATGCGATGGCCCCAGGGGCGTTTGCGTCCTGGGAGGCCATCGATCACGCGATCGACTGGATAGGCGCCCATCAGGCCATCCACGAGGTGCTCGTCACCGGCGGGGACGTGCTGGCCTTGAGCGACCGCGCCCTCGCGAGGATCCTCGAAGGCCTGGCCCGGATCGACCACGTGGACGTCATCCGGATCGGTACCCGCGTGCCGGTCACCGTCCCGATGCGGGTGACCCCGGCGCTCGCCACGATGCTCGGTCGTCTGCGCAAGCCAGGGCGGCGCGAGGTCTGCATCGTCACGCACGTGGAGCACGCCAGCGAGATCACGCCCGACTTCGTGCGGTCCATCGAACGGTTGAGGCGCCAGGGCCTGTCCGTCTTCAACCAGTTCGTGTTCCAGTTCTTCGTCTCCAGGCGGTTCGAGCCGGCAAAGCTGCGCATGATCCTCAGGCGTTGCGGGGTGGAGCCCTACTACTCGTTCGTTCCCAAGGGCAAGGACGAGACCCGTGCCTACCGCGTGCCCATCGCCCGACTTCTCCAGGAGCAGAAGGAGGAGGTCCGCCTCCTGCCAGGGCTGCGGCGGACGGACGAGGTGGTGTTCAACGTCCCGGGGCTGGGCAAGAACAACCTGAGGGCCTTCCAGCACCGGGATCTCATCAGCATCCGTCCCGACGGCAGCCGTGTCTACGAGTTCCACCCATGGGAGAAGATGGTGGCGCCCGCGGACACATGGGTCGGCGACGACGTGCCGATCTTCGAGTACCTCGAACGGCTCGCCACGATCGGTGAGAACCCCAGGGACTACGCGAGCATCTGGTACTATTACTGACGTGCGAGGCGGCGGAACGCCATCGGGAAGACCAGACCCGACCCCACCGCGAGGAGCACGAGCGTTCCCTCGGCCTCCTCGGTGATCGCTCCCAGGTGGGCCCCCAGGGTGGCGATGGCCACCGTGAGCGTGAGCGGACAGGAGAGCAGCGCTGCGGTGGCCAGCACGTGCCTCAGGCGCATGCGGAGGGCGAGAAGCAGGAGAGCTGGCAGGGCGCGGGCGAGAAACGCCAGGACCACGAGACCTCCCGCGGTGGAGAGGCTCGAGGTCGTGACCACGGACGGGTCGAACCGGAGGCCCACCCCGACGAAGAAGATGGGGACCAGGAACCCGTGGCCCACGACCGAGAGCTTCTCCTCGAGAATGCCCTTGCCCCTGAGGACGAACGCGATGAGGGCGCCGGCGAGGAAGGCCCCCACGATGGGCTCCACGCCGGCCAGGAAGGCGATCACGGAGAACGTGGCCATCGCGAGCAGGGACGCCCGGACCCCGAACTCGCTCGCGGGCTCGGTGACGAGCCCCGAGACCCGCTCGGGATGCCACCAGGCCCAGGCCGTGAAGACCTTGAGGATGAGCCCGGAGATCACGAGAAACCCCACGAGACGAAGCAGCCCGCCGAGGAGCGCGAGGGTCGCGCCGTGCCGGAGCCCGAGGTCGAGGAGCGTCATCGCGACGACGGTGAAGAACTCCCCGATGGAGCCCAGGATCAGGACGTCCTGGCCGAGGCGGGTCCGGATCCGGCCGCTCTCCTTCAGGAGCGCGAGGGGCATGCCCACACTGACCGCACCCAGGGCGAGACCGTAGAGGACGGGAAGGTCGAGGAGGAACGCGGCCCCCACCGACAGGGCCGGCACCAGCAGGGCCACCGCGCCCATGACGGCGAGGGACTTCGAGCCCCGGTGCCCGAGGGCGTTCACGTCGATCTCCAGGCCCGCGAGGAACATGAGCAGGACGAACCCCAACTCGGAGAGGAAGCTCTCCACGGGGCTGTCTCCGACCCAATCCAGTCCGTGGGGTCCGACCGCCAGGCCGTAGGCGATGAGGAGGACGGCAGCGGGAACCCGGATCCGCCCTGCGAGCAGCGGTGCGATCACCGTGCCGACGAGGAGGACGAGGAGGACGAGGAGGTTGGCGCCCGAGGCGTGCATCTCACACAGGCCCGCCCACGGTCAGCACCAACGCCGAGCAGGCGGCGCGACGGGCTACCCGGAGCGCGATGTCGGGGTTGGACCAGCCGTCCTGCCGGTTTCTCCTCCTCGTGAGGACCACGAGGTCGTGGTGGGCGGACTCCTCCAGGATCCGGAGAATCGGGTTGCCGACGCGGTGGACGTCGTCGAGGTGGACACCGTAGAGGTCGCACAGACGACGGACCGGCTCGATCTCGGCCCGACGGGCTTCCTCGCCGAACCCGGTGAGCAGGCGCGGCAGGTCCACCGAGAGCGCCGTCAAGGCCGCGCCGTGCTGGCGCGTGAGGTCGATGGCCAGTTCGAGGCCCGCCAGGGTCATCCCCGACCCCGACACCGGCAGGAGGATGTGGCGATACGGGCCGCCGCCCCGGGCGAAGAGCACAGGAATGGGCACAGCGTCGCAGAGGCGTGCATCCTGGGAGCCCTGGCCCCAGAAGACCGACCACCGGCGTGCGCGAGCGGAGCGCGTGACGAGGACCCCGGGCCGGAGCCGGAGCAGGGAATCCACGAACCGCGCATCGTCCGGGGAGGGGAGGACCTCCGGTTGACCGACGCCGGAGGGAGTGGGTCGGCTTGGGGCCTTTCGATCCGGGCCCGCGACGAAGCCCCTCAGGAGCGGCGTGCAGCCGCACGCATCGACCCAGCGCGCTGCCTCGGCCGCGAGGGCCTCGTCGGGCCCTCCGCGCTCGAGCGTGAGGACGCGCTGACCCCAGGGCTGGGGGAACTGGGGCTTCCCCATCCGGACGTGCTCCGCGATGTCGGGCATGGACTCCGGGTCTCCGACGAGGAGTACGCGGTCCTCCGCCTGGAGCGTGGTGCTCCCCGTCGGGAGGACCACGCTCTGTCCACGGAAGACCGCGGCCACGCGCCACCGGTCGGAGGAGATGTCCTTGAGCGGACGGCCGATCACGGGCGAACTTTTGAGCAGGCGTACCTCCAGGAGTTCGCCCCGTCCGAGCCCGACCCCGATCGGGATCGCGGCTCCTGCGTGTCTCAAGGCGCGCTGCACGTGGTCGGCGACCAGCCCGCCACGATCCACGGTGGAGACCCGCTCCGCGGCGTAGCTGGCCGAGCTGTCCGGGTCGTTCTGCACCGCGAGGATCGGCTCGAAGCCCAGGTCGCGGGCTAGGCGCCCGGCCTCCAGGTTCACGTCGTCCCGGCCGCTGGCGGCGGCCAGGGCAGGCCGTTTGACACCCTCGGCGAGCGCGGCCAGCACGAGGCGGGAGGACGCATCGCCGCAGGCGACGTGGACGCCGGGAGCGCCCCCGAGCGAGGGGAGCACCTCGGCCAGGGAGCGGGGCTCGCCGAGCGTCCGGCAGGCCTCGGGATCCGGGTCCACCACGACGACCTCGTTGTCCAGGCCCAACCGGGACGCGAGCGCACGGCCGGTGCTCCCTGCGCCCACCACGACCACCCGCCGGGCCATCACGTCCCCTCGGCGAGGTCAGGGGGTTTCCGATGGCGGAACGACCAGGTCAGGGCCGGAGGCGTGACGAAGGTCGTGAGCATGACCATGACCACGATGGCCGAGTACGTGCTCGGATCGATGATCCGCTCGTCCCCGACGGTGAGTCCGAGACCGATGCTCGCGAACACGAGGCCCACCTCGCCCCGCGGGATCATGCCCAGACCGATGGACAGCCGATCGATGCCCCGGCGCCACACCCCGAGCGAGCAGGCCTGCTTGCCCAGGATCGCTGCCGCGGTCAGGACGAGGGCGAGCACCAGCGAGCCGGGATCGGCGAACGTGGAGACATCTACGTCCATGCCCATCCGCACGAAGAAGATCGGCACGAGGAACGCCCCGATGGGTCTCAGGAGGTGCTCGAGGTCCCCTTCTCCCTTGCGGACGAGGTCCTTGTAGTGAACCGGCTCCAGGATGAGACCCGCGACGAACGCGCCCACGATGGGGGCGAGACCCGCGAGTCCGGCGAGTACGCTCATGAGGAAGCAGAACGAGAGGGCCAGACCCACGAGGATGCCGGTCCCACGCAGGTGGGCCGCCACGCGAAACACCCGCGGGGAAAGGAACGAGCCGACCACGACGCCTCCGACGAGGAAGACGATCGTACGGCCGACGAGGCCGAAGAGGTGGGTCCACTCCAGGGCAACCCCGGCGTCCGCGGCCTGGATCACACCCGCGACGATGGCGAGGATCACGAGGCCGAGCACGTCGTCCACCACGGCAGCGCCCAGGATGATCCGGGCCTCCGGGGATTGAGACCGACCGAGATCCGTGAGAACCCGCGCCGTGATGCCCACGCTCGTGGCGCACAGGGTGGCGCCGAGGAACACGTGGACGTAGACCGAGTGTTCGGGCAGCAAGAGGACGCCCACGCCCCAGCCCAGACCGAAGGGCACCACCACGCCCAGCGTGGCCACGAGCACGGACGGCAGCCCCACCTTCACCATGTCGCGCACCGTGGACTCCAGGCCGACCTCGAAGAGCAGGACGAGTACGCCGATCCGCGCCAGCAGATCCACGAAGGGATCGGTCGAGATGCCCTCCAGCCCGGGCAGTCCGTACCGTGCGCCCACGCCCAGGATCACGCCGGCCGTGAGTTCCCCGAGAACGGCCGGCTGCCTGAAGAGGATGGCGAGGTGGCCGAGGAGGCGGGCCGAGAGGAGGATGATGATGAGGTAGCCCAGGATGGGCAGCGAGGGGTCCTCGCCCGCGGCCCAGGCGGCACCGGGAAGGGCCACGAGCAGGATCGGAGACAGGATGCGACGGCGGAACAACGGGCGTCGGGGCACCGGCCGGCCTCCGGAGCAGGGGGCGCATCCCACGTCCCTGGAACGGGATCACGAGCACCCAACGGGTTCCTCTATGGGCGGACCCACCTGCTCGTCAACCGCGTCGCCCGGTTTGTGGCCGTCGTCTCGGCACGTAGTCGATCCGCGTCGGCTTGAGCCGCTGGGTCCGTACCTTCCGGTAGTCCTCGCGGATGAGCGCGATGGTCTCCCGGGGATCGTATGCGAACTGCCTGTGTGAGAACGCCCGGTGTTCGGCTGCCTTCTGCCGGATCGCGGTGTCGATGGCGAGACCCCCCTTGATGCGCATCATCTCGAACTCGTGCTGGTAGAGCTCGCTCACCGGTGCTGGAACGTCGCCGCCCATGCGGAAGAGGGAGGCGAAGAACCGGGTGGCGCTCGGCACGGCCCGGAGCAGGAGGGGTGCCTCCGGCGACACGTCGCCCGACACCGGGTGGGACCGGTACGCCTCGATCCAGCGTTTCGCCATCCGCAGCGGATCGCCGTCCCTCAACATGACGTACAGGGAGCTCCAGTAGCAGATCACCTGGGCGGTCGACAGGAAGGTGTGGACCAGCTTGACGAACTCCCGGTCGAGGTGGGTCATCTCGATGTAGTAGTAGGCCATGAAGAGATCCCGATGCGCCAGGATCATCTCCCGGTCGTACCGGGCCAGCTCCCCGCCGGACCCGTCGGAGTGGAACCCGTCGTAGCGCAGGCGGTCCTGGTTCTCGAGCGTGATCTGCGTGTTGACGTCCGGGGAGAGCACGTGGATTTGGATGGCCTGCTTGTAGGGGAAGATCAGCTGGATGCGGTTTCGGAGCTGCAGGGTCTGCTTCAGGTCCTCCTCGGTCTCGTCGGGGAAGCCCATCATCAGGGAAGCGGTGACGGAGATGCCCTGGGAGGCGGTCTTGCGGAGGTTGTCGACCACACGCCCGATCCGGATGTTCTTTCGAATCGCCTTCTGGACCCGCTCGGACCCGCTCTCGATCCCGTAGAAGATGTGGCCGCAACCCGCTTGGGCCATGGCCGCCAGGAGTTCGTCGTCCACCGCGTCGATGCGTGTGCTGCACAGCCACGGTTTCCGGTACCCCCGAGCGACCAGGTGTCTGCAGAACGCGAGCGTCCACTTGCGATTGATCGTGAAGGTGTCGTCGGCGAAGGAGATGTACTCGACGTCGTAGGTGTCGCTTAAAAGCACCATCTCCGAGTAGATGCGGTCGATCGACTTGTGGCGGACCCTGTGGCCCCAGTAGTTGGATGTCGCGCAGTACACGCAGTGGTACGGGCAGCCCCTCGTGGCCTCGACCGCCGCCTTGGGGTGATGCTTCAAGGGGTACAGGTCGAACGCGGGCAGGGCCAGGGTGTCGAGGTCCTGGACGAGCGGACGATCCGGGGTCCGGAGGATGCGTTCCCCCCTCCGGAACGACAGGCCCTGGATCGGGTCGAGGCCCCGATCGTCCTCGAGCGCCTCGAGGAGCTCCTCGAAGGTCCACTCGCCCTCGCCCCGGACGATGAGGTCCACCGGGAACGACGCGAGCGTCTCCTCGTCGCAGAAGCTGGCCTGGGGTCCGCCCAGCACGCACAGGGTGGACGGAGCCCGCGCCTTGAGCGCCTGGACGATCTTCAGGGTGTGGTGGTAACCCGCGGAGAACGTGGAGAACCCCACGAGGTCGAAACCCCTGGAGTGGATGAGCCGGGCCGCGGCGCTCTCGAAGTCTCGGTCGTAGGGGATCCGGCCGTCCTTCACCGCCGCCGTCAGGTCCACGATGTCGACGGTATGACGCCGCCGATCCAGAGCGCCGGCCAGCGACAGGAGTCCCAGGGGAACGTAGGGCACGCTGTTCGAGGGGTGCAGCGCGTTGACGATGACCTGGGGGACCAGTCCGATCTTCATCGAACACTCACGCTTGCACCGGCCTGCGTCAGGGCCAGACCGGGGGCGACCTTACCCGGGCCCGACCCGACGGGTCAAGGCGGGCGAGCGGGCCGGCCGACGCCTCCAGCACGACGCCGACGACCTCACCGCTGTGCGTGCGGTCGTTGGTCTCCATGTCGATGAAGGTGGAATGGCGAAGGCTCGCGGCGATGCGGAGGGTGTCCTCGTAGCGGTGCAGGCGGTCCTTGGACGTGCCCAGCACGAGCACCGGAAGGTCGATGTCGTCGAGGCCGGCCCATGCCGACCAGGGCTTCACGGCCCGGACCACGGCGGCGATCTTCCGGGGATCGGCTGCGTCGAGGATATTGCAGTAGATGGCGTACATCTCGCGATCGTCGGCCACGCGGATCACGAAGGTGCGCATGTACCACTTCAGGAAGGGGAGCAGCGGGCGATACAGCGGTACCGCGTACCGGGCCAGGAGCAGGGCCCAAGGGGGGAAGTCGAACGTGGCGTTCGGCTCCGCGAGCGCGACCAGCCTGGGACGCCTGGGCAGGCTCCGGCTGGCCTCCAGGATGACGCTCGCAGAGAGCGAGTAGCCCATGAGGACGTACCCGTCGTCGGGAAGGCCGGCCTTCTCCACGAAGACCCGGAGATCCTGCGCCATGGCGGGGATGGACACGTCCTTCACGTCCTGGATTCGACTGCTGGACTTCTCCCGGGTCTCGAGCCAGAGGACCTCGGTGTGTCGGGTCATCTCGAGCAGCGTCCCGCGGAAGTTGTGAGGGATGGAGGCGAGCCCCGGGAGCAGCACCACCGGAGGGTGGCGACTCTCGAGGGCGGGACGGATCCGGGCGACGTAGAGCTGCACACCGGGAGCCGTCTCCACGTACTCCGAACTCAGGTGGACACCGGGTGCGCAGCAGGAAGGCAGATCGAGCATGGAGGCCGGTCTCCGGGGACGGGTTCTGGGTGGGGGAGGGTCGGCGGACCGACCGACGCTAACAGCCGGCCTTCAGTAACCGAGACCCAGGACCAGGTAGGCCGCGCCCGCGCTCGAGCCGCCAGCATCCACGCCGAGGGCTCCCACCAAGAGGTCTGCGTACCCCTCTCCGCTGACGTCTCCCATGGCCAGCGAGTAGCCGGTGCCGTCGCCGGCGTTTTCGCCGACGATCTTCGCGTCGGCTTCCGAGAGGTCCAGGAGGCCTTTCCAGGGTCCGCGCACAAGGTAGACCGCCCCGGCCCCGGATCCGCCCGTGTCGCTGCTCGGAGCACCGACGATCATGGACGCGAGACCGTCCCCATGGTCGTCTCCGGTGGCAAGCGCCCAGCCCGCGAGATCACCGGCCTCTTCGCCGACGATCTTCGCGTCTGCATCGGAGAGGCTCCAGGATCCGGCCAGGGGTCGGAGGACCACGTAGACGGCTCCGGCGGACGTCCCCCCGGCATCGTCCCCGATTGCACCGACGAGCAGGTCGCCCAGGCCGTCGCCGTCGAGGTCTCTCGTGGCGACGGGGTTGCCGGCGAAGTCTCCCATGACCTCGCCGACCAGCTTCGTTTCGGCGCTGCCGAGGTCCAGGGTTCCGGCGACGGGGCCGAGTACGACGTAGGCCGCGCCGGCCGAACTGCCCCCCGCGCCCTGGTAGGGAACGCCGACCAGGACATCCAGAATGCCGTCTCCGTCGAACTCTCCGAAGGCCAACGAGTAGCCCAGGCCGTCCGCCTGGGCCTCTGCGACGATCTTGGCGTCGGACTGGGAAGCACTCACGGCGCCCTCGACCGGCCCGTGGAACAGGTAGACAGCGCCGGCATCGGTCCCCGATGTGTCCTCGCCGTTCGCGCCGATCAACAGGTCGTGGATGCCGTCGTTGTTCGCATCGGCACTGGCCAGCGCGGTTCCCAGGCGGTCACCCTCGTGCTCCCCGGCGATCGAGGCGTCGGGCAGAGCCAGGTTGTACATGCCCTGCACGGGTCCCAGGACGAGGCAGGCGACCCCGGCATTCGTGCCCCCTGCATCCTGATACGGCGCTCCGACGAGGATGTCTTCGATGCCGTCGCCGCTCACGTCTCCGGCTGCGAGGGTGGACCCGGCGTTGTCGCCCTCCTGCTCTCCGAGGAGCTTGGCCCGAGCTCCAGAGAGGTCGACTGCACCCTCCAGGGGACCGAGCGCGAGGTAGGCGGCCCCCGCGCCGGGCGCGTTGACGGACTCTCCGGGGGCCCCGACGATGGCATCGGCGTAGCCGTCGTCGTTCGCGTCACAGAGCGCGACGGCGGATCCCGCCTGGTCGGCGGCGGCTTCGCCCAGGAGAACCGCGTGCGCCAGGGACAGGTGGACCGTTCCCTCGATGCGACACGGCAAGGGTGTGTCGTCGCAGTTGTCGTCGAGTGTGTTGTTGCAGACCTCCTGGACGCCTGGGTTCACCGATGGATCGGTGTCGTCGCAGTCGCCACCGGAGGGCGTCCAGCCGTCCTCGTCGAGGTCGAACGGACCGGTGTCGGGTTCGGTGCCCGTCTCGGTCTTGCCAGAGTCTTTGCCCGTGTCGTCCTCTGGAGACCTGCAGGAAGCCGTGACGGCCAGGCCCCAGAGCAGGAAACCGGGCACCACGGGCCAGGAACGTAACAACGAAGGTGTCCGTCGCGGGTGCATGGCCATTCCTCCTGTGCGGAACCATACCACGACCCTGAAGGTGCCGATACCGTCAGACTTGGATCTCGTAGACGACCGGAATGCCTGCTACCGAGACGTCTCGATTGAACGTCCAGGACACCAGGTCCACGGCACGCGGGTAGGGAAAGAACCGTGAACGGTAGAAGGGACCGGCCGGCCAGCCCCGGCGTCCGAAGTCCACCGTCGCGACGCAACCGAGTTCGTGGATGCCGAGGAGCCATGCCCTGAGGAAGGCGCGCTTCTCGGAGGGAGCGAGGTCCGGAAAGGCGACGTGGTTGATCCAGGCGTACCGCTCTACGGTCCGGCCCATCTGCTCGTGGATCACTGCGTTCAACAGGGCCAGGATCCGCCCGTCCCTTTCCCATACGAAGGTCTGCGAGACACCGGGGAAGTCGAGTTCCACGCCGAGGGACTCCCGATCCCAGGCGAGTGCGAGATCCACGGTGTCCTTGTATCGATCCAGGAGGAGGTGACAGGCGTCGAGGTCGGAGGGTCGATACGGCCTCAGGGCGACCGCAGGCTCGGGCCGAGGGGTACGATGGGCGCCGATCAGGCGGATGGCCGCGCGCTCGGTTCCCTTGAGGCCCTCGCAGGCGTCCACCCGGTCCAGGTCGAGAATACGGACCAGGACACGGGATCGGCGGACCCGCTCGATCCGGTGCCCCTCGGCGACCAGTTTCCCCACCATGGCCGTGGAACGGTGCCCGATCTCGAGCGTGAGGAGCGAGAGGTCGTAGCCGTGCTTCTGGTTGAGCTCCAAGGCCGCACGGATCAGGTCGAGGGCGATGCCCTGGCGCAGGTAGTCCTTGTGCACCACGAGGAGACAACTGTAGACGGCCTCGAGGGTTCGTTCGTGGAAGTGGAAGCGCTGGGGGAGATTGGCCAGGAAGGCGACGATCTCTCCGTTGCGGTAGGCCGCGAGCAGGTGATCTCTGCGGGATGCCGGAATGCGATCGGTGAGGAAGTGCAGGAACGCCGGCCGGTAGAAGTTGGGAAAGGAGGCCTCGCCGTACTCGTCGCGCCAGGAGGCGTGGGCCATCCGCTCCAGTTCGTCGAAGTCGCCGCGGAATGTCTCGATGGACAGCCCTTCCTGCATCGCGTCCTCCATGGACGAGAAGAGACGGTTCGGACCTATCCTCTGCGCGGGGTGGGTGGAGGAGGAGAGAGGGGGACGCCGACACGCGCCGGGTGAGGGCCACCCCCGCCACCACCCCCTGCGAACCGCCGAGACGCTCGCCCCCGCAGCCCCTACAGTCTACAGCCTACAG
>JAFGLY010000106.1 GCA_016927815.1 Deltaproteobacteria bacterium | reverse complement strand
GCCACGGAGGGCGAGCGAGAACGGCGCGGCCCCAGCGAGCAGATCGGCGGCCGCAGCAGGGGGAATGTGAGAAATGCAGGCTAGAACAGGTGGACCCCGAGACCGCCTCCGAGCAGGAGGTTCGCATCGCCTCCGTCGAGCTCCTCCCGCAGTTCGAGGGAGCACAGGAACCTCGGCGTCAGGTACCACCGCAGATCGGCTCCGGCCCCCACCACGGGACGCACGCCATCGCCCCCGCCCGCGCGCATCCCCACGGCCAGGAACATGCCCGGCCGGAACCGATCCCCGTTGTCCAGGCCGAGCGCCATGCGGCCGCCGGTACCGAACACCCGGTCCCCGTCCTCCTGCGTCAGGACACCGGTCCGGTCGAGGCCGAGGGAGAAACCCGGCTGGAGGATCCAGTCCACGGCGATTCCCGTCGTGGCCGGCCAGTCACCTGAGCCCTCGCCGCTGCCCCACGCTGTCTGGGTGGACGCTACGATGCCGGTCCTGGGCCGGACCTCCTCGCGTCGCCTCACCTGCCAGGCCGCGTCGGCGATGGAGTAGCCGTAGAGCGTCATTCCCAGGAGCGTGGCGAGGTTCGGCCCCGTCAGCGATCCGCTCGAGGCCTCGTTTTCGCCACGCCAGAGCAGGCCGCCGCCCACGAGCGCGGTCGTGCCTCCGAACAGGAGCGCGCCTTTCGCCCACTGGCCGTTGTAGGCCTGGCCGGCGCCCGGCACCACCGCACTCGCGCCCGCGGCGATCCATGGGGAATGGCGCAGATCGAGTGCCGAGAGGGTCCGGCCTCCCTCGTCCACGAGGCTGGTCAGGTTGGCGGTCAGCTCGTCCAGGCCCTTGAGCCGGGCGTACTCGGGTCGCGAGGGCGCTCCGAACTCCGAGACCGTGGGGGCCATGCCCTCGGACAGGGAGACGGTGGATTCCCGCAAGCCCTGCTCGTTGCGGAGTCGGAGGAGGTAACGGCCCGGGGCCAGCGCCAGCACCACGGCGTTGGTCGAGGGCTTGGCCACCTCGGCCACCGGGACGCGGTCCGGTAGGCGCAGGACGGTGACCTCACCGGCCACAGCCTCCGCGATGGTGATCCTCGCGAGCCCGCGGCCCACCTCGGTGAGGACGAGATCGCCCCTTCCCTGCAGCCGGTAGTCGTACGTGGGGTGCTGGGTGCCGCCCTCGGTCGCTCCCGTGCGTGCGACGGTCCGCTGGTACGCGTAGCGATAGGCCTCCCCGAGGGACACCCGGCCGTCGTCCATGTCGGCCGCACCGCGGAGCCCGGACACCAGGTAGTGGGTGAAGAACGACCCCTGGATCTGGTCCGACTCCTGGGCCGCTTCGTCCGCGGTGGCCGACGTCAGCCAGGCCTCGCCCTCGGTCGCGGGGCCGTCGTCCAGCAGGAACGGCGCGGTCAGGCGAGCGCCCTTCAGGCGCACGATGGCGCCCGAACGGCACGCGTCGAGGATCCCCACGCGCACCTCGGCCTGGAGGGAGCGCAGGGACTCCTTGAGATCGTCGAAGCGGATCACCTCGTCTTGGAGGCGCAGGCCCCGCGCATCGGCGTGGCCCGAGTAGTAGAGGATGAACAGGTCGTCGGGGTGCCGGGAGGCGACCCGCGCGTGCTCGGCCAGGGCCGCCAGGAAGAGGTCACGGCCCGGCGCGTAGAGCACGGTGACGTCCTCGGCGCCGAACCCGCCGAGCTCCACCACCAGGTCCGCGAAACGGCGGGCGTCCTGCTCGGCGTACTTGAGGGGCTCCAGGCTCTGGCCACCATCGTTGGCCCCCACGACGAGCGCGTGACGCCACGTGGCCGCCTCTGCGGCCGGCGCCGCGGCGGCGAGCGCCGCCAGCCAGGCGAGCCCGAAGCGCCCGATCATCGGCGGGTGTCCTTGCGGAGCCGGATGCTCGTGACCACGGCGCCTCCCGCGCTTCCCCCGTCGTCCAGCACCCCGACGAGCCACTCCGGATCCGGCGGCGTGTCGGAGAATACCACGAAGATCTGCTCGTCGCCCGGAGTGTCGTCCAGCTCCAGGGCAAAGGGGGCCGACCGAAGCGGCCCGGGCTCCACGGGCAGAATGCGGAACACCTCGATGGATCCGCTGCCATCTCGGCCCACGAAGGCCGCCCACGGATAGGGTCCCGGATCGAAGCGGATCTGGAGACGGTCTCCCGGAACCACGCGGGCACCCGGAGCCAGGACGACCGGCCCGCTGTCGCGCTCCGCCACCACCTCCATGGCCGTGATCTCGCCCTTGGTCCGGAGGGTGGCCGGGTCCGTGGGGCCCCGGCCGGCCAGGGGGAAGAGAACCACCACCAGCACTGCGGCCAGGGCGGCCGCGAACGGGGCAGCCCACGGCAGGTGGCGCCGCCTCGCGGGTGGAGGCGCGCGGAGAAACTCGGGGACGGGTTCGAGGACGAACGCCGCGCGCCCGGCCTCCTGCAGGCGGAGACGCTCGGAGCACCGTGGGCAGGCGTCCAGGTGGGCACGGATGGCCTCGCGCTCGGCGGGGGACGACTCGCCGAGTCGGTAGCGGTGCAGGGCGGGCGTGGAGATGTGCGGGGTCAAGAGAGCCGTTCCGGAAGCCAGGGGGGGGGCGAGGTGGCGAGCGACTCGCGGAACACGGAGATGCGCTTGCGAACGGCTGCCCCGGTGATCCCCAGGAGGGTTCCCACCTCCTCGCAGGTCATGCCGTCCGCGTAGTGGTACAGGAGGCACAGGCGGGTGCGCTCGTCGGCCTGGGCCAGCAGGCGCTCGACGAGATCCTTGAGCGCGAGATCGTCGAGCAACGTGTCGTTCGAGGCCACGCGCGCCATGTCCGGAGGGTGTGCGAGGGGATCCTCCGGGTGGCGGCGCCGGGTGCGCAGGCGGTTCAGGCAGGTGGTGGTGGTCACGTGAAACAGGTAGGTGGAAGGGGCGGCCTCTTCACGGAAGCGGTCCCGGTAGCGGTGCATCCGCAGGAAGATCTCCTGGCAGGCGTCGTGGGCCTCGGCATCGTTTCGCAGCAGGGTGCGGCACCTGCCGAGGACGAGGTCGCCATAGCGGCGGTAGAGGTCCGCGACGTCGAAGGACATGGGCCTTTGGAGACCCTCCGGGCCGAAAGCATGACCGGCGAGGCCGCCGGCGTCCACCCGGGACGGGAACACGCGTGGACGCAAGACCGGCCGGATTCGTTCACGATGTCCTCCCGCGCCTCCCCAGGGGTCAAGGGGTGCAGGGGTCGAGCCCGCTACCGGACGGGCCCGCCTCGTGACCCGAGGCGTCGGGCCAGATGGACAGGACATCCTCGCCCCAGGCGGCGTCGGTACCCTGGAACCGGACGAGCACGTCCGCGGTGCCCTCCGGCGCATCGGCCGAGACGGCCAGGGTGAGGAGAATCTCCCAGGCCCGCCAGTCCGTGGCCAGGACCTCCACGTCTCCGAAGAACTCCACGGAAGCCACGGTGTCGTAGGCCGGTGCCGCGTCTCCCTCGAACCGGAGGGAGGCGATGAACACGTCCCCGGCCTCCGCCTCGCCGGGCACAAGTTCGAACGCCCACGGGGGCGGGAGGGGTCCGGTGTCGTCGGGCGGGAGGCCCGTGTCGTCGGTGGGGCTGCCACCCGAGTCGGAGTCGTCTGGACGGTCCCAGCAATCGCTTCCCTCCTCGCAGTCGCCGTCGTAGAGGATGCAGGCCTGGAAGGGAATCGCGAACAGGACGAGGAGCGCTCGGTGCATGGATGTCTCCGGGGTCGTTGAGGCGCCTGCCGGGAACGGCCGGCACGGTGCCGGGTGGGTTCGCCGGTTTCGACACCGGCCGCTCGGAGGAGCGCTACCTGCCCAGGGTCAACGGCAGGTCGGCTCGGGGCTGGGCCTGAGGCGGACCGGTGCGCTCCGTCCGGATCCGCGGGAAGCCCCCCAGCGAGCGAGCCAGGATCCCGGCCATGTCGTTGCGGAACATGACCGCGTCCGCGAGCGGGAGCGGCCAGGCCTCGGGCAGATGAGCGACCTCCTCCTCGAGGCAGACGATGTGCTGCTTCCATGCCTCCCCGACGTGTCTCCAGCACTCCATGTAGCCGAACAGGCTGCCGTCCGGGTTCCGTCCGCTGACGCGCACGAGCGCGAGGTCCGGAACGGGTCGCAGGATCTCGTCCACGCGCAGCCCCCGTTGGCGGGCCTTCCGATACTCGAAGGGGTCGTCCGCCAGGTCGACCGTGAGCCCGTTGTGCTCCCGGACCCGAGCCAGGAAGGCCTCGTGCGCGGCCCTCGAGGCCTTCCGTTGGGCATCGATGCGTGCGGACACCCCAAGGGCGGCCAGGTGGGCTTCGCGGACCTCGCACGACGGCCAGGCTCGGGACAGGTCCACCGGCCACTCGGCGGCGGGGTCCCGGGGCTCCGTGGCAGCCCAGAAGGCCAGGACGCCTGCCTGGAAGTCCGCGAGCAGGGCGGACCACCCCTCTCGTTCGAGGATGGCGGTGGCTGCCGCGGCCACCTCGGCAGGGGGTTCCACGAGTGCGAGCGCGTCGGCCCAGGCCTGCTCCTCCAGGACGTGGAGCCCGCGCCAGTCGATGCAGTCGAGTGTCACCGCCGGGGCGAGTTCGGCGGATCGCTCGCAGGAGACCAGGGCGACGCCCGGATCGCTCAGGTCGAGGGTCACCGGAGGCCCGGCCCGATCCAGGAGGGTTCGGGCGAGCAAGATGGGCCGGGCGAACGCCAGACCTTCGGCGTCGCCGAAGATCTTCAGGGTGTTGACCCCCGAGAGCCGACCCTCCCCATCGACCAGTGGACCTCCCGAGTTTCCCACGTTGATCGCCGCGTCGTGCTGGATGAGCCCCTGGGGCAGGGCGCTCACCACCCCTGCGGTGAACGACCACGCGGCCTGGTAGGGATGCCCGAGGGCGAAAACCGGTTCCCCCGGCCGGAGGGCCGTCTCGCGGATGGGCAGCGTGGGCCAGGCGGAGGTGTCCGCATCGATGCGGACGAGCGCCAGGTCGAGGACGCTGTCCGTGCGCACCCGCCGCACCGGGATCTCCTGGTCGGGGTACTCGAACAGGAAGCGCTCCAGGCCCCCGTCGAGGGGGGAGAACGTGGTGCGGCCCGGCTCGTACAGCCAGGCGCCCAGACGTTCCGCACCCTCCACGACGTGGAGGTTGGTGAGCACGAGCCCCCGGTCGTCCACGAGGGTCCCAGCACCGTAGGAGACCGGACGGTTGAACTGGTGGTTGACCAGGAGGACCACGCTTGGAATGGCGCGGGAGACCACGTCCGCCGGGGATGCGTTCGGTGGAGGGTCGGCCGCGGGTGGAGCGCAACTCGGGAAGAGAGCGGCCAGCGTCATCCATGCGGCGCGCTGAGCTCGAGGTCCGCGGTGCTGGACGCAACGGTGCATCACCGCCTCTTGGGGAGCCGCCCGGAGCGATCCGTGAACCTTCCGGCGGGCTCGTGTTAACCCCGGCTGCCCGGCCGGGCTCGTCAGCTCGACCCATCGGTCGTCCCTGGCCTCGGCAGCCCTCTGACTCCTGGGATCCGTGCCCATGCCCCCTCCCAAGGCCTACAACAACTACGCCTTCCTCAACAGCGACAGCGCCCGCGCTATCCGGATCCTCTGCGAGTACGAGGAACCGCGGGACCGGTTCCAGCGGCTCGGCGTGGACCACACGGTGGTCCTGTTCGGGTCCGCGCGCGCCCTGCCCGGAGAGGTGGCCGCACTGAGGGCCAGCCAGGCCCGGGAGGAAGCGGCCCGGGCTGCCCGATCGGAGGACCGCGCCCGGGCAGAGGAGGCCCTGGCCCGAGCCGAGGCCCGTGTCCGCCTGTCCCGCTACTACGACGATGCCCGCGTGCTGGCCCGTCGGCTCACCCGCTGGAGCCTCGACCGCCCCCAGGGCGCGCCCCGCTACCTCGTCTGCTCCGGGGGCGGGCCGGGCGTGATGGAGGCGGCCAACCGCGGTGCGGCCGACGTGGAGGGGGGCTCGAGCGTGGGGCTGGGGATCTCGCTCCCGTTCGAGGAGCGGATCAACCAGTACGCCACGGAAGCCCTCTCGTTCGAGTTCCACTACTTCTTCATGCGCAAGTACTGGTTCGTCTCGCTGGCCAAGGCCCTCGTGGCCTTCCCGGGCGGGTTCGGCACGTTCGACGAGCTGGCGGAGGGGCTCACCCTGCGACAGACCGGGAAGGCGGCCCGATCGGTGCCTCTCGTCCTCTACGGATCCGAGTACTGGCAGCGTGTCCTGGACCTGGACCTCATGGTGGAGTGGGGCCTCATCTCGCCCGAGGACCTCGACCTCGTGCACGCCTCGGATACGGTGGACGAGGCCTTCGAGTACCTGGTCGGCCGGTTGGAGGCCCAGGAACGGGAAGCTGTGGACGCGAGCGACGAAGCCCGAGCAGAAAGGAGGAACGGATGACGCGCTACCACCTACGCAATCGATTGAAGAAACGGGTCGGACGCTGGCTGGGCCGGGCACCCCAGGCGGTGGAGCGGATCGAGGTCACCTTCGTCCTGCCAGACGGCAGCGAGCACACCGTGTCCACCGAGCCCGCCTACACGCTCCACATGGCCTCCCAGTTCCTCGAGACGCCCATCCACGCGCCCTGCCCGGATGGATCGTGCGGCAACTGCCGGGTGCGCATCCTGTCGGGGCAGGAGTCGCTCCGGCCGCCCAGTCAGGTGGAGGAGGCCCTGTTGACCCGGGCCCTCGGGCCCGATCGGGACCCCGCGATCCGACTGGCCTGCCACGCGCGGCTCACGGGAAGCGGCGTCCGCGTCCAGGTGGATCGCGTCTGGAAGCTCGAGGACGTGCGCGGCGTCTAGCTTGCGCCGGGGAGGACGACTACTTGGGTGCCGTGACCTCCACCTTCCCCTTGGCGGAGAGGGTGATGGACGGCCCCTTGTCCAGGAGGGTGCCCTGGACCCGCGTGGGCGAGTTGACACCCGAGACCACGTGGGCGACCCGGACGTCGGAACCCGTTGCGGTGAGCTGACCCTTCTGGGTCATGGGCATGCGCAGCACGATGTCTCCCGCCGAGGCGCTGGCGCGGCTGTTCGAGGTGAGGACCGAGTCGCCGGACAGCTCGATCTCCACGTTCCCCGAGGAGGAGGTGGCATCGAACGACCGGTAGGTGCCGGACGCGAAGATGGCGCCCTTGCGGGCGGTGGCCTTCACCGTGCCGGTGCACCCCAGGACCTGGACCCAGCCGTCGCTGGCCGTGACGTTCACGCTGGCCTCCCGGGGCAGGCTCACGACCAGGGGAGTGTCCACGCGTTCCACCCCCGATCTCAAGCCCGGCAGGGTGGACTTGACGCTGGCGTTCGAGGTGCTGGCGTACGTCTTGAGGCCGATGGAGTCGCCCACCCGCT
The DNA here is from genome assembly GCA_016927815.1 of Deltaproteobacteria bacterium. Lineage (GTDB taxonomy): Bacteria > Myxococcota_A > UBA796 > UBA796 > JAFGLY01 > JAFGLY01. Next base: position 70,871 of record JAFGLY010000106.1, on the reverse strand, counting down.
TCATGCTGTCCTCGCTGCTGCCGTAGACCACGTACTGGATGCGGGCCTGCAGGCCTTCGGACTCGGTGCACCGTACGGACACGTTGCCGCGGGCGTGCGTGATGGTCACGAGCGTGCCCGGCTTGTAGTGGGGCGCGTTGTGCTGGACCTGGCCCTCGTACGACAGCGACTGCTGGTCGCCCTTGGTGACGGCGAGGTCGCCGATGTCGATCTCGATGTCCATGAGGCCGCCTCCTTCGGGCTCCTCTCCCCCGAGGGACGGGCGGTCGTCGTCCTGAGCCGAGGCCACGCCCAGGAGGAGGAGCGTGGACAGGAGGGTGAAAAGGTACCTGCTGGGCGTGAGCATCCGCATGGCCTGGTCTCCTCGGGTCACCGCAGGAACACCGCGGAAGGCTCCCGTATTCGGAGCCCGGGTCACGGGCAACGAAGACGGGCGAGCTATCGGCTGCGGCGTCCCCGCCGGGGGTGCCGGTGGCGGCGCTGTCCGCGCGTCTCGGAGGTGGGTGCGGACGGGACGTCGGCCTGGCCTTCGGGTGCGCCCGCGGTCTCGGCCTCGGCGCCTCTCGCGCGGCGGGTACGATCCCAGAGGAAGAAGGCCCTCAGGGCCACGGCCAGCAGGCGATCGCCGTCCGGGCGGTCCCGGAGCGCCCGGACCGTTCCGAGGTAGCCCTCGAAGGCGGTGACCTCGGAGGCCTCACCGAGCTGGCGGGCCTGGCGCTGCAGGCGCAGAGTCGCGGCCTCCTCTTCCGTGGGCACCGGTCGCACGTCGAAGGCGATGTCGTAGCGGCGCTCCAGGACGGTCCGGGTGGCGAGGTCCGGACCCCCGGCCAGGGCCACGGCCACCCCGGATCGCCCGAGCCGGCCCGTGCGGCCGCTGCGGTGCAGGTAGACGGCCGGATCCTCCGGCAGCGCGTACTGGATGACGTGGGACAGGCCCGAGACATCGATGCCACGAGCTGCCACGTCGGTGGCGACGAGGAACTGCAGCTCGCCTCGCTTCAGCCGTGCCAGTACGCGTTCGCGCTGGTTCTGCGGCAGGCTTCCCGAGATGGCCTCGGCGTCGAGGCCCTGGCGATGGAGGAAGGTGGCGACGGTGGTGGCGTCCTCGCGGGTGTTGACGAAGATCAAGGCCGAAGCCGGGTCCTCCTTCTCGATGACGGCGAGCAGGGATCGAGCCCGGTGGACGTCCGGGCTCGTCTCGTACAGCACGTGGCGGATCCCCTCGACCTTGTCCGTGTCGGTGGAGAGGAGCACGTGTTCGGGGTCGTGGAGGTACTTGCGGACCACCTGGGCCAGGCGGGGATCCACGGTGGCCGACAGGAGGAGGACCTGGGGGTTGTCCGAGAGGTGGTCGAGGATGGCGGTGACGTCCTCGAGGAAGCCCATGGAGAGCATCTCGTCGGCCTCGTCGAGCACGGCGGTGCGGACGCTGCCCAGCTCGAGGGTTCCCCGACGCAGGTGATCGAGCACGCGCCCCGGGGTGCCCACCACGATCTCCACGCCCTCCTCGAGGGCGTGGACCTGGGGCCCGATGGGCACGCCGCCGTAGAGCGCGCCGACGCGCACGTCCTTGTAGCGGGCCACGCCCGCGCACTCCTCGGCCACCTGAAGCGCGAGCTCCCGCGTGGGGGTGAGCACCAGGACGCACGGGCGCCGCATGCCGCCTGCGATGCGCTCCACGAGCGGGATGGCGAACGCCGCGGTCTTCCCCGTACCGGTCTTGGCCCGCACCACGAGGTCGCGACCGGCCAGCACCGGCTCGATGACCGCCGCCTGGACGGGTGTGGCCACGCGGTACTGCAGGTCGTCGAGGGCTTTGAGCACCTCCTCCGACAGGGGGAACTCGCCAAAGGTCCGATCCGACACGTAGTCGGCGCCCGAGGGCGGGGGGAGGAGGGCCTCTTCCGCTGCGTCCTCAGGGGCAGGAGCCGGGGGGGTCGAGGCCTCGGGGGCCGCGGGGTCCGGCGCCGGGCTCTCGGGGGGGGCCTCGGGGACTGCGGGGGCCGGAGGGGCGGGAGGCGGCTGGGGTCTACGGGAGGTCACTTGTGATTTTTATCCTTGGAAGCCATCTTGGAGACAGACTCACTATCCCGGGGGACCCGGGCCGTCCAACGTCCGAGGGGCGGGGGCGGGCATTTTGGCGGCCACCCGTTAGAGGGACGCCTTTTGCCGGAGTGCGCGCCCATGAGTCCCCTCGACGTGCAGGACGTGCAGCGGTTGCGCCAGGCCCTTCAGGCCGCAGGCCGCGTGCTCCTCACGGGACCCGTGGACATCGACGGCGACAGCGTGGGGGCCTGCCTCGCGCTGGCTCGCCTCGTAGAAGCGCTGGGCCCGGCCCGCGTGGACGTCGCGGGACTCCCCGGCGGTCGGTACGCCGACCTGCCCGGAGCCGACAGGATGCTCGACCCCATCGCGGTGGCGGCGTCCTACGACGTGGCCGTCGTGCTCGACGGGGACTGCCGGCGGCTCGCTCCCGGTGTGCAGTCAGCGTGGTCCGCGTGCCCCTTCCGCGTGGTCGTGGACCACCACCAGAGCACGACGCCGGACGGATACGAACTGGCGCTCATCAACCACGAGGCAGGAAGTACCTGCCAGATGGTGGAAGAGCTGAGACGTGCCTGGGGTCTGCCCATGGACCCCGTGTTCGCCCGCCTGGTCTACGTCGGCATCGTCTACGACACCGGTGGCTTCTGCCATGCCAACACCAACGCGGAGACGTTCCGCCTGGCCGCAGACCTGCTCGAGCAGGGGGTGGACCACACCGCCATCGTCGTCCGCACGATCTGGGAGCGCCGGCGGCAGGGCGTTCTGCTGCTGGGACGGGTGCTGGAAGGGGCCTCCTGGCACGCTGGAGGCCGCCTGGTGGTGGGAACCCTCTCGGTGGAACTGATGGAGGAGATCGGCGCCGAGCTCATGGACCTGGACCGCATCGTGGACGTACTGCTCTACGTAGAGGGCGTACAGGTGGCGGTCCTGGCGGTGGAACGACGCCGGAACGCCGGCCGCGAGGTCAAGCTCTCCCTTCGATCCCGTGGAGAGGTGGACGTCTGCCAGCTGGCCTGGCGCCTCGACGAGAACGGCGGGGGGCACCGGCGCGCCGCGGGCGTGGTCCTGCCCGGCCGACTTCAGGATGTCGTGGGCGGACTGACCCCGGTCCTGGAAGACGCTGTCGTCTGCGCCCTCGCCAACCCCTGACGCGGGAGGACATCGTGCGCCTGGCCATTGCCGCCCTTTCGATGCTCGTTGGCTGCAACAACACCTTCGACTACGCCATGGGCTGGGGGGCGGTCTACACGACCCGTTGCGCGGCTCGCATGGCCGTGGAGGGGGACACCTACCGGGCGCTGTGCGAACCCCCGCCGTGCAGCGAGGGATTCGTATCCGTGGCGGTGTCCCACGCGGTGATCGCCCTGGACCCGGGGGTGAAGGTGCTGGGCAACGCCGAGCGTACCTGCGTTCAGGACGCCTCGCGTCTTCCCGGAAACGCGATGCTGGCCGTGGACGGGGAGCCGGTGATGCCATCGCCCGATGCGCCAGGCGACCCGCCGCCCGCGGATCCCGAGGCCCCAGCCCCGCCGGCCCCCTGACACCCGGCCCGATGGACCCTGTACCCGGACCGCACGAGACCTGCGACATCCTGTCCGGAACCTGGCGAATCCTCCAACTTCGGAGGGGCCACAGGTTTTCCACCGACGACCTGCTGTGCGCCTGGGCCGCCGCCCGCGACCTGGCGCGAGGGCCTCACCGACTGCTCGACCTGGGCGCCGGAATCGGATCCGTGGGCCTGATGGTGCTCTGGAAGGTCGGACAGGGATCTCGACTGGTCATGGTGGAAGCCCAGGCCGAGAGCCACCAGCTCGCGGTCCGCACCGTGGCACTCAACGACCTGGCGGACCGGGTGGAGGCGCGGTGGGGGGACCTGAGGGATCCCGCCTCGGTGCCCGAGGAGCAATCCTACGACGTCGTCACCTGCAGCCCCCCGTACATTCCGCCCGGCCGCGGCGTCCTCTCCCCCGTGGCGCAACGTGCGGGGGCACGCATCGAGCTTCGGGGGGACATCTTCGACTACCTGGGTGCCGCCCGGCGCGCGGTCGCTCCCCAAGGCCGGGTCGCGGTGGTGTTCGCAGCCGGCGATCCCAGGCTCGAGGCTGCGGTTGCGGCCGCGGACCTGGCACCCCTCTGGCGCCGCGACGTGGTGTTCCGAGCCGGGAAGCCCCCCTCGATCTGCGTGCTGGTGGCCGTGCGCGCCGAGGAGGGGCCAATGGAGGCGCGGAGGGAGAGTCCGCTCGTGCTACGGGATGCCGCAGGGATCTGGACGGAGGAGTACGTGGCCGTCCGGCGGGCCACCGGAGCCCCCGTGCCCGGTTGAGGGGCCCGGGTCGGTCACGCCCACACTTGACCCGGCTGAGGCCGTGATCGTATCGTCGCGACAAAGACAAAGAGATGAGGCGCTATCTCGAGAAGCACTCCATCGACCCGACCCCGGGGCTCTTCGCCGCCCTGGCGTGCGGGCTCCTCGCGGGAACCTGGCGATCGGGCGTGGTGCTGGGTACGCCGGGCGGCGAGGCCTGGGGCCGCATGTTCGTGGCCGCACAGGTCCGTCGCTGGCTGACGGGTGAGGCGACAGCGGGGCGGGCCGACCTGCTGGCCTTTCCCGAGGGCATGCCGTTCTGGCCCGTGGACCCCGTCGTCCAGGTGTTCCAGGTGCCGCTCGGAGCGTGGCTCGGGGAACCCCGGGGGCTGGTCGCCGTCGCAGCCGGGCTTCTGTTCCTGGCCGGGGTGGGGCCCTATGCCCTCGCCCGTACCGCCGGTGCGAGTCGCTTGGGCGCGCTCGCGACCGGCCTCCTCGTCCAGCTCTCCACCCCGATCCATCGCAACCTCCGCGAGGGCATCCTCGAGGTGGCCGCCGTGGGCTTGCTGGCGCTCGCCGCCCGGGCCTGCCTCCTGGCCCTGAAGACCCCCGGATGGAGGCGTCTCCTCTCGGTGGGTCTGTTCGTGGCGCTCCTGGCCGGTACGAGCCCCTACTACGCCGTCTACCTCGCGCTCGGCTGTGCCTTCGCCGCCCTCTGCACCCCGGGAAGGTGGCGGCGCTGGCTCGGGATCACCCTGGCGGGAGCCCTGGCCTGCACCCTGGTCGCGGGCCCCCTGGTCGTGCTGGAGGGGGGAGAGGACGGGCGGCTCGGATCCGAGTGGCGCTCGGGCGGCTTCCACCCCGCGCCCTCCGTCCTGCTCCAGGCCGAGGTCGGAGAAGTGGACGGAGACGTCTCGCTTTCGGCAGCAAGCCTTGCATCGCCGGATCCACCCGGGCCGAAGACGATGGGCGTCCGCACCCGACCGTTCGAGCACCTCGTGCACCGCCTGCCGGGCGGGATGGCCATACTCCTCGCGCTGGCGCTGGGACTCGGAGTGTCCAGCGGTCGTTCGTGGGCGCTCCTGTCCGCGGCGTTCTTCGTCACGGGCCCGGGTCTGCTCCTGCTCCTGCGCCTCCTCGGCATCCACATTCCCCTGGAGCAGGCGCCCCTCGGACGCCTCCTCGACGCCGTCCCCTTGACCAGCGTCCTGGGCAACCCCTCGCGCCTGGTCGTGACCTTCCTCCTTCCGGCCGCGGTGGCTGGCGGGCTCGCGGCCTCGCGACGCTGGCCCTGGGTCGTCCTCCTGGTGGGGGTCGCCGTCGCCGACCTCACGATCACGCTCAAGCCCGCAATCGTCCCGTCCTTTCCATACCTGGAGGAACCTGCGGTGCTCGCCGCGCTCCACGGGCCGACGGTGGTCTTCCCCAGCGGGGACCGGCCGTGCTGGAATCCCGAGGTCGGACCCAAGGAGCCCGCGTACCTCGCCTCTCGAGCGGGTGTCCCGATCGCGACCGACTACGGTCGGGGGAGGCCTCCGGCCGACCTGCCCGTCCAGGTGGGGCTGTCCCGGATCTCGGGGGTCCCCATCGGGGAGCACGCGCTCAAGGGGGCCCGGACCCTCGAGCTCGGTCCACCAGCCCCGTTCCGGTGCCTCCTGGTGCTGGAGGATCGCCTGCCCCCGGCCGGTCGCGAACGCCTGCTGGCCTGGCTGGCCGCCCACTCCGACTTGCTGGCACGGGGGGATCGATCGAGCGCCTGGCGCATCCCGGAGGGCGGGTGGACCTTCCCGGCCCTCCGGATGGAGGAGTGGCAGCCCGTGAAGCCCTCCACGCACCGGCCCCGCCTCTGGGGAGGACCTGAGGGCGGTCGCGAACCGGCGTGACGGGTTCAGGCGAGCCCGCCCGACGTGAGCCGGGCGTTGGTCTCCCTCAGGCGGCCGGCGAGCGCCTGGAGCAGGCGCCAGAGGATTTCGTTGCCGAGCTCGGGCTCGCGGCGGGTGAACTCCACCAGGTTGGCCTGGTGGATGATGATGAGGCTGCCGAAGGTGAGGCCGGTCACCGTGGCCGATCGCGGGAGGCCGTCCGCCAGGGCGATCTCCCCGAAGTGATCGCCCGGCCCGAGGCGGGCGAGCTCGACGCCTCCTCGGGAGACCAGAAGCTCCCCCTGGATCACCACGTACATGGCCAGGCCGGGATCGGACTGGCTCACGACCACCTCGTCGGGGGCGAAGAACTGCTCGTCGCAGATGCGGCTCACGCGCAGGCGCGCGTGGAAGGGGAGCCCGCGGAAGAGGAAGAGCTCGTCCATGGCCTGGGCACGTGCGATGGCCAGGGCCGACTTGGGGCTGGGCTCCGGCTCGACCAGGACGATCGTGACGTTGTCGGGTGCCTCGGCATCGAGGGCCTCGGCCAGGAGGCGCCCGGTGGCCTCCTCGATGTCCTCGAGGGAGCCGAGTCGGGCGAGATCCTCCTTGGAAACCACGTCCGAGAGACCGTCCGAGTTGAGCAGGAGCCGGTCGCCGGGCCACAGCTCGACGGCCAGCGTGTCCGGCTGGACCGTGGGGTGGAGGCCCACGGCCCGCGTGATGACGTTGCGGTAGGTGGTGTGGGCGGCCTCCTCGCGGGTGAGCTGGGCGTTGCGGACCAGCTCGTTGACCATGGTGTGGTCCTCGGTGAGCTGGGACAGGGACCCGTCCCGCAGCAACCACACGCGGGAGTCGCCCACGTGGGCCACGAACGCCCAACCGCCCCCCACGAGCACCACGGCCAGCGTGGTCGTCATGCCGCGCAGGTCGCGACGCTCGGCAGCCTCGTAGACCCTTCGGCTGGCGAGCTGGAAGACCGCGTCGAGAGACTCCAGCACCTCGTTTCGGCGCGCGAGCGAGGGGTTGTCCAGGAAGGTCCCCAGCGTCGCGTGCAAGTGGGGACCCGCCTCGGCGAACGTGTCGGTGGCGATCTGGGAGGCCACCTCCCCGGCCGCTCGGCCCCCCACGCCGTCGGCGACGAGGAAGAGGCCATGGCTGGGATCGCAGAAGTAGGAGTCCTCGTTCTGGTCGCGCCTGCATCCGACGTCGGTGAGCGCGTGGTGGTTCATCGGGGACCTCTATAGCGACCCTGCCATCTAACGTACCGTGACCGGGATGGACCGCACGATCAGCGGATCCGCCGCGCCCGTCTCCGAGAGCGTGACGCGCAGCGTCGCGGGTCCGGGCTTCTCCTTCACCGGCACCGTGGTGGCCAGCGAGAGGTCCACCTCCCCGTGAGGCGGGAGCCGCGTGTCGGCCGTCACCGCGAACGGCGGAGCCTCGTCCACGGTACGGGCGAAGACGTGGACGAGCGGCGCGTGCAGGGCCTTTCCGTCTGCAGAGACCAGACCGGCCTCGAGCCGCACGACGCGGCCGGGGTGGCCCGTGGGGAACGCGTGGCCGGCACCCGTGTTCTGGACACGGATGCGGAACTCGAAGGGCTGCCCTCGATCGACCTCCGCGGCCGGAAGCGTCACGAGCACGCTCACCGCCCTCCCCGGGTGCGCTTCGAAGGCGTGCCCGGCGAAGGCCGCGGGGCGTGCTGGGCTGGGAACGCCCGACCGGGGGGGCATGTGGCAGTCCTGGCAGCGGACGCCCGCCTCTCGGTAGGGAGATCGGTACCACTCGCCGTAGGTGTCGTACCAGGGGGCCGCCGAACCGGGGAACACGCGCTGGTGGCACGTGGCGCAGGCCGCGGAGTGGGAGAGGGCGGCCGACGGCTCGACCGGATGGGGTGCGTCGGGTGCGGCCCGGATCCCGATCACCCGGCCATTGCGGACGTGGCACGCCGCACAGGTGACGCCCTCCTCCATGAGGCTCGGATTCCAGGCCTCGTTGGGCCGGTGGATGGGTGCCGCCATGTCCCCGTCCACGTACCGCTCAGCGAGGGTGGGCTGCTGGGCGGCGAGCGGCAGGTGACATTCGAGGCAGGTGGCGGGACTGGAGGCGTCGCGTACGGCCTGGCGAAAGACGTCGCCGGACCACCCGGTGGCGTGGGCGGAGGTCTCCCAGCCGGCATGGACGTCCCAGTGGCAGGCCGCGCACTGCTGGGCCGTGAGGTTGGCAAGGCCGGCAGGCAACGCCTCGAGAGCCAAAGGAAGGCCGTCCGGGAAGAGGTCGTTGTGGAGGGCATCCTCGGGGGCGGGTTCGGAGGGTGGAGGTGGGGAGGGCTCCGGAACCGGCTCCAGAGACGGGGCTTCGGGCGCCGGCTCCGGGTTCGCCCTGCGGCTCCGGGCGGCCCACCCCGCGCCGGCTCCCAGCAGGAGCGAGAGGGCGGCGACGAGGACGAGACGGAGCGCCACGTGGGAAGGTCCACGGAAACAAGGGCGCAGACGTCCTATCCCGTCGGCCCGCTCCACGCCCTTCAGTAGGAGATGCCCGCGGGGTCCTCGCGGCCGGCCTGCAGGGCGAGCGCTACGCGCGCGCCCGGCGGGGCGTGGGCTTCCACGTAGCGCGCATACCCCCCCAGCACCCTGGCCACGTAGGTGCGGGTCTCATCGACCGGGATGAGTTCGACGAACGCATCCGCCTCCAGACCCGAGGCTCCGCCGCCCCACCAACCCGAGACGGCCTCGGGTCCAGCGTTGTAGGCAGCCGTAGCCAGGACGAGCGAACCACCGAACCGATCCCGGAGGCGGGACAGGTACCAGGCACCGAAACGAGCGGCCAGCACGGGCTCGAAGAGGTCGCGCGGCGCGAAGTCGTCGATACCGAGATCGTGGGCGATGAGCGCTCCGGTCGAGGGCATGACCTGCAGGAGCCCCACGGCGCCCGTGGGCGACACCGCGTGGGTGTGGAAGTAGCTCTCCGCCCGCATCAGGGCCAACAGCCAGAGCGGGTCCACGTCGGCCCCCCGTGCGGCGGGCCACACCACGTCGGGCCACGCCACGGGGAAGCCCAGGGCCAGCGCGTCCCGGCGCTCCTGCTCGTCGGCGGCCAGGCGGTCGAGCCCCTGGGAAACGGCCGACAGGGGTCCCCAGGCGTGGGTGCAGGCCCACAACTCGCGGGAGGATCTCGCGTCGAGCTGGATGGCGCGGATCCGAGTGGCCCGTGCCGGGTCGCCCGATGGCTCCGGATCGATGAGCTCCCGCCAGATCGGGACCATGATCTCGCCCGCGAAGTCGGGGAGTCCGGCCTGCACGAACGCCAGCGCGGCGGGGAGGTCCGGCCACAGATCTTCGTTTTCGGCCACGAACCGGGTGAGCAGCACCCGGGCGGCCACCGGGTCGTGCCAGCGTCCGGCCCGGACGCTCTCGGGTGCGACCTCGGAGGGCACGGGCGAGGAAACGGACGACTCGAGGGGGGCGGGCACCGGGTAGGGAGGGGCGGGGGCGTGCCACGCCAGCGCCGTCCAGGCGGGAATCCGCCCGTCGGAGGCCACCGGGATCGGCGTTCGGGGCAGACGGGGTACCCGGGCCAGGGCTGCATGGCCCACGGGCACCGGTTTCGGATCCGGGGGCGATCGATGCGCCGGCCAGGGCCATCGGCCGTCGCGTTCCATCCAGGTCGGACCCGCAACCTCGCGACCGGCGGCGCCGAGGGCCTCCAGGCGCATGCGGGCGAGCAGACCGTACCACCCGCCCGGATCCGAGTCCCGCACCGCCTCCAGGTCCGCACGAGCCGCGTCGGCTCGACCCTCCTCGAGCAACAGGCGACCCCTCCAGTAGCGGGCACGGGGAACGCGATCCCCCTCCTCGGCGAGAACGCGGTCGAGGCGGGCGCGAGCGTCGTCGGTCTTGCTGTGGAGGGCCGCGAGTGCTGCGAGAAACCGGGCATCGCGACCCACGGAGCCGCCGGTGCGTCCCACGGCGTCCAGGTGGGGCAGGGCACGGGCACCGTCCCCGGCCAGGAGCCAGGCCCGACCGACCGCCTCGCGGGCGTGCGACCAGCGCGAGTGGTCGGGCCACGCGACCAGACCCTGCTCCCCGACCTCGGCGGCCTCCCTCCAGGCACCTGCCCGAGCCAGCGCCCGGTGGAGGTCCCAGAGGGTTGCGGGGTTGGGGTTCGCCGCCTGGTCTTCGGCCAGGGCTCCGGCAAGCTCCTTCCATCGCCGCGTGCGGAGCACGAATCCCTCGGCCTGGGAGTCCACCCAGGCCTGGATCCTGGGATCCTCCACCTCGCGCAGTCGGGTGAACAGCTCCCACGCCTCTTCGTACTGCTTGGCCCGCCTCGCCGACATCGCGTGCCGCATGCGCGCGTCGAGATCGTCCGGGACGTCGGCGGCGTACCCCGCTGCGCGGAGGTCCGCGAGCGCTCGGAGCGCGCGCGCACGCGTGGTGGGTCGGCCGTAGTCGAGGGCGAACGATTGGAGAAGCGGGATCCCGGCCCGGGGGTTGGCCTTGGCCACCCCCAAAGCGACGTGCAGACGAGCCGACTCGGCATCCGGGCCGTCCGGGTCTTCGATGAGATAAGCCTCGAAGGCTTCTTTTGCAGATCCTACGGCTCCGGCCGCCGCCCAGGCGCGGCCTTCCAGGAAGAGACAGTCGTCCACTCGGGGGCTCTCGGGGAAGGTGGCGCGCAGGCTGGCGCACTCCCGGGCTGCCACGCCATGGCGGCCCCGGGCGTGGTCCGCACGTGCCTCCCAGAAGGCCGCCTCGGCCGCCAGCGGGCCTCCGGACAAGCGCACCCTCGTGAACCAGGCACTCGCCAGGTTGGGGTGGCCGAGGCGCCACTGGATCCAGCCGAGGAGGAAGCGGGCGTCGTTCATCCGGCGCCGCCCGCCCCAAGCCTTCAGGTCGGGCGTACGGCCCTCCATCCAGTCCTCCAGGACCGAGGCGGCACCGGCCGCGTTGCCCGCCAGCAGGCGGTGGCGCGCCACTTCGACCGGATCCTCGCCGGCCGGCAGGGGCCGGTCCGGCCGGAAGGTCAGGCGCACCTCGGCCGGCTCCGGCGGCCCCGGTCCCTCGGCCCCTGCGAGCCCTGGGAGCAGGGCCAGGACCAGAGCCGCAACGCCCGCCCTCACTCGTGCTCCACCGGTTCGCCCTGGTCGCGCCACTCGGCGAATCCGCCCACGAGGCGCCTCGCGCCCGTCCATCCAGCTGCTCGGAGCTCCGCGGCAACGGCGATGGACAGCTCGCCGCCGTCCGCGTCGTACACCACCACCTGGGCTTCGGGTTCGGGGAGGAGGTCCCTCAGGTGGAGCACATCGCCGCCCGGAGCGGAGACCGCGCCGGGGATGTGGCCAGCCGTGTGGTCCGTGGTCGGGCGGATGTCGAGGAAGAAGGGAGCGGCGCCCGAGATGAGCTGGGCCACGGCCCAGGGCCGGCCGATGTCCTCCCTGTGTTCGGGCCCCGGAGTGTCGCCCGAGCCCGGCTGCACCGGGGGGATGTGCCCCAGGGGCTGGGTCGTGAGCGGGGCCTCGCTCGGCGTGGGCGGCGGGGTCCAGGTTTCCAGGGGCCTTCGCAGTCGCCCCTGCAGGTGCTGCCACCCCGACTTCAAGCGGTCGCGGATCATGGTTCCCTCGGTCGGGATCCCCTCGGGGGTCCGACCGGGTCAGGATAGCGGCTCCCGGACCGCGCGTCGCGTGCTGGGGGCGGAACTAGTACCGGGAGAGGTCGACCCCGCATTCCTTCGCGTACGTATCCAGCCCCTTCTTGCGGATCGTGCGCAAGGCCTCGGTGGACAGCTTGATCTGCACCCATCGGCCCTGAGACTCGCTCCAGAGGCGACGGACGTGCAGGTTGGGAAACTGCCGCATCTTGGTCTTGATGTTCGAGTGGGAGACCTTGTTGCCGGTGTTCGGGCGCTTGCCGGTGAACGTGCAGACGCGGGCCATGGAGAACCTCCTGCTCGGGCGGCGATCCCCGGGGGGCGACCGCGACGCCTAGCACGCTTCGGGCCGGCGGGCAAGCCGGCCGTCGGCCGGCCGTTCAGGAGGGGATGCGGTCCTCGACGATGACCACGCCCCGATCCGCGGGCTCGGGCTGTTCGGTGGGGAGCGGCTCCTGCTCGGGCATGGCGGGCACCTCGACGTGGATCGGAAGTCGCCCATCCCGGCGTTCCTCGCGCTCCCTTCGGATCCTTTCGATGATGAAGGCGTCGAGCATGGCTGCCTTCCGGTCCGTGTCTCCGATCCCAGTATAGCCCCGCGCCTGGGACCGGCAATGGCCCGTTCAGGGGCCCTTCGCGCGGCTTCTCGACGACCCGGGCAGGACCGTTCCCGAGGTCTCTTCGGTGAGGGCCCGCTGGACGGCCTCCCGGCGCTCTCGAACAAGGCCGGACGCCCGGTCCAGGGCAAGGCGACCCAGGGCGTCGTAGGCAGGGAGCACACGGGGTGCGGCGGAGGCGAGGGCCCGGCGGTGTGCAGCGACCGTGGTCGCGTCTCCGCGGGCGAAGGGCCCGGTGATCGCAGCCCCGTGGCCCGGAAGGGCGGCGTGATCCAGGGAGGCGTGGGCCAGAGGCAGGAGCAGGCCGGCGGCCTCGCCGGCCTCCACGCCGGCGGCCACGAGGAGGTCTGCGGCCTCGGCCAGCAGTACGGCGGCGAAGTTGCCCGCGATCACCGAGGCCGCGTGGTACAGGGGCCGATCGCCGGGCACCCGGACCGGGCGCAGGCCGAGGGCTTGGGCCAGGACGGTCGCCGCCTCCACGGCCTCGGCGTCGCCCGCGACCGCCGCCGGTACGCCCTCGAGATCCGGAATCGCCACCTCCGGCCCGGGAAAGGTGGCCATCGGGTGGAGGTTCCCGGCCGGGCGGTAGGGGCGCAGCACCTCCACGCCGAGGGCACCGCTGGAATGGAGGACGATCGATCCTGGGGGGACGAGACGGGCCACCTGGGCGATCGCGTCGTCCGAGACGGTGATCCAGGCGATCTCTCCCAGAGGGACGGCCTGCCCGCGCTGCCAGGTGAGGACCTCGTGCCCTGCTCGTGGCAACAGCCGGGCCAGGGTGCGACCCAGCCGCCCCATGCCGAGGATCACCACGCGCATGTCGTCTCCAGGAAACGGGGGAGACAGAGGCCGTATCGCGGCCGGAACGAGACCGTCGGGCCCACGGCGACCCTGGCCGGATCAGGGGACGGTGACGCGGCCCTGGGCACCCCGGAGGCCCCTCACGGTATGGCAGCTGTTGCAGGACCCGCTGTCCTGGGCGGTGACCATCGGCCGTTCCCCGGTGGCCGTGACCACGGTGGCCAGGATGGGGAGATCGATGGTGGAACCCTCCGCCTCGTGGAAGAAGTTGCCGGCGGCGTTCGACTCCAACTCCCACACGCTGGCGTCGGCGTCGATGATCCGGATCTTCGCGCCGTCCACGCCGAAGCAGTCGTCCGGCTCGCGGGGATCCTCGTAGACCGTGCCCGCGATGTCGAAGGAGGGCCCACCGCTCCGATCGTGGCACAGGATGCAGTCCCGGCCGGGGTTCATGAGGTCCGACCCCTGGTTGCCATCCTCCCACCAGGTCCCGGAGATGCAGGGGTCTTCGTCGGATCCACAGGCGGTCGCGGCGAGAGCGAGGACCACGAGGGCGATCGGGCGCATGGCGGCTCCTTGGGAAGGGGACATCCCAGACGTATCCCTCGCGCGGGTTCAAGGACCGGGAAGGCGCCTCCTCGTGGCCGGCCGGACTCGGAACGAGCCGCTCGGAGCCGTGGAGATGCTCCCGTGCCATGTTATCCAGCCCGCCCCCCGGGTCGAGGACGATGCCCGCGCTCTCCGTGGTCATCCCACTGTACGACGAGGAGCGGCGCATGGCCGCGGGTCTGGCCGGCCTGGAGGCCCTCTCCGGGCATCTTGCCGAGCCGCCCGAGTGCATCCTCGTGGACGACGGATCCCGAGACGGAACGCTCGCTCTGGCGCGACGGACCGCGCCTCGTGGCACCGCGGTGCTCGCGATCCCGCACGGAGGCAAGGGCGCGGCGCTGGCGGCCGGAGTGGCGGCGGCCCACGGGGATCGCATCCTCCTCACCGACGTCGACTGGAGCGTGCCACCCGACCAGATCCCCCGGCTCGTGGCCGAGGACGCGGACATCGTGCTGGCCACCCGCGAGGGCACCGGGGCCCACCGCATCGGGGAGCCCGCCTGGCGCCACCTCATGGGTCGGGTCTTCAACCTGGTCGTCCGCACGGTGGTGCTGCCCGGCGTCCAGGACTCCCAGTGCGGGTGCAAGCTCTTTCGGGCGGACCTCGCGCGGGTGCTGTTTGCCGGACTGCGGGTCAAGGGTTGGGCCTGGGACGTGGAGATCCTGGCCGCAGCTCGGGCCCGGGGCGCCCAGATCCGCGAGGTGCCCGTGACCTGGCGCTACGAGGCCGACACCCGCCTGCGCCCGCTCCGCGACGCTCCGGCCATGGTCCGCGACGTCTTCGAGGTGCGACGCGTCTTCGGACCGCACCGGCGAAGGTAGGGACCCTCGCCCGGATCAGGGCTCGGGCAACGGGCGGAGCGGCATTTCTCCGCGTACCACGTCCAGGATTCCGAGGACGGCCGCGGTTGCCGCGGTCCCCCGCTCCAGCACGATCAGCGGCAGGCAGGCCGCGGCGAAGCCGACACCCTCCCGGGCTGCGAGGAACTTCAAGAGGTCTCGCTCCCAGACCGCGAGCGCCCCCACGAGGCCCGCAGCCGGGCCGGGCTGCCCGGCGACCAGGAACGCCAGCGCACCCACGCCGAGGGGGATGCCCAGGACGTACCGGGCCTGCCTCCCGGATCCAGGCCCTCCCGGACCCACGGATCGACGGCCGGCCGCGAGCCGGCGCAGCGTCGTGCCCGCGTGGCTCCTCAGCTTCACCAGGTCGTTCCGGAGAACACCCTCGAGCGTGTACCGGTGGCGGTGGCGGGCCTCGACCCCCAGGTCGAGGCACACCCGGAAGCCGGCGTCCACCAGGTCTCGGCCCAGCTCCACGTCCTCGACCGCGACCGCTCTCCAGCGGGCGTCGAAGCCCCCGACCGCCTGGAACGGCGACCGCCGGATCAGGACGACCATGGAGGTCAGGTGCGTGGGATCGGGCCCCAGGGAGAGCGTGAAGTGCCGGTGCACGAGGTTCTTGTAGCGGCTCAAGAGCGAAGGATCGGGCGCGTCGTCGGACACGGTGCCCCAGGCGGCGGCCACCTCGGGAGACGCCATGTGCCGGGCCAGGCGTCGGACCGTGTCCGGAGGCACCTCCACGTCGGCATCCACGAAGAGGCAGGCGTCCACGGCCTCGCCGTGCACCCGGGCACCCAGGTTCCGGGCCGCGGCCGGGCCCTGGCGATCCTGGCGCACCGTGCGAGTCCGGACGAGGCCCGTGAGCGCGGGGGCCAGGTCGATCGAGGAGCCGTCGTCCACCACGACCACGTCGGGCGGGGGCCCGCCCTCCGGCGGATCGCAAGCCTCGATCGCACGCAGGCAGCGGGCGAGGTCGTCCAGTGCGCGGGCGTCGCCCACGAAGGCGGGAACCACCGCACCGATGTGCGTGACCGGGGACCGAGCGTCCAGGGCTACACCTTGCAGCAGCGGCGGCAGAAGGAGAACGATCCGGCTCTCCGAGCCTGCCGCAACGCACGCATCGAGGGGTGGTTCCACGCCTCGTCGAGGTCGTCCGCCGGATGCACCCGAACCGGGCTCTCGAGCAGGTGACCGCAGGGCACGAGCGAACCGTCCGGCCTGAGGAACAGGGTGTGCCACAGGCTCGGACAGTCCCGGTCCACCCCGCCATCCACGGAGAACCAGGACATCGCCTCCGACGGGTCCAGGCGGGGTTGGACCGTCACGTGGCCCGGCCAGGCCGCCTGCGCCCGGTGCAAGGCGGCCAGGATCTCGCGGGGCCGGATGCCCCGGAGATCCTCGTCCGGCAGGCACAGGCAGGTCGGGTTGCGTGCCTCTCCCGCCAGTTCCGACCGGGTCACGAAGGAGAGGTACGTGAAATGGACCCCGTCCACGCCGAGGGTCTGCGCGAGGCGGACGACGCGGTCGAGCACCCCGGCGTTCTCGGACGAGAGGACGGTGTTCACGACCACGCGCGTCCGGCGGGGATCCCGGGAGGCCAACAGGTTCGCAATCCCGTCCACGCGGCGCCTCCACCCGCCCGGCACGCCTGTGAGACTGTCGTGGACGGTTTCGTCGCCCAGCAGGCTCGCCTGGACGATCCGCGGAGCGGCTCTGGCGAGGCCGCGGGCGACCTCCGGGACCATCCGGGTGGCCGAGGTGGCGAGGAACACGCGACCTCCCAGGCGTCCGACACGGGCGACGAGGTCCAGGATGTCCGGGTGGGCCAGCGGCTCGCCGCCTCCGAAGGCGACGGTGGGAATCTGCGGGACGAGGCGGTCGAGCACCCGGCGGGCGCCGGGGCCGTCGAGGGCGGATCCCCAGTGGGCCAGCACCCGTGTGACGTTGCAGAAGGAGCAGGACTCGCCGCATGCAAAGGTGACGTACCAGGCCAGGATCAACGGACGGGGAGCGCGTCCGTCCCGGGAGCGTCGCTCCCGGATCGGCAGCATTGCGGCCCGCACGAGCTGGGACGGCTTCCAGAGCGTACGGTGCAGCCAGGCCGTCCGGGCCTGGGATCGGAGTGCCGCGAGGTCGAGGTACGGGGTCATGGGGTGGCGGCCGCACTCGCGGCGGTACCCGCGACCACGATGTCCCGGCGCCTGAGGTGGCGGCCGTAGTAGCGCAGGTAGGAAAGCGCGTCGTCCCCGTGGCCGCGGGCCACGCTGGCCAGGAGGCCCGCGGCCTGGGCCCAGCGGGCGGCCGGGCCCAGGCCGGGCACCCGACCGAGCAGGGCGGGGCGGAGCAGGCCTCGTGCGGACGGGGGCAGGAGCGGGAGGAGCTGGAAGGCCGCCGCGTGGCCCCGCCGATCTCGATCCTCGGGATCCTCCCGGCCGGGAGGATGGTGGTAGCCCACCACCTCGCCGTCGCAGATGGCCTCCCACTGGCTGTCGGGCACGAGGCCTCGATCGCGGTACCGATCGAGGATCTCCGTGCCGGGGAACAACGCGAGCCAGTAGGTGGCGATGCGCTGGGGCGGGTGGGCCCGGAAGAAGGACAGCGCATGATGCCGGCCTTCCAGGGTCTCCTCCGCGAACCCCAGGATCATGTCGACCTCGATCCGCAGCCCCTCGGCCCGGCAGGCATCGATGGCCCGGGCGATGTCCTCTTCGTCCTCCGGCCGGCCGAGCACCGTCCTTTTCCACTCTCGGGATTCCAGAGTTTGGATGCCCATCTTGACCCGACGGCATCCGGTGGCCGCCAACAACCGCACCCTCTCCCGATCGAGGTACCGGGCCTGGGAGAGCACCATGTAGGGCGTGGCCACGCGCTCGTGGTACCGGGGGAGGAAGCGCTCCAGCCACGCCGGATCCACCGTGAAGACGTCGTCGTGGAACTCCACACCGGTGAACGCCTGGCGCCGTCGGGCCCACACCAGCTCGTCCAGGACATGGTCCACCGAGCGCCGACGGAGCCAGGGAGCTCCGGGCTCGGTGGGGAGCCGCGCGTGCTGGCTCGCGTAGCAGAACGTGCATCGTCCTGGGCACCCTCGGGCCGTCATGACGTTGTACAGGCCCCTGTCGGGCATCACCCCCCGGTACAGGTCCTTGTCGGGAAGCGGGAGGCTGTCGAGGTCCGCCAGGAAGGGGCGGATCCCCGGGGGAGGTACGGGGACCCCGTCGGCCCGCGTCCAGACGTTGCGGATTCCCCTCCCGTCCCCTCCGCCGGCGAGGGACGCCGTCAGGTCCTCCATCGCCTCGTCCCCCTCCCCCTGGCAGACGAAGTCCACGGACTCGAGGCAACGGGACGGGAGGGCGGAGGCGTGGGGTCCCCCCACCACGGTGGGGATGGGGCGGACGGCCCGCACCCGTGCGGCCACCCGGCGCGCCCAGGCCCACGTGGCCGTGACGCAGGAGAACGCGAGCAGGTCGGGGTCGGCCTCGAGAATGCGTGCGACCGCCCGGTCCTCCCAATCCAGCCGACGGGCGAGCGAGGGCAGGCTCAGGTCGAAGCCGTCGTCGAAGAGACGGGGGTCGTGGACGAGGGAGGTCTGGTGGCCTGCCCGCTTCAGTTGGGCGGACAGGACCTCCACCCCCATGGACTCGGCATAGCCGGCGGTGGCGAACAGGACGTGCACGAGCGAACCTCGGGACGGCCGGGAGCCGGTCGCCGGGAGTGGGAGGGAGGGCGGGAAGGCTGTATATTACTTCGACCCAGAGCGGTGCGGAGCGTAGGCGTGCCACGAGAGATCGTCCTGATCCAGCCCGCCATGGGTCGGTTCGAGCAGGTGCTGGGCAACGTCATCGAGCCCCTCGGACTGCTGTGTGCGTCCAGGCTGGCCCTCGAGCACTTCCCCGTCACGCTGCTGGATCAGCGCGTAGAACGTTCATTCTTCACCGTGCTTCGGCGGGCTCTCTGCCGGAAGCCGCTGCTCGTGGGCATCACCTCGTCCGCCGGGTCCCAGCTCGCCCACGCACTCGAGATCGCCCGCTACGTCAAGGCCCGGTCGGCGGTCCCGGTGGTGTTCGGCGGGCCCTTCGCCAGCCAGGCCCCGGACGAGTTCCTGGCCGAGCCCTCGGTGGATCTCGTGGTGGCGGGGGAGGGCGAGGAGGCGCTCCTCGGCCTGGCCCGGGTCCTGGATGCGGGGGGGAATCCCCGGGACGTACCGGGCGTGTTCGACCGCGAGGGCGGCCGTCACCCGGACCACTCCCTCGACCTGGACGCCCTGCCCCCCATCCCCTGGCACCTGCTCCGCTCGCGGCGGTACTTCGTCCACACCTTCGGTCGCAAGACCGTCAGCCTGGAGACCACGCGGGGCTGCCCGCACGCGTGCGGCTACTGCTACAACACGGTGGTCCACCGGTCCCGGTGGCGGGCCATGAGCGCAGAACGGTCCCTGGAGGCCGTCGGCCACGCGATCCGGAGCACGGGTGCATCCCAGGTCTACTTCACCGACGACAACTTCTTCGTCGACCGGAACCGGGCCTTCGCGATCGTGAAGGGCCTGAAGGACCTCGGCGTGGACTGGGCCGTCCAGGGGGTATGCGTGGAGGACGTGGTCCGCATGTCGGACGCGGATCTGGACCTCTTGGGGGAAAGCGGCTGCCAGGGGCTGTTCATCGGGATCCAGTCTGGAAGCGAGCGCCTCCAGCGGATGTTCCACACCAGCCTGGACCTCGCGGCCGTGGAGCCCATGAACCGCCGCCTGGCAGCGGCCCGGGTCCCGGTCTGGTACTTCTTCATGTGCGGCTTCCCGACCGAGACCCGCGAGGATCTCCAGAGGACCGTGTCGCTGGCCGGGCGCCTCCTGGCCGACAATCCCCACGCGGTCACCTCGGCGTTCTTCCTGGCGACGCCCTACCCCGGCACCGCGCTGCACGCGAAGGCCCTGGAGTATGGCTGGCCGCCGCGCCTCGGCCTGGAAGGCTGGGCCCGCACGGGATGGTCCCGCGGCCAGGTACCCTGGCTGAGCGAGGAGCATCGCAAGCTGGTGGAGGCGCTCTACTTCCTCTCCCTCTTCCACGACCGCAAGGCCGAGCGGTTCGGCGTGGTGCCTCCGATCCGAGCCTTTGCCAGGTTCTATCGTCCTCTCGCGAGCTACCGGCTCCAGCACCTCGACCTGCGCTGGTTCGCAGGCGAGAACTGGATCCGGAAACTTGCCTTCCAGGCGTACCTGGCCTGAGGTCAGCTCCTCAGGTCACCCACGGCCTGGACCACGCGGTCCACCTCCTCGTCGGTCAGCATGGGGTGGACCGGAAGAGAGAGGCCGTGCCCCGCGGCCCGGCGGGCTACCGGGAAGCGGGCCGGATCGGGCGGAGGGTCGGCGAAGGTGGGGGAGGCGAACCAGGGTACGGCGTACTCCACGCGGCTCTCCACGCGGGCCCGGGCAAGACGCCGCTTCAACGCGTCGCGGTCCCGGGGGCGGAGCACGAAGGAGTACCAGGCGCTCTCCGTCTCCGGGCCGGGCAGAACCGGGTCGAGGTGCCGGAAGGCGGCCCGGTAGCGTTCGGCGATCCGGGCGCGGCGGCCGAGCCAGGCGTCGAGATGGGGCAGGCGGGCCTTGAGCAGGGCCGCCTCGAGGGAGTTGAGGAAGCCCGGGGTGCGACCCGCTCGGGCCACGATCGGGTCGCCGCCGTCCGGATCCCGCGCGGTCTCCACCCGGCGGGCCAGATCCTCGTCGTCCGTGACGAGGATGCCCCCGTTGCCCGCACCGCCGAGCGGCTTGTTGGGCCAGAAGGAGAAGCAGCCCACGGGCCCGGCGGGCAGCCGACGGCCCCGATAGCGGGCCCCATGGGCTTGGGCACAGTCCTCCACGACCGGGATCCCCCGGGCCTGGCCCAGGTCCAGGATCGGGCCGATGTCGCAGGGATGGCCGTGCATGTGGACGGGCATCACGGCCCGCGTGCGGGAGGTGAGGGCGCCCTCGACCGCCTCTGCCGTGAGCCCCAGGTCCAGGGGGCGCGGATCGACGGGCACGGGCACCGCCCCGACGCTGCGGATGGCCAGGGCCGTGGCGATGAACGTGTGAGCGCTGGTCACCACCTCGTCCCCGGGCCCGACCCCCAGCGCAGTGAGGGTCATGGCCAAAGCCGCAGTGCACGAGGACGTGCCCACACCGTGGCGCCGATCGCACCAGGCGGCGAAGTCGAGCTCGAACCTCCGGGCGTAGGACCAGAGGTCGAAGGTGTTTCCGGCAGAGAGGACCGCGGCCAGCTCGCGCTGCAGGTCCGCCTCGACGGCCCGGTTGTGGCGATCGTAGGCCTCGTAGGGAACGACCAGGTCCTTCCGGACCCGCGAAGCCAGGTCCAGGGCCGGTCCGATCCGGCGGTAATGGCGCATCACGAGGCGTTTCAGGTCCGGGGCCATGGGGGTTGTCCTCGGGTGGGCTCCGCCGGAGACGGCGGGGCGTCCAGGCCGGCGCAGGCCCGGCAGGTGGCGGTGGTGAACACCCCGTGCAGCAGATCGTGGCGGAGTTGGACATATTCGGGCTTGCGCCAGACGTCGGCCAGCCGCTCCTTCGTGAGGTCGCCCCAGATGACCTCACCCTGGTAGTCGTTGAAGCACAGGCGAACCCGACCCCAGGCATCCACCACGAGCGTGCTCGCGGCCGCGAAGCAGGCGCTGCGCCGGCGACCCGGGAGGCGCACCGCCCCGCCCCGATTGTAGGGCTCGAGCACGTCTCGGGCGAAGTGGCGGACCAGGAACCGGCGCTTGAGCGTCCAGGGCGAGAGCACGGCGCGCGTTCGTCGGAACGCTTCGCTCTCCTCCTCCTCGAAGGTGACGATGAAGAGACGGGTCCCGGCGTCGAGCAGCGAGCGGGCGAGATCGGGCGTCAACAAGTCGCCGTTGGTGTAGATCACCACGCGGGCCCCGGGCAGGTGGCGTCGGGTCTCCTCGACGAGTCGGGGGAGCCGTGGGTCGAGGAGGGGCTCTCCGTAGAAATGCGGAGAGAAGCGTCCACGAAAGCCCATCTGGGCAGCCTGGTCCAGGATGGAGAAGAAGAGGTCCTCCTCCATCCGGTGGTCCGGACGCGGGGCGGTTGCCACCGGGCAGAACGCACACCGCCGGTTGCACCGGGTGGAGGTCTCGACCTCCAGGCGCAGGAAGCGATCCGGCAGCACGGTGCGCCACAGGAGGATCTCCGCCTCCTTGGCACGATCCAGCAGCGGCAGGAGGGCCGGCACGGTCAGGGTCTTTCCCGGGCTGGTACGTGGGGGATCCAGCCGAAGAGACGCGCCAGGATCCGGTCCTCGTAGCAGCAGGCAGCGCAGACGGGATCGGAGGCCCGCCGCTCGAGGAGGCGGCGCCGGAACGTCTGCATGGCGGGGCCGTCCCAGACCTCGACGAAGTCGCTTTCCAGCACATTGCCCACCGGCGTCCCGTGCACCGAGTGGTGGCAGCAGGGATACAGGCGGCCGTCGGTGGCCACGAGCGCCTGGTACCAGGGCATGAAGCAGGGTGCCCCCGACAGGTCCCGGGTGAGTTGGACCTCGATGGCGTCGAGCGATCCGCACGCCCGGCGAAAGCCCCACGCCGCGCAGGCCGCCCGGACCCGCCGGATCTCGGACGCAACCTCGGCGGCGCGCGGTTCGTTCCACCGGGGCAGGGCCCGCTCCACGAACCCGGGCTGGTTTCCGTAGGTGAACATGGAGAGGAAGTTGAGATCCACGCCGGGCAGGCGCTCTCTGCAGAGGCGGGCGATGCCGAGTGCCTGGTCCAGGTTCTCCTTGCACAGGACCGCCTGGACCTCGACCTGTGCCCGCGCGCGGGGGTGGCGGTCGCGAAGGTCAAGGAAAGCCCGGACATTGGCCAGCACCCGGTGGAAGTCCCCCCCGGAACGGAGTCGCTGGTACGACTCTGGATCCGCGGCGTCGATGGAGACCTTCACCTTGGCCAGTCCGGCGTCCAGCAGCTGGCGGGCCCGGTCGCCGTCGAGGTGCATGCCGTTCGTGATGACCGTCGACACGGCGCCGTCGGCGGCCGCGTGGGCCACCATGCGGGGCAGGTCCGGGGCCAGCAGGGGTTCCCCGTACCCGGAGAGGAGCAGGTAGGCAGGCCGGGCCCGGTCGTAGATGGCTCGGAAGCGCTCGAGGTCGAGGACCGGCACCGCCCGGGGATCCCGGTGGATCACCCGGGAGCACACGGCGCAGGCGAGGTCGCACACGTCGGAGACGTCGATCCCCAGCGCCGCCGGAGCGGCGCCGGCCACGGGATGGGCCCGCCAGGTGGCCCGGAGCGTGTGCGCGACCCGTGCGAGCCCGCGGGACGTGAGGGGCACCACCCGAGCCGGCGCGAGGTACCGATTCCACAGCGACCCTCCGCTGGGGGGCCGGGCCCGGGCGTCTACCCGGGCATCGAAGCCGGACCCGGGCGGGGAGGAGGAGACCATGGGCGATCTCTGGGAGGGGGCAGCGTAGTCCCCCCCTCGGAAGACCGTCAAGCACGGTCCCGACCGGACCGAGCCGGGTCCCGGGGCGTTAGGGGGCCGGGAAGAACCCGTCATGCCCGGCTCCTCCTCCTGCATCCTCGGTCTCCACGTCGGCGTCGATGCCGGAGCCGCGCTCCTGGCCGAAGACCGGATCGTGGCCGCGGCCAACGAGGAGCGCTTCTCCCGGACCAAGTTCCAGTGGGGATTCCCGGGCCGATCCGTGGAAGCGGTGCTTCGGACGGCGGGGATCGACGGCCGGGAGGTGTCTCGGGTCGTCCTGGCCGGTACGGCCCACAGCCCACCCTCGGACATCAACACCTACGCCATCACGCCCGGAGGCCCCATGGAGGCGGCCCTGCGTGTGCTGGGGCGACTGGGACTCCAGCGGGGCCTGCTCGGATCCCGCCCCGGGCTGGCTGTCTACCGGGCCGCCTTCGGCGCTGCCCGGCGCGTCGAGATCGGATCGTTGCGCCGCCGGCTGGCGGACCTGGGTGTGCGGGCGCCGCTGGTGCGTGTGGATCACCACGCGGCCCACGCGGCGTCGGCGGCGTACACC
The DNA here is from genome assembly GCA_016927815.1 of Deltaproteobacteria bacterium. Lineage (GTDB taxonomy): Bacteria > Myxococcota_A > UBA796 > UBA796 > JAFGLY01 > JAFGLY01. Next base: position 47,117 of record JAFGLY010000106.1, on the reverse strand, counting down.
TGCGGGTGGGATCGGGCCCTCGTGCTCACGGCGGACCAGATGGGCGACGGGTCCTCGGCCACCATCTGGCGCAAGGAAGGGTCGACGCTCGACCCGGTCCTCCGGGTGCCGGTGTTCCACTCCCTGGGGATCCTCTACTTCTACGTCACGCTTCTCCTCGGGTTCCAGCCCGGCCGGGAGGGCAAGGTCATGGGACTGGCGGCCCGGGGGAACGCGGCCGCCACGGGCGCGATCTTCCGCCAGTTCGTGGACTTCGACGCCCGGACGGGCGGCTTCGTGAACCACGCCCGAGGCCTCGTGGCCGACTACGACGCCCTCGCCGCGCAGCTCCGGCCTTTCTCCCGCGAGGATGTCTGCGCCGGGGTGCAGGCCCACTTCGAGGCGTGCGTCTCGGCGCTCGTCCGCCACCACGTCGAGCGGACGGGGCTGGATCGCCTGGCCGTGGCCGGCGGCGTGTTCTCGAACGTCCGCATGAACGGCGTGCTGAGAACGGTGCCGGGGATCGCGGGCACCTGGGTGTTTCCCCACATGGGGGACGGCGGGCTCGCGGCGGGCGCTGCCCTCCACGCGGCCCACCCACAGGCCGCGGACGCCCTGCCGAGCCTGTTCCTGGGGCCGGCCTCCCCGCCCGAGGAGATCACCCTGGGGAGCGGGGTCCGGGAGGGCCCCGAGGCCGAGGCCGAGGCGGTCCGGCTCCTCGCTGAGGGCCGGATCGTCGGGCGGTTCGAGGGTCGGATGGAGTACGGTCCCCGTGCCCTCGGCAACCGGTCGGTGTTGTGCGCCGCCGACGATCCCGCGGCCAACGACCGGCTCAACCGGATGCTCCGGCGCTCCGAGTTCATGCCCTTCGCCCCGACGGTGCTCGAGGAAGACGCGCCGGCGATCCTCGAGGGCTGGCGCCCGGATCACGCCTCCTCACGGCACATGACGACCACCTACCGGGTGACCCTTGCGGGACGCGCCCTGGCGCCCGCGGTGGTTCACGTGGACGGCACCGCCCGCCCCCAGGTCCTGCGGGCCGAAGACAACCCCGGCTACCACCGGCTCCTGTGCGCGTTCAAGGCGCGGACCGGGTCGGGCGTCCTGCTCAACACGAGCATGAACGTCCACGAGGAGCCCATCGTGTTCCAGGCATCCGACGCCCTCCGGCTCCTCGGGGAAACCGGCCTCGACGGGCTGCTCCTGGAGGGTCGATGGGTCACGGGGGCCGCGTGAGACGAGCGGCCTAGGGCACGCAGGTCCCGGGGTCCGAGATGCAGTTCATCATGCAGGAGCACAGGAGCGCGTCCTCGCAGGTGCCGCCGTAGCAGTCGTCGTCGGTCCAGCACTGCGGGTAGCCCAGGATCCCGTGGCAGGTGTCCAAGTCGGGGAACGCCAGGCAAAAGTAGTGTTCCGGGCACTTGTCGGACGCGTCCTCGCAGCACGATGCGGACACGGACAGGCAGGTCCCCGGATGCTCGTCGGAGCACAGCTCCCCGCAGGGGCAGACGAAGACGCCCGCGCAGAACGTGTGCCGGTCGCAGTCCGAACCGACCCAGCACTCGGAGCCGCTCTTTTCGGGCTTGCAAACACCCCACTCGTGGGGGGTGGCCTTTTCGTACGTGGTCACGCAGCGCTCCCCGGACCCCTCGCAGGGGCAGGCGTCGGTGCAGCAGGACTCGGGCACATCGGCGCAGGGGTCGGCGTCGGCGTCCGTGTCCACGTCGGAATCGGCGTCGGCATCCGCGTCGGCATCCGCGTCGGTGTCCGCGTCGGTGTCCGCGTCGGTGTCCGCGTCGGTGTCGGTGTCGGTGTCCGAGTCCGGCACGCAGGCCGACCCGTCCCAGTGGGTGCCGGGATCGCAGTCGTGGCTGGTGTCCTCCTGGTTGTCGCAGGAGATGCCACCGAGCAGGAAGAGCGCGGCGAGCGCGCTTTCGACAAGAGAAAGGTTCTTTCGCATGGTATGGATCCGTCCGGAAGACGGCAGGATTGTACCTGCGGGATCCCGACGGTCGCAACCGCGAGGCTCGACCTCAGCGCGGCCGCGGCGTCCACACCGCGATGGCCGTCGCCTCCAGCGTGGCGTCGCCGGAGACGTCGTATTCGACGCGGTAGTTGTAGTCCCAGTCCAGGAGATCCGTCTCGCCGTAGCTCACGGTGGTCACGAGGTAGCGATTCGGGACCGTGCCGAACCCCCGGGCACGCTCGGCGGGATCCTCGCTCTTCCCGCGGTTGGCGTCGAGTGGCACCCAACCCCACGGCTCGCCCAGCCAGGCCTCGGCCCAACGGTGGAACACGTGATCCACACCCCCGGTCAGGGTACGGTTCACGATTGCGCCGACGTAGCGGGCCGGGATGCCGGCCGCGCGCAGGAGCGCGACGAGCGCGAACGTGTACTCGGAGCAGGATCCGGTGCCGCGCTCCAGCACCACCGGCGCCGCGCCCCAGCCGCCGCTGAGATCGTACGCAATTTCGTCCACCACGGACTCGTAGATGCGACGGACCCGGTGGTAGGGACGGGTCTCGTCCCCGAGCACCTCGCGTACCCGCCTCTGGACCGAGTCATCGGTAAGACGGACTTTCCGCCCGTCCTGAAGGCCTTCCGAGACGTCGGCCGGGAGGATGGACGGGACGGCCTGCACCCGGTCCGGATCCACCTGGAAGGCGATGTGGCCGACCTCCACGTCCACCGTCATCCGGAGGGCGCGACGGTCGCCGTCTTTCATGGGAGGACCCCGGAACGTTGCGATCCGCTGGCCGGACGGCCACTGGACGACTTCGTCGGGCTCGGGACTGTAGCGGATCTGCCCGATCCGCTGGCCTGGACGGGTCTCGGGGACGGCGAACGCCGCCCTGGGATCCGTCACCTCGCCCGGCCCGCGGGCGACGAGGTCCACGCGCAGTTCGACCTCGTAGCGCTGCCAGCGGTCCTCCACCACGGGGCGCTCGGCAAAGGGGCGGACCTCGAACAGCCGGCCCGCCTGCAGGTCGGACACGAAGAGACGGTCGCCGTGCACCGCGAGGCCCGAGGGGAACCGGGCCGGGCTGGGCAGCCCGTGGACGACCTGGCCGGAGGCGGGGTCCATGGCGTAGATCTCGCGCGCGTAAGCGTCCGCGGCCCAGAGTCGACCCTCGCCCCAGGCGAGGGCGGTCGGGCGTCGTCCGGGGGCGGGGAAGGTACGGATCTCGGCTCCGTCGGCATCCTCCACGACACGGATCGTCCGGTCGGAGACGTCGAGCACGTAGATGCGCCCCTCCTCGGCCGCGAGGCCCCAGGGGCTGGTCCCGTAGTAGGGGAGCGGACCGGGCCCGGCGGGGCCTTCGGCGCGCCGACGCACGATGCGCGCCTGGTGCAGGTCGGTGGTGAAGAGGAGCCCACCGGACGTCGCGAGGCCCGTCGGGAAGGTGCCCGACGCAGGACGGGTCCCGATCACCGCTCGGCTGGACGGGTCGATCTCCAGGATCGATCCCGTCCTCGCGTCCCCGACGAGCAGGCGGTCGTCCAGCCGCACGATACCGGTGGGCCACGTGCCCTCCGGCAGGTCGATCTCCCCGGTGAGGAAGGCGCTGAGGTCAACCTCGGACTCAGGGGGATCGGGCGTCTTTGCGGCGGGCGTCTCTACCGCGGGGGCCTCGGAGGGGAGGGAACCACAGGCGGGGAGCAGGAGAAGGAGAAGCGCGCGCATGAGACCTCGGTCGGCAACGCGAAGCCGGAGCGGGGGAGCGGATGAAAGCATGGCACCTGGAACCGTGCGAGTCCAGGTCGTGGGGGCGCTCGGGGCACCCGCGTTCGCCCCTCCCCGGTCACCCGCGGACGAGCGATTCCAGCACCTCGGCGGGCAGACCGAGCGAAGCCAGCACCGGCTCCATGCGGTACCGGAAGAGGGCCTCGTCCATGGACTCGGCCAACCGGACACGCGCGGTGTCGAGGTCCATGAGGCCGTGGCGTACGAGGGTGCCGCAGCACAGACCCGTGAGCGAGATCCCCCACGTCTTCGCGAACCGCCAGTCCGTGATCGGGAACAGGGAGCAGTCGTACTTCCAGGGGCTCTCCCGATCCCGGGGGCGCGAGAAGCCGATTTCCCGTCCGAGCGTAGCCTCTATCTCGCGGCCGTCCCACGGAACGTACTGGTAGAGCAGGACGTCCCGGATCCCGGGATCCCGTTGGACGGGCTTGACGCGGACCAGGTTGGAGACGGGCGGCGTGTAGAGTTCCAGTCGGTGCGACAGGGCGGCCCGCGCCGCACGCGCGGCGTGGGCGAGCGCGGGTACGACCCGTCCGGGTCGGGCGCGAGCGAGCGGTGCGGCCGAGAACGCTGCAGCCATGCGCCAGTGGCGGCGAATCTGGAAGTCGATGTCCAGGTAGCCGGCGTCGTCCCAGTGACCGGGAGGATGGAACACCTCGTTCTCGAAGGGGGTGATGGCCCAGAGCACGTTCGGGACCCGCGCCTTCCGGGCGGCGCGGTACACCGCTGCCGGGATGCCGAAGTGACAGAACGTGCAGATGCCCCAGGAGATGCCGAGCGGAGCGCCTGCGGCCAGGAACTCACGGACGAAGCGACGTTCCACGCCATCGCGGCTGCGTACCACCTCGAGATCGACGTCCAGGGTCGCACAGGTCTCTTCGAGATTCCGGCGCGCGGCCTCGCTGGCGAACCCGTTGTCGTAGAACACGGCCAGCACCCTCGAGCCGAGCTGTCGGCGAGCCATCCACAGGGCCCAGGTGCTGTCCAGTCCGCCGCTGGCCGGGACGACCACGTCCCACCGATCCCCCGAGCGCCGGGCGAGGGTGGCTTCGAGGGCGTCCAAGCCCTTCAAGGACGGCGACCGGGGCGCCCGGCAGCGCTGGCAGAGCCCGTCGCTTCCGAGGACCACGCCGGGAAACGAGCCGGGGATCAGGCAGCGGGTGCAGGCGGACATCCTCGAGCCTCCGCTCATGCGAGGGATCGCGGACCCAGCCGGCGGAGCTTGTCCACCAACGTCGAGCGCGCGGAGGGAGAGGCCAGGCACCGCGCCAGGTAGGGCCAGTGGTGGGGCCGGCCGTAGAAGCGTGCGTAGGCGACGTGCTGGATGAGGCGCAGGCGGCTCAAGTCCGCACCGCTGCGGAAGGGCTGGCGGGCGTAGTAGTCGTAGTCGTAGGGATCGTCCGACAGCACCCACCCCTGGGCGAGCATCTCCTGGTGGATCGCGGTGCCCGGCAGGGGCACGAAGAGGGAGAAGCTGGCCTCGTCCGCAGGCATGGACGTGACGACGCGCACCGTGTCGTGCATCTCCTCCCAGGTCTCCCCCGGAGCGCCCAGCATCACGTAGACCAGCGTGCGGATTCCGGCCGCATGGGCTGTCTCCACGGTGTGGCGCACGTCCTCCACCGAGACGCCCTTGTGGTACAGCCCCTCGCGGATGCGGTCCGAGGCAGCCTCGAGCCCCACACCCACCCGTTTCAGGCCCGCACGGGCCAGGTCGCCGAGAAGGTCCGGTGGCATCAGGCCGCCCCGAGTGTTGCACCCCCAGCCGATGCCCGGAACCCGTCGACCGAGGGCGTCCGCGAAGGTGGCGAGCCAGTCGGCGCGCGTCGTGAGGGTGTCGTCGTTGAGCCAGAAGCCCCTGATGCCGTAGAGCCGGTGCAGCGTCTCCACCTCCCGTGCCACGTGGTCGGGCGATCGCACGCGCTGCCCGGGCCCGAACATGCGGGTGAGCACGGGCTGGCAGAATGCACAGTGGAACGGACATCCCCGGCTGGCCATGAGGTTGGCCCCGGGCAGGCCCGGCTGCCAGGCACCGAGCTGGCCCCAGCTCCGGAGGTAGGCAGGCATGTCCACCAGGTCCCAGGCCGGGAAGGGCAGGGCGTCCAGGTCCGGCAGGGGGGGACGGGCCGGACCCTCGAGCACCCCGCCGTCGGAATCGCGGACGAGGCACCCTGCCACCGGGCGCCGCTGCCCGGACAGGAGCATCTCCACCAGGTCCAGCGTGGACGCCTCTCCCTCCCCGATCACCACGGCGTCCACCTCGGGCCAGGCCAGCACGGACCGGGAATCCACCGTGGGATGGGGGCCGCCCAGGAACACCAGGGCATTCCGGGACCGGGCCAGGCGCGCCACCTCCCGGGCGTCCGCGATCATGAGGGTCGAGGAACCAATCCCGACGAGATCGGGGCGTTCTTCCTCCAGAAATCGCCGTACATATCCGAAGTCGCGGCGGAACGTGGTGTCGCAGAGCACCACGTCCACCGGCAACCGTTCGCGGAGGAACGCGGCGAGGCCCAGGATCCCGATCGGAAGGTCTCCGGAGGGGTAATGGAACCGGGGGTGGACCAGGGCGATCTTGGGGCGCATGGCCGTGGGGACGCGAGGGGGTCCACATGGAATAACTGCGCCCCGGGGTGAGGACATGCGCTTTGGGCGGGCGATGGCCCTCCCCGCCATCCCGGCCGGCTTCGTGGTAGGCTGGCGTCCCTGTTTCGAGGCCTCCCGTGCCGACGGTCTTCCTGCTCCTGGCCTGTGCCTCCCCGCCCGCCGCCGTTCCGGACGACGCACACGAGTACATGCGGCTGCTCGCGGCGGAGGACCTGTCCACGGCGCAGCGGATCGAGGCTTGCCTGGACCTGTCGGACGCCTACCTGGCCATGGACTGCGCGCTGGCCGCCGCCGAGGCCGCTCCGATTCGCGGTGAGGGGCACGTCGAGGACTGGTGTCCGCGCCTCCCTCAAGGGGTCTGGCGCGACGAATGCCTGTTCCAGGCAGCCGAGCAGGCCTTGTCCGACCGAGATCGCAACCGAGCGAGCCGCCTCTGTGCGGAGGCCGGCCGGTTCGCCAACGATTGCGGCTACCACCTGTGGCAGGTGGACTTGAGGTTCATCATCCGCCGGGCTGGCCCCGCAGGATTCGCGGAGCACCTGCCGGAGGCCCGGAAGCTCTACGACGTCTGGGCGCCTCGCCTCGCCGCGCACACCGACATGGAGTTCCGATTCTGGAGCCGGTACTTCGAGATGGGCTTCGAGCCCCAGCCCCGCATCCAACTGCAGGCCTGCGATGCGCTGGAGGAGCCCTACCGGGCCCGGTGCCGGAACGCAGGGATGTTGGTGTGGCGCCACCGGCTGGAGAACGCCACGATCTGGCCGGAGGCCCAGAGCTGGTTCTGCGCCCGGACCTCGGACGCGGCCACCGTTGAGGCCTTGCTCGCAAAGCGCGAGGACATTCCCCCTCTTCCGAATCTCCTCGCCGTGACGCCCACGCCCGAACTCGACGTGGCGGTGGCGAAGGTGCGGTCCAGCCGTTGCCGGTAGGGGTTGGCCTCCCCAGTCAGTCCAAGGCCAGGAGGTCCAGGATCTCGGAACCTTCTCGGGCGAACGCCGGAAAGGTGTCGTAGGGGATGTTGAGCGTGATGGACAGGCCTCCCTCGAACCGCTGGGAGGGGCCGAAGATCCAGATCCAGTGGCCCTCTTCCGGGAACGTCACCGTCAGGGAGGTGCCCTCCTCGAACATGGGGACCACGAAGAGGTCTTCGCCCAGCACCCAGGCGTAGGTGGACCGATCCCTGAAGGAGAAGAGCGAGCGCCCCTCGGCGAAGGCCTCGGCGCCCCGCTGCCGCATCCAGGGCAGGAGGGCCACGTGGATGTCCGCGAAGTCCTTGTAGATGCGTGCGGTCTCCTCGTCGAACGCCCACGGGCGGTGCTCGCCGCTCCCGCCGTTCTCCATGACCGGGCCGAAGGCGCCCACACCGGCCCACCGCAGGAACACCTCCCGGCTCCGACCGAGCTTCGAGCCGTCGTCCCTGAGGCCGCCGATGTCGGGACCGAAGGCGAGGTACCCGTATTCGGCGGACCAGTACATGTTGTCGAGTGCGTCCTCCATCCCCTCGAAGGTGGCGTCCTGGTCGGCCGCCCAGCCCGCCCAGGTGAGATCCCGGGGTGCGAAGGCGACCTCCTCGCCGCCCTGGCCGGATCCGTTGTTGTCCACGGCGCGTGCGTGGACGAGGCGATCCTCGCCCAGCACCGCTTGCGTGTGGTCGAAGACGTCGCGGTAGTAGGCCTCGGCGTACTCGGCGCGCGTCACCAGGCGGCCGAGCGCGGGCGAGTAGGGCGCGAGGAGGGCCGGCGAGTCGAGATCGTCGCATCTCCAGCCGTCGATGCCCAGGTCGAGGAGGGGTTCCCAGAGCGAGTGCCACCACGCGACGGCCTCGGGATTGAAGGGGTCCAGGAGGCTGCCCTGGCTGCCCCACCAGTCGAGCACCTTGGCGTCGGAGTCGGCGCTCTCCAGCATGAACCAGCCGTTCTCCCGGGCATGGGCCCACAACGCCTTCGCCTGCACGTCGATGCCCGGGGCGAGCCACAGGAGCGTGCGTACGCTGCGGGCGTGCAGGGCGTCCACCAGGCCCTGGGGATCCGGGAAGCGGGTCGCGTCCCACTCGAAGCCTGCCTCCGGGTTGGCCCAGGACGCATCGAGGATCACCGCGCCCAGCGGGATGTCGCGGGACTGGTACCCATCCACCAGGGCGAGGGTCGAGTCCGCGTCGGGCGCGTCCTCCCAGGCCCAGGGCATCCAGGCCCACTCGGGCCATACCGCCACCGGAGCCGGGGTGCCGGTGTCGTCGCCGGTCTCCTCCGGGTCGCCGCAGGCGGCCAGGAGGACCAGGAAGGGGAGGATCGAGGGCGGGGGACGCATGGGGCCTCCAGGTCGGCAAGGCAACGGTTTGTGGGTCGATCACGCGCGCAGGCCGAGCAGGAGCCCTATCTCCGCCCGGCGAGGGGCTGGCAGGGTGGCGTCGAACGGCGTCTCCAGGATCCCGGGGACGCTGCCGAGGCGGGAATCGTTGACGATCCGACGGAACACCGCGAGCCCGAGCGCGCCCTCGCCCAGAGGTGCGTGGCGGTCGCGGCGGCTGCCGAGCGGGACGGCGGTGTCGTTCAAGTGGACCGCACGGATGCGGGCTCGGCCCACGGCGGCTTCGAAGGCATCCATCACCCGATCCCAGCCGTCTTCGGCCAGCACGTGGCCCGCGCCGTGCAGGTGGGCGGTGTCGAGACAGGTGCCCAGACGGTCCGGGTCGGCGCCGGCGGCCTCGGCCCGTGCGAGGATGTCGCCGATCTCGGCCGGGTCTCCGCCCAGGCCCTGACCCACGGTGCACTCCACGCACAGCACCACCCGGGCCGAGGGGCGCGCGGCGTGGAGGACGGCAAGGGTCACCGCTGCGCGTTCCACCGCCGAGGCCCGGGGCTCGTCGCCGCGGGGTCCGGTCCCTGGATGGAGCACGAGGAGAGGGATGCCCAGTGCCTCGCACCGGTCGATCTCCGCGGTCAACGTGGCGAGGGTGCGGGCCGCGAGGGCGGGATTGGGGGTGGCGGGGTTCGGGAGGTAGCCGGCGTGCGCCACCACGGCCCGTACCTCGGGCGTGGCGGCCCGGGCGGTGTGCCAGGCCTCCACCTCCGTGGGGGGAAGCCGAGGTGCCTCCCAGCGACGGGGGGAGGCGGTGAAGACCTGGAGGGCCTCGCACCCGTCGGCGCGGGCGCGGCCGAAGGCCCGTGCGAGGCCGCCGGCCGTGGACTCGTGGCCTCCGAGGAGCATGGAGACCGGGCCTACCGAATGGCGCCGCGGAGGCGGGCGGCGCGCTCCACCACGGCGCGCGGCTCGGTCAGCGAGAAGGCGAGCCACGAGCCCCAGCGATCAGGATCGGACTCGGGGCCGGCGTCCCGACCCGCATCGGCCAGGATGCGCACGGCGCGACCGAAGGCGCGCATCCAGGCCTTGCGGACCCGACCCTTGGCGTCGAGCATGGGCCCGCCCTCCTCGTACTCGGTGACCCACCCGCACCCCTCGAGGTAGCCCCAGGCGGCCTGGGCCATGTCCTCGAGCCAGACGTCGTGGGCAAGGTCCACCAGCGGTCCGAGCCACCGTACGCGGATCCCGTCCCAGGTGCGCAGGACCGGCAGGCGGTCCCAGGCCTCCTCGAAGGACGGGCGCTGTCCGGGCCGGGCATACTCCTCGAGCGTGAAGATCGGCACGAGGGCCTCCGAGGCGGAAGACGATGAGGAGTGTATCTCGACCGTTCAGCGGCAGACCGGGGGCAGGTCCACCTCGAAGATCTCGGTGGTGGACTCGCCGGCCTCGAGGGTCTCGACCGTGACGCGGGCGAGGACCGCGTCGCAGTCCTCGACCACGAAGCACACCGGGATCGTGCGTTCGAAGGCCGACGCAGCCGACTGCAGGGTGCCGCGCAGCGTGTGGTAGCGATCGATCTCCACGTGGCGCCCGCCGGTGACGCTGGAGACCTCCTCCAGCGTCTCCACATCCACCTCGGCACCCACCGCAACCGTGTGGACGGGCGTGGCCACCTCGTGGACCGTCAGGGCCTCCACGTCCTCCAGCGTGGTGTCGATGCCGTCGCCCTCGTAGCGGGTGTCGTGCTCGTCGGCGGAGTTGTTGTCGTCGCCGTCGGTGTAGGTCAGAAGCGCCCGGTAGTGCTCGTCCACGCACACCGAGAGTGCGTCTGCGCTGCTCTCGGACACCAGGGCCCCCTGCTCCAGGACCTCGTTTCCCAGGCGGATTCCGTCCCACAGCGCGGTCCAGCCTTCGTTCTCGTACATCTCCCCGGCGGCCTCGGCGAAGACCTCGGCGTCCGAGGTCAACTCGGTGAGGACGCTGGCCACGGTGCTGACTCGCACCAGGCCCACGCGGTCGTCCGGGGATCGGGTCAGGATCAGGTCGCCGAACTCCGAGATGGCCTCAATGATCTCGTCGAGCCAGGCAGCCTCGCTCCCGCTGTTGTCGGCCACCATGACCAGGTCGAGGGCGAACGGCCCGCTCTCGACCCAGTCCACGTCCGCGACCTCGTCCCAGGTGGATCCATCGCGGCTGGTTTCGACGGACACCGAGGACACCCGTCCGGTGGCACGGGCGGTGTCGGCGGTGTCGGCCACGGCCATGGGGGGCGTGGCGAAGAAGCCGACAGCGGCGTCCGAAGCGCGGATCTGTGAGGCACGCCACCTCGGGTCCACGTCGCCGGCACCGTCGGTGCAGGCGGGGAGGAGAAGGGCTGGAAGGAGCAGGAGCGTACGCATGGGGTCACCCGGAACAGCGCGAGCACGCTCATTCTACCCGTATGCCCTCGAAGTGTTCGTGAACTTCCTGTCCAGTACGCCAGGAGGCGCACCGGGTCTCGAATGACGTGGGACCCCAGGCCCCTTGCGACACCCATCGACACCTCCGGGTACCTGGAAGGGCCTCGGGATGGCGAGTGCACAGGGCGTCGCGCTCACAGGGGGTGCACGCGCCGTACCGGCGGACCCCACAGCGCCTCGGCCTGGGCCAGCACCGCCCCCCGGTCCTGGGCATCGACCCGGATCCAGTCGGCGTGTTGCCGGCTCCATGCCCGTTGCTTGCGCGCAAAGTGGCGCGTGTCGCGTTTCGTGCGCCGCACGGCTTCGCCGAGCGCGAGCCCGTGGACGACGTGGTCGGCGAGGTGCCGGTACCCCAGGGACCGCATGGGCTTGAGGTCCGGAGCGACACCCGACTCGAGCAGGCGGTGGACCTCGGCCAGGTACCCGCGCTCCATCATGCGCTCCACCCGGGCGTCGATGCGGGCGTAGAGGTCGAGACGATCGAGCCACAGCACACGGTGGGGATGGCGCACCTCGCGCCGGTCGTCCGCGTGCCATGCGGACAGCGGTCGGCCCGTCAGCCGGTGAACCTCCAGGGCCCGCACCACGCGCACCCGGTCGTGCGGGTGCAGGCGGGCTGCGAGCACCGGGTCCGTGGCTGCGAGGATCGCGTGAGGATCGGGCTCGGCCTCGAGTGCGGCCCTGAGTTCGGGGTCGCTGCCGGGCGTGGGGGCCAGGCCGAAGAGGAAGGTGCGAAGGTAGAACACGGTCCCGCCCACCACCACCACCGGCCCGCATCCAGCCACGGCGGCATCGGCCTCTCGGGCAAAGTCCGCGGCGCACCAGGGCTCGTCGGGATCCCGGACGTCCACGCAGGCGTGGGGAAAGCGCCGGAGCACGGCCGGCGGTGCCTTGCCCGTGCCCACGTCCATGCCCCGGTACACCTGCATCGCGTCCGCGGAGACGATCCGCGCCCCCCATCCGTGCGCCACGTGGAGAGCCGCGGCCGTCTTTCCGGCGGCCGTGGGGCCCGCGAGGAGCAGGACGGGAAGGGGAGAACTCACGCGCGGTGGAACCGGGTTCGGATCTCGGCAGCGGAGATGCGGATGGCCACCGGGCGACCATGGGCGCACACGGCATGGTCCACAGCGTCGAGCCCGTCGAGGATCGCGCGCATCTCGACCAGCGAGAGGGCATGGTTCGCCCGGACGGAGGTGTGGCAGGCCAGCGTGGCCAGGATGCGGGCCTCCCGGTCGCGCAAGGGCTGGCCCGATCCCTCGGCCGCGAGGTCTTCGGCCACCTCCCGCACCACGGCCTCCGGATCCAGGCCGGGAAGGCCCGCTGGCACCGAACGCACGGCGAACGTCCGGTCTCCCCAGGGCACCACGTCCATCCCGATCTGCATCAAGCTGGGCAGCCCTGCCTCCAGGGCGGCGGCGCGGGCTGCGGGCAGTTCCACCAGCACGGGGGAGAGCAGCACCTGGGCCGGGGCGGGCCCACCGCGGGCAGCGGCCGCGGCCGCGCGCTGGAGCCGTTCGAGGGTGATCCGCTCGTGGGCCGCGTGCTGGTCCACCAGCACGAGGTCGCCCTCGGCCTCGCACAGCACGAAGGACCCGGCGAGCTGCCCGATGACGCGCAGGTCCGCGTAGCTCCCCACCGGGAGCGTGCCCGCCTGCCCCGAGCGGGAGGGCGCGGGCGGGCCCCGCCCGATCGCGAGCGTAGCATCCGGTGGTGGGCGCGGCGGGAGAGGCGCGTCCGCCACGAGACCGGGCCCGTCCGGTAGCACCGGAAGCGGTTCCGTGCGCCGGGGCAGCGGGAGGGGGGCCTGGATCCGAGGAGGAGGCACGGGTACGGGACGTTCGGGCCGGATCGGCCGGTGCTCCTGGAGGGCCTCGCCCAAGGCCGTCCGCACGGCGGACTCGATCTCCGCGGGCCGTCGAAACCGGACCTCTACCTTGGTGGGGTGGACGTTGACGTCCACCTCCCCGGGTGGAACGGTGAGATCGAGGACCACGACCGGGTGGCGGCCAAGCGGCACGAGCCCGCGGTAGGCCTCGGCCACGGCCCGCCGGAGCACGCCATCCCGCACGAACCGGCCGTTGACGTAGTGCCAGGCGGCCCCCGAAGAGGCCTGCCGGTGTACGCCGGCCGGGGAGCAGAAGCCTCGTACCTGGGCGGCTTCGGTGGCGAACTCCACGTGACGCAGTCCTTCGGCGGCCGCCCCGAGCAGGGAGGCCACGCGGCGGCTCGAGTCGGCTTCGCGGGGAGCCCTGAGCGTCTCCCGGCCGTCGTGCGTGACCGCGAAGTCCACGTCGGGCCTGAGGAGGGCGAGGCGCACGAGGGCCTCGAGACAATGCGCGTACTCGGTCGCGGCCGACCGCAGGAAGGCTCGGCGTGCGGGAATCTGGAAGAAGAGATCGCGCGCGGTGGCCCGTGTTCCGGCAGGGCAGCCACAGGCCTCCACCGCCACGAGCCGCCCGCCCTCGACGAAGAGCCGAGTGCCGGCCTCGTCCTCGGGGCGGCGCGTGACCAGCTCGAACCGGCTCACCGCGGCGATGGAGGCGAGGGCCTCGCCGCGGAACCCCAGGGTGGCCACCCCCGCGAGGTCCGCATCCGTGCGGATCTTGCTCGTGGCATGTCGCTCGATGCACAGGAGCGCGTCGGGCCGGGACATGCCGTGGCCATCGTCGGCCACGCGCACCAGGCGTCCGCCGCCGCCCTCGATGTCCACCCGGATGTCGGTCGCTCCGGCATCGAGTGCGTTCTCGACGAGTTCCTTGAGGATGGACGCCGGCCGTTCCACGACCTCGCCCGCCGCGATCCGGTTCACGACCCCGTCGTCGAGGATGCGGATGCGGGGGTCGCTCATCGGGGGGCTCCGATCTTGCGACGACGGCGCACGTGGATGCGGATGGGTGTGCCCTCGAAATCCCAGGTCTCCCGGATCCGGCGCTCCAGGAAGCGCCGGTACGCGTCGGGAATGCCCTCGGGCGTGTTGCTGACCAGCGCGAACGTGGGCGGCCGGACCCGGGTCTGGGCGAGGTACAGGAGCCGTACCGGGTGGTGGAACCGCTGGGGCGGGGGCTGGGTGGCCTCCAAACGACCCAGGAACCGGTTCAGATCCGGCGTGGGGATGCGGCGCGCGAACCCGCTCCATGCCTTCAGGACCACGGGCACGATCCGCTGGCACCCCTTCCCCGTCCTGGCGCTGGTGTAGAGGATGGGCGCCCAGGTGGCGTGGGGGATGGCGGTCCGGATTTCGTCCTCCAGGATCCGTGCCGTCCGGTCGGGACGATCCCGCACCAGGTCCCAGCGGTTGACGAGGAACACGAGCGCGCGGCCTCGATCGGCCACGAGGTGGGCGAGGCGGGCGTCCTGGACCGACGCCCCCTCCACCGCGTCCACGAGGAGCAAAGAGAGGTGGCAACGCTCGATGGACCGGATCGCGAGCGAGACGGCCACGCTCTCCAGACGGTCGTCGATACGGGCGCGTCGACGAATCCCCGCGGTGTCCACGAGGCGGAAGCGGTGGCCCATGGCCTCGAAGACCGAGTCCACCGCGTCCATCGTGGTCCCCGGGGCGTCGTGGACGAGGTGGCGGTCCTCTCCGACGAGGCGGTTCGCCAGCGTGGACTTCCCCACGTTCGGGCGGCCCAGGATCGCGATGCGGATCTCCGGCGGGCCCACGCCGGAGGCCTCCTGGGATTCGCTCTCGTCGAGGTCCGTGTCGGCGTCGCCTTCCTCGGACTCCACCGCGAGGCCCTCCCCATCGTCGTCGGGGAAATCCTCCGGCTCCAACGCATCAATCGGGGTGGACGCCACTTCGGCAACGGCGTCGAGCAGGTCGCCGATGCCCCGTCCGTGCTCGGCACTCACCGCGAAGAGCCGATCGAACCCCAGGCTCCAGAAGTCGGCCAGATCGTTCTCGTGGCGGGGTTCGTCCACCTTGTTCACCCCCACCAGGAGCGGCTTCTCGGTGGCGCGCAGGAGGGCGACGACCTCCTCGTCCGCGGGAAGCAGGCCCGTGGTGCGGTCGAGCACGAGCAGCAGGACGTCGGCCTCGGCGATGGCCGCCTCGACCTGGGTGCGCATGGCGGCCAGCAGGCTGACGCCCGGCTCGCTGGGTTCGTAGCCGCCGGTGTCCATCACCACGAAGGGGCGACCCGCGTGGACGAACGAGCCGTACAGACGATCCCGGGTGACGCCCGGTCGGTCGTGCACGATGGCGCGCCGCTGTCCGACGATGCGGTTGAAGAGCGTGGACTTGCCCACGTTGGGGCGGCCGACGATGGCGACGATGGTTGGCACGGGTCTACCCGTATCCGAACGCGCGGAGACGGCGCGGGCTCTGGGTCCAGTCGGGCTCGATGGCGACGAAGAGGGCGAGATGCACGTGGCAGCCGAGCAGAGCCTCGATGTCGCGACGGGCCTCGCTCCCGACGCGCTTGATCATGGCCCCGCCCCGACCGATCACGATGGCCTTCTGGCTGGCGCGCTCCACCACGATCCGGGCATGGATGCGGACGAGCGCGCGATCGCCCTCGCGCTCGCTCTCGTCGAACGCCTCGACCTCCACGGCCGTGGCGTACGGGAGCTCGTCGTGAGTGGCACGGACGAGCTTCTCACGGATCATCTCGCCGACCACGAAGCGCTCGCTCGCCTCCACGACCTGGTCCTCCGGCCAGAGGGCCGGCCCCTCGGGCAGGAGGGCACCCAGCACCGAGAGGAGGCGATCGACGTTCTCACCGGTGAGCGCGGACACGGGCACCACGTCGGCTCCGCCCGTATAGGCGTGGAACGCGGCGATGACCGGCAGGAGGAGTTCCCTGGCGCAGGTGTCCACCTTGTTGAGGGTCACCACCAACCGGTGGCCCGGGGTGAGCACGTTCGTGCCCACGAACGCCTCCGCCTCGCTCGGCACGGATCGAGCGCCCACCGCGACCTCTCCGTCCACGATCCAACAGACGACGTCGCACTCCTCGATGGCCTTCCGAGCGGTCCGGACCATGACCTGGTTGAGCAGGGAGTGGGGGGGGTGGAGCCCGGGCGTGTCGACCAGGATCGCCTGGAAGCCGGGCGCGCTGTGGATGCCGGCGATGCGGTTGCGGGTGGTCTGCGGCTTGTCCGCCACGGCAGCCACCTTCACACCGAGAATCTGGTTGAGCAGCGTGCTCTTCCCGGCGTTGGGGCGGCCGACCAGGGCGACGGTGCCGGCTCGATGGAGGTCCATGGCGGGTCGCTGGGGTCGGGTTGGCCGGAAACCTCACCCGGAAGCCACCTCGGGGCAAGTGACCCCCTGTCGGAACCCATGGGCGACCCGCGTACCGACGGGCCGCCGGCCGGCGGTGGGTCGCTTCAGGGTGCCAGTTCGACCGTGGGGTGACCGCCCCCGCCGCTGCAGAGGACCCTGCCCTCCTTTCCCGGCTTGCAGGTCAGGTCCACAGGCGCCGAGCCGACGTCGAGGGATCCACGGACGGCACCTCGACCGACCACCTTGACCGCCAGGTCGTACCGCCCGGCCGGGACATCGCCCTTGAACGCGCCCCTGGTCCTCGTGGGCGCGGCTCCGTCCGCCTGGACCTCGATCCACTGGATGGACGGATCCCCAGGCCGGACCGTGAGGGGCGTGGCGCTCGGTGCCGGAGCCTCTCGGGAGAGCAACACCCAGGCGAACCCGGCACCCGCCACGACCAGGATCCCCAACGCGAACAGGGCCAGGACCGCCAGGGCGATCCACGTCCACGGGCTCCGCTGGCGACGCGCGACGGGTGCGGCGGGCGCGGCAGGCCGTGGAGGGGGGGCGTACGCCACCGGAGGGGGAGCGGGGGCCGTGGGCTGGGAAGGGAGCACCGCCGGCGGCCGGGGAGCGGGGGTGGCTCGCAGGGGCGGTGGAGGAGCGGATCCGGCCGCCGAGGACGTACCGGACGATGCACCGGGAGCCAGGATCGGCCCCAGGGGCAGGGGCCGGGACAGGCCGGACCCGGGCGCCCGGATGGAGGCGTAGGTGTCGTCCAGCGGGGCGATCGTCGGGTGGGCCACCCAGGGCGTACCCTGGACCGTGGGGGCGGGTTCGTCGTCGAGGGCTGGGTCCTGGGGGGTCGGAGGGGGCCCCTCCGCCCGCCGGGCCCTGGGCGCCTCGCTTCCGCCGACCGGGAGGCGAAAGCGTGTCCCCGAAAGATCTCCCTCGGAGCGGGAGGACCGACGCATGTCGGGAGCCGCTCGGACCACGCCCGAAGCCAGGGCAGCCAGCCCGTCCCCCTCGGCCTGTTCCGCATACTGTCGGAGCACGTCCACGACCTGCTGGGCGGTGGGCCGATGGCCCGGGGTCGAGGAGGTCATCAGCAGCAGCAGGTCCCCCAGCGCGCGCGTCCAGGCCTCGTTCGGCATGCCGAGCGGGCCCAGGCGGGCGAGGTGCGCCCTGAGGACGGCGTCGTGCTCGGAGACCGACACCGGGAGGCCGGGGAGGGGCTCCGGGGAGAGCAGTTCGATCAGCACGAGGCCCAGGGAGTAGACGTCGGAGGCGTGGTCGCCCTGGGACCCCGCCTTGCGCTCCGGAGCCATGTAGGTCCAGGATCCGAGGCGGACCATGCCGGTCGCCGAACCGCGGGACGAGGAGGTGGGGGTGAGGCCGAAGTCCTGCACCTTGAGCACGCCGTCTGCGCCCAGCACGAGGCTGGAGGGCGTCAGATCGACCCCCCCGGTCGGTTCGCGTTGCCCCGCAGAAAGCTGCCGGCTGGCGGCGTCCAGGGCATCGGCCGTGGCCACCCCGGCCTCCAGCGCGGCCCGGGCGGGGAAGCGCCGCCGGGTACCCCGCAGGGCATCTACGACCTGGGAGAGATCCATCCCCTCGACGTACTCCGCGAGGATCGCCGGGTACCCCTCGAACGCGAACACCTCCTCCACGCGCACGATGTGCCGGTGGGAGAGGCGGGCGAGCCTTCGGTTCTCCTCCCGCATGCGGTGGAGCGTCTCCTCGAGGTCGGGCCCCTTGTCTCGCAGGATCCGGACCGCGAGGATGCGGCCTGCACCGTCGGCGTCCCGGACCTCGGCTCGCCAAGTACGCGCGGAACTCCCCGCGGAAAGCTCGTCGAGGAGCGTGACGTCGAGTTCCTGGTTGTTGTCCGGAGCCACCGTGGTGCGCCCGCACGTCCGGGTCCTGGCGGCCACCGCGGCTGGCGCTGCGACCGGACGGACGATGACAAAGGTAACACCCGGGTCCTGCACCGCCACGAACCGGGGTCGGGGCACGGCAGGCATCCGGATGCGCTCGGAGGCGAGGCCGCGGGAGCCCGGATGCCGAGCTTCACCGGGCCCACCGGGCCTGGGGATCCCGGGGCTTCGGCGGCGGCACATCCCGTCCACGGCCCGTCGGGCCCCGCCAGTCCTCTCTTGCAGGGATCCCTCCTCATGTGGTTAATAGGCATCTTCCCGAAGGTCCCTCCCTCGGAGTCCTCCATGCGCATCCTCCTTCCGCTCCTCACCCTGGTGCTCGCTGCATGTGGAGGAGGCGAAGATCCGGCAGCCGGAGCCATCCAGGGCGCGACGGACAAGCTTCGCCAGGGGGATCTCCCCGGCGGAATCGAGGCTCTGCTCGCCACCCATTCCCAGCATCCGGACTCGGTGGACGCCGCGGTCGCGGCTGCCTACGGCGCCTACCTGAGCCGGGACTGGGAGACCGCCGATCGGATCCTCGCCGAGATCCAGCCCAAGGCCGAGGAGCGCAAGGGCGAGATCACGGTGCGTCGGGCGCTGGTGGCTTTGGCGCGGGGCGACCTCGATCAGACGCGTGCGCTGGGAGAGGCCTCCGGCCAACCCGCGGGTGCGCTCCTTGCGGCCGAGGTGGCGCTCGCCGACGGAGAACGGGACAAGGCCGCCGCCCTGCTCCAGACCGCGGGGTCGAGTCCCGACCGGCGCGTGGCCGACACCGCCCGTGCGTACCTGACCCTTCTCGGGGACGGAGATCCCCGGGTTCAGGGTCTCTCTGAGGCACAGGCCCTGTGGGCGCTGGGCAGCCGCCAGGTGGCGGTCCGGTCGGCCGAGGAGCTCGTGATGTCCCTGCCCGCGGATCACCCATCCCGCCCCGAGTCTCTCCTCCTGTGGGCAGGTCGCGCAGCCGCGGCAGGCGAGACCCAGGTGGCGAGCAACCTCGTCGAGAGCGTGGGGTTTCCTCCCCAGGGACAGCAGTGGCGCGTGCAGGCCACGCGCGGGATCGTGGCGTGTGCGGAGGGGGACGCGGCCCGCTGCGCGGGCCTGCTCGACGGGCTCACCGACGTCGCGCCTCCGGGCGGGCTCGCGGACGCGCGGGCCACCGCCGCGATTCTCCTCGTCTCCAAGGACCCGGAGGCCGCGAAGGCCATCGCCGGGACCGAGCCGTCGCCCTCGGTGGCTCGGGCCCTGCTGGCCGCTGGCGACGGCCGTTCCGCCGCCGAGCTGCTGGCGGGCGGTCCCCTCGACGCATTCCTCTCCGCCGGAGGTGGTGGATGAAATCCTTCCTGATCGCGTGCATCCTCGCCGCGCTGTCTCTCTCCGACGTCGCCGAGGCCCGGTCCAAGGACGCAGCGGGCGTCCCCGTCAAGGTCGTCGTCACCGACACGGAGGGCGAGCCCATCGCCACGGCCGTGGTCCGCCACCCCGACGAGTCCGACCGGCACCGGGTCAACGCCGTGGACGGGTCGTGGGAGGCCACGGTCCTCTACATGCCCGATGGCTCCGAGATGGCCTTCGTACCCGGCATGGATCTGCAACTCGAGATCTCGGCGCCCGGGTACGTCACCCAGATCATCCAGTACAGCGTACGGAAGCGCAAGAACAAGATCCCCGTCGAGCTGGCCCGCCTCGATCTCCAGACCGAGGAGATCGAGGAGCCCGTCATCCAGTTCGGACGCGACGAGCCACGCGACGAGGGCTCGGAAGCCCCCGCCTACTGAAGGGAGACCCCGTGCAGGTGCTGCTCCTCTCCACCCTCCTCGCCGGACCGGTGCATGCCGTGGCCTGGTCCGACCTGGCCGGCGTGTTCCCCCCGCTGCCCTGCCCGGACGGCTGGGCCGGCTGCGTGGTGGACGGCGTGGCCTTGAACGCGGACATGCGCCTCGACAGCCAGGGAGTGCCCATGCCCGCGGAGTTGAGGTTCGACTGGTTCACGCTCGAAGGCGCTCCCGGCCTGTCCCCGTTCGCCCCCCTGTCGTCGTACAGCGAGCGGGTGGCCGAGGCCGCGCCTCCCGAGGAGCCGTACGAGGAGCCGTACGAGGAGGTGCCAGCCGAGGAGGAACGGCTGGCCGCCGGGCCGGATGCGGGCCGGACCCCCTTCCCCGTAGACCCGGGGTCGGCGTCCGGCGCGGCGACCTCGCAGGGCCGCCTCCCGGTCTCGTCTCCCTCGGCCACCGGCCAGGCGGGGGCGACCGCCACCGGCGGAGGGGCCGGCATGCGGCCCGGGTTCTCTCCCACCGGGAGCCTCCCCAGCCAGGGTGCCTCGGGTTCCGCGGCGGTGGCTGGCGTCGCACCCGCAACCTGCAACGACCTCGTGGCGCTCGAATCCAGCGCGTTGATGGGCCAGCTTTCTGGAGGCCAGCGCTCCTGCCTCGAGGACCGGCTGGCCTCGGCCGGCCGACAGACCGAGAAGGACAAGGTGAGCCGCGTGCTGCTCAACGACGCCGAGGCCCGCGGCGACAAGGCCACGTGGGCCCGGCTGATGAAGCGCCACCTCGAGGAGATCGATCGTTCCGATCCGGACCTCTGTTTCAAGTACGCCATCTACCTGTCACGCCTCGACGTGGGCCGGGCGAACGGCGTCATCCGCTGGGCCGACTACGCCCTCGAGAACAAGGCCAACTGGAAGGGAGCCACCTACGTCTCGCGCGTCGCGGCACTCCTCAAGCTCAAGGCCGAGGCCGCGAACCGGATCTGGCAGGCGGCCGAGGAGGCGTACGTCGAGAGCCGTACGGAGGAGAACGAGGCCAAGGCGACCCGGTACCGGAACACCACCAAGGCCTACGCCCGCGAGTGGCTGGACTATGCCCGGGTGAGCGGGCAGGACACCAAGAACGCCATGGCACTCTGCGTCTCCGCAGCGGGGAACCGCCAGTTCTGCGAGGGAAAGTAGACATGGGGGCCCGCCGGGCGGGCTGGGTACTCGTGCTCCTCCTCGCCCAGGGGTGCGGCGGCCCACCGGCGTCCCCCGAGGCCCAGAAGCCGAGCGAGGCCGTGCTCTCCGGGGCCCTGGTGACCCAGACCTGGCCCGTGGTCATGGCCGACGCCGCCACCCGGGCACCCTACGAGGCGCACCCGGGATGGGCGGCGCTCGTGATGCGACGCGACTACCCCGCGGCGCTCCAGGCCTTCGGTGGATCCCCGCCCGTGCCGGCCGGACAGGCGCGCGCCCACCTGGAGATGTCCGCCGCGCTCCGCCAGGCCGCCCATCTCGCCGCGCGGGCCACGGTGGTGTTGTGGCGTGACGAGCGGCGCGAGGAGGATCCGCCCCAGGTGGACTGCGTCGTGGGCATCTCCGAGATCCTCCTGGGCGAGCCGGACCGGGCGGTCGGTTCCCTCGCCACCTGTCTGGCCGGGGCTCCCGGTTCGCTGACCGGACCCGCGGCAGCCTGGTCCCGCTGGCTGCGAGACTCAGCCGAGTGGCCGCCGGCGACGCCCCTGGACGCCACGCCAGGGGCCGTCGATCCGGTCACCCCCGGACGTTTGCCCGATCTCGCGACGCCCTCCTGCCACGTCTTTTCGGACACGGTGGAGGGGCGGGAGGTCCGGGTTGCGGATCCGGGCGTCCTGCTCAAGCTGGCGCTCTGGCACGAGGCGGCGGCGCGGCAGGCCCTGCCCTCCGCGGACGGCGCCATCACGCTCCTGCTGGCCCCCTGGCGGCTCCCGGGGGAGCCTTCGGTCCTGGCTCCCCCCATGCCCGTCCCGATGGAGTGCCTCTTCGGGTCCACCCTGCTCGCGCCCGGCGATGCCGCCCTGGCGGCCGAAGGGCCATCGGACCTGGACGCCTGGGTCGGTCGCAGCCCCATCGCCGCGGTCATCGCCCCTTGCGTGCAGGAAGGGGCCATCCGGGTCGATTGCGCGAACGACCGTGCCCAGGGGCTCTTCGAGCAGCTCCTGGCGGCCATGAGGATCCGGGGGGGCGGCGAACAGGGTTTCCACCGTTCGTTCGGAGAACTGGCACGCCTGGGCGTGCTCCGCGAGGCCGAGCGGATCGCGGGCCGGGCCGGGGACGACCGCGCCATGGGCCTGCTTCGGCTCCACGCGGTCGACTTCAGCATCGGGTCCGCCGCCGAACCGGCCTACCTGCTCTCTGTCGCGGCCTGGAACGCAGGCAACAAGAACGCTTCCCGCGCCGCGGACCTGCTTCACGCCCAGGAAGGGCGTATTCCCGGGGTCGAGGTCGCCCGCATCCCGCTCGACGCACTCCAGGTGCGGATCGGACGGGAGAGTGCGCCCGGCGTCCCCATGCACTGAGGAGCCACGCCATGGGTCGAAGCCGTGATCTGGTGGTCGCTGTCGGAATGTCGGCCGCCGTCCTCTCGACGGGAGCTCTCCTGACCTACTACGAAGGTGCTCTCCCGACGACCCTGAATCCACTCTATGCCGCCAAGATGGTGGACTTTCGGGCGCAGGAGCTGGTGTTCGACCGGCTCTTCTACCACGATCCGGTCAACAACGAGCTCGTGAGCCGGCTGGTCAAGAGCAGCCAGGTGACCGACCTCGGGAAGTCGCTCAAGATCGATCTCGTGGAGGGCGTCAAGTGGCACGATGGGAAGCCGCTCACCGCGGCCGACATCTGCTTCACCGTGGACGCGCTGCTCGACCCCGGCACGCCCAGCCCCATCGCGGAGGGCTACCGGGACATCCTGACCGGCTGCAAGGAGGACGGGAAGAACACGGCGATCGTCCAGTTCACCCGCGTGGTGCACAACCCGCAGGAGCGGCTCGGGTTCTCGGTCATGCCCCGGCACGTCTTCTCCGGCCGGACCGCCATCAGCCCGGACGTGGAGTTTTCCGCGCGGCCCACCGGTACGGGCGCCATGGCGGGAAGCCGGGGGACGAGGGGCGTCACGTTCACCGGGTATGGCAACACGCACCACAAGCCCGGCATCGGACAGATGCAGCTCCAGGAGAGCGGGGATCCCCTCCTGGCCATCAAGGCGCTCATCAACAACTCCGTGCAGGGGATCATCGAGGTCGCGCCAAACTTCCGAGCCGATGTGGCCGCGTCCGACGAACTCACCCTCAAGTCCTACGATCTGCGGTCCTGGTGGTTCGTCGCTGTCAACACCAAGAAGCCCCCCCTCGACGACAAGCGCGTCCGCCAAGCCCTCAACCTGGTCCTCGATCGCACGGAGCTCCGGGAGAAGGCCATCGGCGTGAAGCCCGGTGAGCGCAACAGCCCCTGCGAGTTCATCTCCGGGCCGTTCGTCCCCACGTCTCCGTACTACAACCAGGCGGTGCTCCCCAACGAGCGATCCGACCAGGCCCGCGCCCAGGCGCTCCTGAAGCAGGCGGGGATGGTGAAGGTGGCCGGCCGGTGGACCTTCAAGGGGCAGCCCCTGTCCTTCCGCCTGGGCATGGAGAAGTCCCTCGACAACGAGGCTCCGGACATCCTGTCCTACATCGGCAACCAGTTCGAGGGCGCGGGATTCGGCTCGACGGTCTTCAAGATCCCACCCGACAAGTGGACCACCGAGGCCGTCACCGGTCGCCTCACCGACTACGACCTGCTCGTGGGCAAGTGGTCGTTCGGTCAGGTCGAGGACGTGAACGAGCTGTTCTTCACCCGCAGCCGTGGCAAGGGCACCCGCAACATCTTCAACTACTCCAACACCGAGATCGATCAGCTCCTCGCCCAGTACGACACGGCCAAGACCGACACCGCAGCGCGGGACGCCTACCACAAGCTTCACAAGCGGCTCTCCGAGGAGCTGCCCTACGTGTTCCTCTGGAAGCTCGACACCAAGAGCGCCTGGAGGACCGAGGTGAAGAGCAACACGATCTCGCCCTACTACTACTTCACGATGTTCGACGCCTGGCGGTACGAGATCTAGGCGGAGGGAGGTGGGCTCGTGAAGCGCTGGTGGGCCCAGCCCCTGGTCCGAGTCCTGGTGGCCCTGGCGCTGCCGGCAGCCGTCCCGGCGCTCATCACGGCGCTCATCTGGC
This sequence comes from Deltaproteobacteria bacterium, assembly GCA_016927815.1. Taxonomy (GTDB): domain Bacteria; phylum Myxococcota_A; class UBA796; order UBA796; family JAFGLY01; genus JAFGLY01. The sequence continues at coordinate 22,891 of JAFGLY010000106.1, read as the reverse complement.
TCCTGCCCGGCGATCCGGCCAGCATCATCTGTCCGCCCGAGATCTGTGGGGGCACCGATGGGCTGGCGGCCCGCTGGAACCTGGACCGGGGGCCGGTCCACTTCTACCGGTCCTGGGTGAGCGGGGCTTTGGCGGGTGACATGGGCAACTCCTGGCGCGTGCTCCAGGGCGTGCCCGTCCGGCAGCTCCTCGACGCCGCGGTCCCCAACACCGTGCTGCTCATCCTCCTGGCCACGACCCCGCTGCTCCTGGCCTCGGTCGCCGCTGGCGTGGGCTGGCTGCCGCGTCGTCTCGATCCGGCCTTCCAGGCCATGGGGCTCGTGCCTGCCGTAGTGCTCGCGCTCGTGGCGGCCGCGGCCGTCCTCCTCCGCTACGGGGCCGATGCACACGGAGACCAGGCCGCCTTCATACGGCTCCTCCTCGGTGCCCTCGTGCTCGGCGTGGCCGATGGCGCCCTCTCCGGCGCAGTGGTCGGGGTGCGGGGTGTCTTCGACAGGGAGCGCACCCAGCCCTACGTCCTGGTGGGGCTCCTGCGTGGCGAGGGCGAGCTCGGCAACATGCTTCCCAACGTGGCCGGGTCCCTCGCGGGCCAGCTCCGGGCTCGCCTCCTGCACCTGCTCTCCGGAGCCGTCGTCGTGGAGGCCGTCCTCAGGATCGACGGCCTCGGAGACCTGCTCTGGCGGGCGACCATCCTCCAGGACTTCGGCCTCGTGCTGGCCGCGGCCACCGGGTTCGCCGTCGTGTCCTCCGTGCTGTTGCTCCTGCAGGCCCTGGTGGAGGTGGTCGTGGCCTGGCACGTGCGCCGGGCGCCGCTTCTGCCGGCGGAGGTGGCGTCGTGAGCCGGCGCTGGTTCGGGCTCGCGGTGGCGGGGATCTGCCTCGGGCTGCTCGCGTTGGCGGCAGTCCTGGCGCCCGACCGGCTCTCAGAGGGTGATCCGGCACGGGCATGGGTGGGCGTGCTGGACCTCCCGCCCTTCGGGGCGGACGATCGAGGCCGACCCCTGACGGAGATCGCCCTCCAGGGTGCCCGGGTGGTGGCGGCCCCGGCGGTCGTGGCCGGCCTCCTCGTGACCCTGCTGGGCGTGGCGGGAGGCCTCGTCCGGTGCGTGGGCAGCGAGCGGGTGGAGGCCGTCGTGAACGTGCTCCGCGATATCGTCGGCGCGTTGCCCCGCATGGTGGTCATCCTGGTGGTGGCCCTCGTCATGCCGCTCGACTGGCGAGGCCTGGGCGTCCTGGCCGTGGTGTGGGCCCTGCTCGCCGCACCGGGCGCCATGGACGAGGCCGCGGCCGTGGCGGGCCGGCTCGGCGGCGCGCGGTTCGTGGAGGCTTTGAGGGCCCATGGGTTCTCCCGCACGCGCATCTACCTGTGGCACATCGTCGGCTTAAACCTCCGGCCCGTGGTCGTGCGCCAGGGGGCCGAGACGCTGATGCAGGTGGTCTTCCTGGAGATCGCGCTCTCGTACCTGGCGCTCGATGCCATGCAGCCGTCGTTCACCCATTCGGACTCCACGAAGTCCTGGGCCGATCTGCTCTACCTGGGGTACTCGAGCCTGGTGCTCGATGTGCCCTCGATCCACGCACTGATCCTCGGCCTCGGGCTGGTCGGGGTCACGGCGCTCCTCTCGATGGCCCTCGGCCACGCCGCGAGGGCACGCTGATGCCGGGCGAGCCGCTCGTCGAACTGCGTGGACTTACGGTGCGCACACGCTCGCGCACGCTGGTCTCGGACATCGATGTGGACGTGCGCGCTGGCCAGGTCACCGCGCTCGTCGGACCCTCGGGTGTGGGCAAGTCTCTGACCGCTCGCTGCCTCATGGGGCTCGTGGACGTGGACCCTGGGCTCGCCGGCGGCTCCTTGAGGTACCCGGGGCTCGAGGCGGACCGGGACTGGTACCGGGATCACCTGGGCGGGGGCCGGTCGGAGATGCAGCGCCTCGCGCGGGAAACCTCCGCCCTGCGCGGCTCCTTCTTCACCTACGCTCCCCAGGTGGCGGCAAGCGCGCTCAATCCCGGCCGGACCATCGGGCGCCAGGTGGTGCTGGCGATGGCCCGGCGGACCCCGCCGGTCGAAGACCCGGGCAGGGAGGTGCGGGGCCTGCTCGCCGAGGTGGGGCTCGCGCCTCGAACCGCGGGATCCCTGCCCCAGGAGCTGTCCGGCGGCCAGTGCCAGCGAGCCGCGCTCGCGGTGGCCATCGCGCCCCACCCGAGCGTGGTGGTCGCCGACGAGCCAGAGACCGGCCTCGATCCGATCCTCCGGCGAGGCATCATCGAGCTGCTCGTCCGGGTCTGCCGAGATCGAGGGTGCGGCCTCCTGCTCATCTCGCACCACGAGGACACGGTGACGAGGATCGCCGACATCGTGGTTCGTTTCGGCACACCGGAAGGGATCGACGCATGATCGCCGCTGGGCCTTCCTTGCCCATCGTCCGGGTCCAGGACCTCCGGAAGACCTTCGTCCTGCGTGGGCCGTGGCCCTGGAGCCCCACCCGGGAGGTGGAGGCGCTCAAGGGCGTGGACCTGGAGCTGTCCGTAGGGCAGGTGCTGGCTGTCGTCGGCCAGTCCGGATCGGGCAAGACCACCCTCTCCCGCATCGTGCTCGGCCTCGAGGAACCCTCCTCAGGGGAGGTGTGGCTGGAAGGGCGGCGCTGGGACGGGCTTTCCGAAGCGGAGCGGCAACCCCGGCGTGTCCACTTCCAGTACGTGCCGCAGGACGCCATGTCCGCGCTGGACCCCCAGCAAACGGCAGCCGAGCACGTGGCCGAGACCCTCCGCGTCCTCCGGGGTCGATCCAGGGCGCAGGCCCGGGAGGAGGCGGACGCGCTCCTGGAGCGCCTGGGTCTGGCCACCCGGCGCGACGCCCTTCCCCGCCAGATGTCGGGCGGTGAGCAACGGCGGGTCACGCTCGCGAGGGTGCTCGCCCTCGACCCGCATCTCGTGGTGGCCGACGAGCCCACCAGCGGGCTCGATCCGAAGCGACGGGAGGAGGTGCTCGAGGATCTCGTGGGCAACCTTCCCCGCGATGCGGCGTGCATCCTCGTCACCCACGACATGGCCACCGCCCGCGCCTGGTGCACCCACGCGATGGTCATGCTCGACGGTTGGGTCATCGAGTCCTTCGACCCCCGAACCGCCGAACCTCGCCATCCCTACAGCCGGCTCCTGTTCGACCCCTGGTCCGCGCCCCTGCCCTCCGGCAGCCTCGCGACCGTGGGCTGCCCCTTCCACCCCGACTGCCCGTTCGCCGTGGATGCGTGCCAGACCGTCATGCCCGCCTTGGAACCCCGAAGCGGGCACCGCGTGGCGTGCCACGCCATCCACGCCCTGCCCGAACCGCGTACCGCTACCCTGTGATTCCCGTCCGGAGGTGCCCATGTTCCACCCCCTGCTCCTCACCCCCTTCGTCGTCAGCGCACTCCTGGCCGCCGAGGTCCAGGCCGGATCGTTCGAGGAGGGCGAGCACGTTCGTCTCTCGGAGGAGATGCGCCGACTGGCCAAGCGCAATGCCTGGAAGGGCGTGGAGGCCGCCTACCGCGAGATGCAGGCGCTGGAGGGAGTGGCGCTGACCTACGACGACCACTACCTCGCAGCCCAGGCAGCGCGCGGCTTGGGCGACATCAACGCGGTGCACGAGCGGCTGACGCGAGCTTCCGATCTCGAGCGCACCGAGGAGGTCTCGGCCTGGCTTGCCGAGCTCGATGCCAGCTACGGAACCGTGGACCTGGGCAGCCGCAGGAAGGACCCGGTCCGCCTCGTGGCCAACCAGATGCCGTTCGCGCCGGATCAGCGTGCCTCCATCGAGGCGGCCGCGAACGCCATCGCCACGACCGGACGCTACCAGGGGCTTCTCCCCGCGGGGGAGTACAGCTTCGGGGGTCAGGCGGTGAGCGTGAAGGCCGGCGAGCCCTCCCCCGCGGTGGCGCTCGTGGTCGAGAAGGCCGAGCGTGAGCCGGTGAAGATCGCCTACCTCGGCCCTCGGTTCACCCTTGGGCCCGCCTTCACGAGCGCGGGCGATCCCTCCGAGGTTTCCTGGAATCCCGATGCATTCCAGCCGTCGGGCTGGAACGGGGTGGGCGGACGCGCAGGTGTCGGCATCGAGGCGGGCTTCGGCAGGCACCTCGGCGTGATGGCCGAGGTGGGCTGGCACGGAGGCTTCGGCAGTCCGATCGCGGACACCGAGGGCATCACCACCGAGCTGGGCGAGCCCTACGAGGTCAGGGGCGCCTCCCTGAACGCCGGCTACGGCTTTCTCGGGCTGGGATTCAGGGCCGGCGACTGGTGGCTGAACGCCGGCCCGCTCTGGTCGGTGGGGAGCGCCTACACCTCCGAAGTCGTGGGTGAGGACGCCCAGGCGGGCTGCGCCGGGTGCGTGGTCGCAGCCCGAGGAACGGTCATGGCCCCGGGGGTCCTCGTCGGCGTCTCCCGAGCCCTGGCCACCCTGGGTCCCCTCGAGGGAGCCCTCACCCTCAACGCCGGCGGGCAGAACGACGGATCCCGCCTGTACACCTGGGGCCAGCTGGCCTTCACGCTGGCACCCCGCAGGAGCAACTGATGATCGCCACGTCCTTCCTGCTGCCCCTGCTTCTGGCCGCCCAGGCCGGGCAGGTCCAGGTCCAGCACGACGGCCATGCGTACAATCCCCACTGGTCGCCGGACGGCAAGTGGCTCGCGTTCGAGGTGAACCAGTACGGCGACGCCGTGGACCTCTACGTGGTCAAGATCGTGTCCGGCAATGCCGGTGTGCCCCAGAAAGTCGTGATACCAGGTCTTTCCTCGTCCTTTTCGAGTCGAGGCTCGGTCGTGGCCGGGCCGGTCTGGCATCCGCAAGGGCACGTCGTCTTCGAGGGGTCCAACTCGGGGGGCACCCAGCGTCTGTACTACTGGACGCCGGGGGGTCAGGCCGCGGCCGAGCTCCTGACCCAGGCCCAGGTGAAGGGGGACCTCACCTGGCCCACGTTGTCCGCGGACGGCATGCGGCTCGCCTTCGTGTCCGACGCGTCGGGCAACGGAGACCTCTACCTCTGGTCCCAGCAGGACAACCAGGTCCAGCCGACGTTCTCCAGCCCCCTGGCCGAGGCGGCACCTCGCTTCTCGCCCGACCGGACGATGCTCGCGTTCACCCGGAAGAACAAGGGCAGCGAGGACCTCTTCCTCTGGCACGGGCCGGGCAGTGAGCCGACCATGCTCCGCGGGGGAAACGGGGACCAGACCCGCCCGATCTGGGCCGGGGAGAACATCCTCTACTTCACCAACGAGCGCGGCGAGCTCCACTGGGACATCGCCATCACCGACAAGGCCGGAACCAGCCGTCGCATCCTGGCCCGGGATGTCCGCCTGTCGATGCGCGCCGGCCCCGCGTTGACCCCCGACGGCCGTGCCGTGGCCTACACCATGTCGGATCCGGAGCGCGCGGACCGGATCATGATCACGACGCTCGACGGCGCGAAGACCGTGGAGATCCCCACCGGTTTGGTGGCCTGCGGCGAACCCGACCTCGTGGAGGTGGGCGGCCGGGTGTTCCTGGCGTTCACCGCCCTGCCCAACGCGGCCAGCGACTTCCGCCAGCTCCACATCCTGGAGGTCACGGGTCGGCTGCCCTGACGCCTTCCGAGAGCGCGGGTCCGGGGGGGCGGGCGGTCAGCGCCAGGCCCCTCCGACGCCGATCGTGATGGGCTGGACGACGTCCCAGATCTTGACCTTCTCCTCGGAGTTGGTCACGGGGAGCTTCAGCCACCGGTGCTCGGTCGAGAGGCCGGCGAACGCGTACATGGACTCCCGGAACTCGTACGCGACCTGGGTACGGAACGCGACCATGGGGGAGATCGGGAGCAGGTAGGAGAGGCTCAGGTCGGCCTCCCACCACCAGGGGGTCTTCTCCAGGCCCATCCCGCCGCCGGCCCTCAGGCCCCACAGCGACTTGCGCGCCATCGTGGCCGAGGTGCGGGTGTCGTCGCTGTAGCGGAACTGGAGGGCGGTCAGGGTGTGGATCCCTCCGACGCCGAACGCGTACAGGCCGTGCTTCTCGAACGGGAAGTACCTGCGGCCGCCCAGCCGGACCTCCCAGGTGGGCGTGGAGAGGATGGTGCCGCTCAGATCGACGCGTTCGCTGGCGATGGCGAGATCGCCGTCCGCAGCCCACCCGGTGCCGCCCAGGCGGTAGGTTCCCAGGGCCGTCACGGCCGGGGCGCCGCCGAAGTCGAACCGGAACAGGTTCGCGCTCCGGAACGAGACGCTGGCGGGGATGTCCAGGAAGTCCTCCGAGGTGGCCCTCGCGAGGTAGTCGTGCCCCAGCGCGGCCAGGCCGGCCTGCAGGCGGAAGCGGACCGTGCCCGAAGGCAGGGGCCGACGGACGCGGGCGGGCCGCGGCGTGTCGTCCTCGGGTGCATCCGCCGCCACGGGCGCCACGGCCGGAAGACCGGAGGGTGCGACCCCGGCGGCTGCGGGCACGCCGGGTGTGGCGGCCGTGCCTCCGACCGTGGTGAGCGTCTGGACGAACGTGGGCAGCGTGAGGGACTGAGACACCTGTCCGACGGTCACGGTGATGTCGATGGGTCCGTCCTTCCCCGCGGGGAGCTGGACCGGCAGGTTGTAGGAGCCGTCCTTGTTGTCCGTGATGGCTCCGACCGTCCCGAGGGAGGCCGTGACCTTGGGCTTGAGTCCCGACAGCGGCGACCCGCCGGCGTCGGACACCGTGAGCGATAGCAGGATGGCCGCACCCGGAGTGGTGTACGGCGGAATGGTGGACACCGTCAGGGTGGCGGGCGGCCCGGTGACGACGGCTCCGCCCACGCGCGGGATCACGAGCGTGGCCACAGCCGAGCGCCAGAGGCCCAGAGCCTCGAGGCGCTCGGATTCCCCTCCGGGCTCGAGGGTGGGCGGGGTCACGCCAGCGGTGAGCAGGTACAGCGGGGTCTCGGCCACGAGGCCCGCGGCCGTGGCCCGGATGTCCACGAGGCCGACCCGGGTGCCGACCACCAGGTCGGCCTGGGCGAGGCCCTGCCGGTCCGTAGTGACCGAGGGCGCGATGACCGCGTCGCCCTTGGGCACCGACAGGACCACGTCGACCCCCTCGACGGGCAGCCCGTACCGGTCCACGGCCACCACCGTGACCGTGACCTTGGAGATCCCGTCGGCAGGGGCGAACGGTCGCTGGGCCCAGACGAGCAGGCGGTACGGATGCAGGCCCGAGGCCGCGAGCGGGGGCGCGCCCAGGACCGTGACCTTGGCGGCCTTGGGATCGAGCTTGAAGGTGCCGGTGTAGGTGCCGTCGCCGTTGTCCACCATGGTGCGGACGAGCTTGGCGCCCTTGACCGTGAGGTTGGGCGGATTCCCGATGACCGCGGTTCCGGCCGCATCCCTGATCTTCGCGACGATCCTCACGTCTCGGGCGTTCTTGGGCAGCTCGGCGGGATCGGCCGCGAGGTCGAGGCGGGGCATGGAGGGTACGAACGAGACGTTCGTGGTGGCGGAGAAGCCCTCGTAGGTGGCGGTGAGCGTGGCGGTGGTCGGGACCGCCGGCGGCACCCAGACGGCCGCGAACACCCCGACCTCGGCGGCCGCGGTGACGGCCGAGAGCTGCCCGGCCGAGACCTGCATCTCGGGGATCGGGCTGCGGGCGGGGGCTCCGGTGGCGTCGGTGACCACGACGCGGACCGGGAGCGAGAAGTGGGTGGGATCCGCCGGGACCACGGCGGGCAGCGGCACGATGGCCAGACGGGCGTAGGGCTGCCGGGGCAGGTCCACGGTGAGATCGGTGCGCTTGCCGAGCGGGGTGACGGCCTGGACGCGACCGATGGTCGTGACGTTGTCGAGCTCCACGTCGAAGGCCACGGTCCCGGCCGGAGAGGCGGTCTGGGGGCCGTACGACCGGTTCCCGATCTGGAGGACGGTCGTGGCATCGGCCGGCACCTGGATGGACACCGACTGCCTGGCCCGCACGGGGAGGACGCCCCATCCGAAGATCGCATCGGGGGCGGCGGAATCCACCGCGGTCACGATGACCGTCCGAGGACCCTGGAGGTCGGCCGGCGGCGTGTAGCGGGCCATCCAGGAGCCGTCGCCCTTGGGCATGGGCGTGTCGAACGTGCCTGCGGACGCGGAGAACTGGAAACGGCGTCCCTCTGCGCCCTGGGTCGTGGAGGTCGTGGGCGTGACCTTCACCAGGGCCGTGTCCGTGCCTGCCAGGACGGTGGGCGGGTCGAAGGTGATCTTGAGGCTGCCCTCGTAGGGAGGCACCAGGTCCAGGGTGAAGGACTCGTCGAGGAGGATCCCACCCCGACGCTGGAGCGTCACGTCGAGGGACGAGGGCGTCGTCACCTTGGGGCCGATGAAGGTGAAGTGGTAGAGGCCCGGTCCCGTGGCGACGAGTTCGCTGGCCCGACCTTCGGCCGGCCGGACCTTGAACTTCTCGCCCGGCATCATGTCCGGGATCCACAGTCGCACGGTGGATGCCGTGCGGCCGTCGGCCAGCACGGGACCGGACGGCACGACCACCACCTCGGCGAGGGCGGCGGGACTGGCGAGGACAGCGGCGATCAGGGAGAGGACGAGGACGGCGATGCGCTTCACGGCAGACCCCTGTGTGGAGGCGGGCAATGTACCTTGCCGGGAGGCGTGCCACCGCCACCCCGTGCCCTTTTTGACGGGCCCATGACATGTAGGTCGTTCATACACGACTATGTAATCCATGAATCAGGATCTCTTCGAGGCTCGCGGAGTCGCCTGGGGACGCATGAGAACCTCGCCGAGGGACAGACCCTCGCGCCAGAGCGCCCATAGCCCGAGACAGGTGACGGGCAGGAACGAGATGCCCCAGAAGACCATGGCGAACCCCTTGGCCGGAGCGGTATCCAGACCCCAGAGCACCAGCGTCTTCTCGATGGCCACGTGGAAGACGCCCACGAACCCGGGCGCCTGGGGCAGGACCACCGTGAGCGCGATGGCGACCGCCGTGAACGCCGCCGCCCCCAGCGGGAGATCGATGCGGAAGGCCGCCAGGAGGATCTCGATGGAGAGCACGCCGTTCATCCAGAGCGCCAGCGTGCACAGGAGCGCCAGGAGTGCGTGCCCCGGTCGGGAAAGGGCCGTCATGCCGTCTACGAGGCCATCCAGAACGCGCTGGACGGGAGAGGCCAGGCGCCCGGGCAGGAGACGCGTGGCGGCGGCCAGCCAACCGTGCAGCCGTTCCCGGCGCCGGGAACCGACGGCCAGGACCCCGAGTCCGACGACACCGGCACCTCCCATCAGCGTGCCGTACCGGCGCAGGTTCCGGACGAGGACGCCCTCCGGCCCGTCCGTGGTGGGCAGCACCGCCAGCATCAGGAGGAATACCGAGAGCAGTCCCACGAGGTCGAACATGCGCTCCACGACCGTCGTGGTCACGGTGGCGGCGAGCGGGGCCCCGGTCCGGCGGACCGCCACGAGCGGCCGGGCCACCTCCCCTGCCCGGGCAGGGAGGAGCGTGTTGACCGCAGCTCCGATGACGGTGGCGTGGAAGAGCGCCCCCACGCGCACCCCCGGGTGGACCGGCCCGAGGAGGATCCGCCACCGGATCGCGCGCAGGACGAACTCCAGGAGGAGGACCATCGCGGCGAGGGCCACGTACTCGAGGCGCAGACCGACCAGCGCCTGCCCGAGGGCACGCCACTCGGTGGTGGCCACGAACCAGGCGAAGAGACCCAGGCCCAGTACCAGGCCCAGGACGAGGCGGACGCGCGGCGAGGACAGGGCCGCTACCGGTCGAACGCCGCTCTGACCAGGGTACGGATCTCGTCCTTGGAGAGCGGGCACTCCCCGTACAGGTCGAAGGCCCACTCCTGGTTGCCGAGGCAGCGGTGGAGGGCGTAGTCGCGAGGCCGGCCGAGCCGGTGCAGCAGCGAGGCCCGGACGCGGACGTCCTCCTCGTGCATGGCGAACCGGCGGTCGGCGTTGCGATCCAGAATCCCGTCCGGGATCCGGGCGTCCATCCAGTCGAACGGAAGGCCCTCCGAGGGCAGGCGCCCGGTGGAGCGCTCGGTCTTCTTCCCGGTCTTCCGCATGGCGTCACCTCGGAGGCGGGATCCTGTCCCGCGGGCGGCCGGGTGTCAATCCAGCCGGCGAGCCCCGGGGGCCGGGTCGGGGCGGATGCCATCCCCCTGCGGTAGGATGCGGTTGGAGGTGAGCGTTGAGGCTTTCCGCTCCGGTTCTCCCGGCGCTCCTCGCAACCGCCGGGTGCCGCGTCGAACCCTGCACGTGCGACACCGGCGGCACGACCTGGTACGCCGACCGGGATGCCGACGGATACGGGGACGACAGCGTCACCCAGGTGGCCTGTACCTGGCCGCCGGGCACGGTGGTGCGGGGGGGCGACTGCGACGATCGAGACCCTACGATCCACCCCGGCGCCTGGGACGCCTGCGACGGCGTGGACCAGGACTGCGACGGCGAGGTGGACGAGGACGCCGAGACCTTCACGTGGTACGCGGACGGGGACGGGGACGGATACGGCGACGCGGGACAGACGCTGGAGGCCTGTGCACGTCCCGACGCCTCCAGCGACCGGGCCGGGGACTGCGACGACCAGGATCCCAACGTGCATCCGGAGGCCGAGGAGACGTGCGACGGCGTGGATCAGGACTGCGACGGCGAGACGGACGAGGTGGAGCCATTCTGGTGGTGGGACGCGGACGGCGACGGCTGGGGCGACGACCGGACCCGTTCGACGGCCTGCGACTGGCCTCACGGCCCACCCCAGGGGTGGGTGGACCGGGGTGGGGACTGTGACGACGGCGACCCCGGGATCTGCCCGGGTGCGGAAGACCTCCTCGGGGACGGCGTGGACCAGGACTGCGACGGCTTCGCGGACGACCTGCCCCTGGACGCCGCGGACCGTGCGTACATGGGCTGGTGGAACGGGGAGGCCTCGGGCACGGCCCTGACGGCCTGCGACATGAACGGCGACGGGACCGACGACCTGCTCGTGGGCGCACCGCTGCAGGCGACCGGGGGCGATGCCGGTGGGAGCGTCTACGTCCTGCTCGGGGGCAAGGGCGGTCCGTCCTCGGGGACCCCTCACCTGTTCTACGCCGATGTACGCCTGTGGGGGGAGGGGGGGTCCAGATCCGGCTCGGCGCTCGCCTGCCTCCCGGATCAGGACGGCGACGGCGTCGACGAGGCGATCGTCGGGGCCTGCGAGGCCGACGGGATCTGGATCGTCCCCGGGAACGCCACCTGGGCTTCGGGGGGAGGAACCGACCTCGCGGAGCCTCTCTCTCTGGCAGGCCTCTGGCTGGCGGGGCACGAAGGGGGGACCGGCCGCGCGGTGGCCCGGGCGGGAGACGTCGACGGCGACCGGCAGGTGGACCTCCTGGTGGGTGCCCCGGACTCGGACGGGGGCCGTGCCTTCCTCCTGGGGGGCCGCCCGTCCTGGAGCGCAGATGCGATCTCGGACGCCTGTGCGGTCGTCTCGGGCGACGAGAGCGGTGACGGGCTCGGCAGCGCGCTGGGCGGGGCGGACCTCGACGGAGACGGCCTGGCCGACCTTGCGCTGGGCGCGCCCGGCACCGGTGGACCCGGGGTCGAGGCCGGATCCGTCCACCTCTTCCTGGGACCGGTCCGAGGCCTGCACACGGCCGGCGACGCGGACGCGACCTGGACCGGCACGGCGGGCGACCGCGCCGCTGCGACCCTCGCGGTCGTGTCGGACCTCGACGGAGACGGCCTCGACGACCTCCTGGTCGGCGCTCCGGGGGCTTCGGAGGGGGCGGGGGCGATCCATGTCGTCCCGGGCGGTGCCCTGTCCGGAGGGGGCACCCTCTCGGACCTGCCCGATCGCATCTCGGGAGAGGCGCCCCTCGACGCGGCCGTGGTGGTCTCGTCCGTAGGGGATGCGAACGACGACGGCCTGGGCGACCTGCTGGTCGGCGGACCCGGTGCCGGAGAGGCCCGGGGAGCCGTGTGGCTCGTGCTGGGGCCCGTCGAGGGGGACCTCGTGCTGGACGCAGCGGACCAGAAGTGGTTCGGCGAGGAGGGTGGGCTGGGCACTGCGGTGAGCGCCGGAGATCTCGACGGAGACGAGATCATGGACCTGGTTTTCTCCGCGCCCCGAGCCTCCGACGTCTACACCCAGGCCGGCATCACCTGGGTCTTCCTGGGATCGTGGTAGGCTTTCCGTCCGGGCAGGCACCGCACCGCCGCCCTCCGAACGTTAGAGCAGCCCGGTCGCCCGTGGATCACCCCGGAGGTAGCATGCCGGATCAGAACGACAAGAAGCCTGGTTGTCTGGGGGCCATCCTCTGGAGCATCCTGGCAGTGGTGGGCACCGTTGCCGGGGGCGGGTTCCTCGTGTACCTGGCCACCCGACCGGAGGGCACGGGCGTGGGGGCCGGTTGGTTCCTGGTCCCCGTCGTGTGCGGGCTCTGGGCCGCCGCGCTGGTCGCCATCGGAGTCCGGCTCTTCAAGGCGCGATCCGCTGCCGTCCGCGTGGGTGCGCCCTTCGGTTGCGGCTGCTTCACCCTGGTCCTGGTGGCCGTTCCGATCGCGGTAGTGTTCGCCCTTCGGCTCCTGCTCGCCTGACGGTCGCCCGCGAGGCGCCGCCGGTCAGGGTGCCTGCTGGCCGGCCTTGGTTTCGTCGCAGGTCTTTCGTGCCTGGTCCAGCGCGGCCTGGAAGGGCGTGACGTCCAGCGACCCTCCGGCGGACTGCACGGCCAGCGCCTTCTCGTACTCGAGTTGGGCCCGGGCGAGATCCAGCTCGGCTTCCAGGACCTTGACGTCGAGACGTGCCGTCTGGATATCGGCCTCCGCGACCTCCCGGGTGGCCTTGGCCTGCTCCAACGACCCCCCCTGTCCCGGCTTCGACGCCCATCGGCGGTGGGGACCGGCACCCCGGATCCTGGCAGTTGCCCGGAGGCGGAGGATCGGATAGGAAAAGGACGATCCTCCCTTCCCGGCCGGCCGGCCCCTCATCCCCATTGGCATGGGCCGGCCGCCTGCTTGTTCGCTGCATCCGCGGGCTTACACGGAGCCGTGATGTCCAACCCGACGCCCAAGCCGACCCTTGCTGCACAGGTGCGCGAGGCCGCCCGGAGCGAGACCGCGTTCCTGGCCACCCTCAACGAGATCCTCCAGGACGAAGAGCCCGGTCGACTCGAGGAGTTCTTCACCAAGCTCAACATTCCCCGCTCCAGCCGCACCGACGACACGCTCTCGGAGGGCGGGGACACGAGCGAGACCGAGGTCGCCGTGACCACCTTCGAGCAGGAGGTGCGGGTCGCGGAGGGCATTCAGAAGTTCCTCGACCGGCACGTCCGCAAGCTCAAGTGGCATGTGTCCCACCCCACGCTGGACGGGGTCCAGAACGGCATCCGGCTCTACCGGGCGCTGGCCATGGTCTCCCGCCTGAGGGTGCGCCGCACGCTGGCCCTGCTGGAGTCTCGCGGTCGGCTCACCGTGCGCGAGTGGGGCGTGGCCCGCGAGTTGTTCAACCGCGCCTACCGGGAGTTCCGCGAGGTCACGGGCATCGTCACCACCCTGTGGGTGGACGCCCTCGCAGCCCAGAACGACAGGGAGGCGGTGAGGAACGCGCTGTCCTCGCTGCCCGAGATGGTGGCCGACCAGGTGCGGGCCATCGGCGAGCTGCGGGACCGGATCGAGTCGCGACGCCAGGCCCTCGAGGTCAAGCCCGACGGCTACCCCGCGGTGCGTCCCCCGAGGTACTTCGGCGGAGATCTGCTCGACGGCCCCTCCTGGAAGCACTTCTGGGGCGAGGTCAACGGCATGGCGGACGCGGCCCGCAACACCCTCGGCCTGTAGCACAGCGCGTCCGGGCCGCCTTGGCAGAAGGCGGGCCTACCGGCCCCGGGCCAGGGGACCCCAGAGCACCTTGTGGAGCTGGATCTGCAACCGGACCGGCAGTCGATCCGCGAGGATCCAGGCTGCGAGTTCCGAGGCCGGAAGACGTCCTTCCACAGGGGAGAACAGCACCTCCGCACGACGCACGAGGTCGTGGCGCTCCAGCACGTCCCGGGCCCACGCGTAGTCGGCCCGGTCGGCCAGCACGATCTTGACCTCGTCTGTCGGCTTCAGGCGGGTCAGGTTGGACCACAGGTTCCGCCCCTCCTCGCCGGAGGACGGGGGCTTGAGGTCCATGATCACCCGTACGCCCGAGGGTACGGGGGTGAGATCCCGGGAACCCGACGTCTCCAGGAGCACCGCATGGCCCCGCGCGAGGAGTTGCGACAGCAGGTCGAGACAGGCCTCCTGGAGGAGCGGTTCGCCTCCGGTGACCTCCACCAGCCGCAGGCCGAGCGCCTCCACGGCCTCGAGGACCGCGGAGAGCACCATGGGGGTGCCTCCGGAGCGGGCCCACGCGGTGTCGCACCAGGTACACGCGAGGTCGCAGCCCGCGAGGCGCACGAAGGCGCAGGGCAGGCCCATAGCGGTGCTCTCTCCCTGGATGGAGGCGAAGATCTCGGCGACCATGAGGATGGGATCGGGCTCCACGGGGGCTCCGGCACGGGTCTGCTCCACGCGCTATCCGGGCGGGCCGGGCGATGCCTCGCGCTCGCGGCCTGTGTGGTGGCCGCCGGGCCAGCGGGCGCTGGGGATGCGCCGGACGACGCCACCGCGGACGAGGTCGTGGTGGTGGAGGAGGACCGGGCCACGGTGGCGGCGCTCCCGGGTGCCACCCTCACGGTGATCGAGGTGGGGGAGGTGTCCGACCGGGTGCTCTCGCTCGGGGACCTCCTCGCCGCTTCACCGGGGGTCCACGTGACCTCGACCGGCGGGGTGGGGGCGTCCCAGTACGTGCGGCTTAGGGGTGCGAACGGCGCGCAGGTCCGGATCCTGGTGGACGGCCTCCCGGTCATCCAGGACGGGTCGGGCGCCGTGGACCTCGCCTCGCTGCCGCTGGAGGCGGTGGAGCGGATCGAGGTGTGGCGGGGTCTCCTGCCGCTCGACCTGGGGGGCGAGGGGATCGGCGGGGCGATCAACCTCGTCACCCGCCGGCCGGCCGATCCCGGGGAGGCGCGAGCGACCGCGGCGGCCGGATCGTTCGGTACCCTCGAGGCATCGGCGGGGGGCGGAATGTCCCGGGACCGCTGGCAGGTGGCCGGGTGGACCGCGGGGCAGGCGGCCGAGAACGACTTCCCCTTCTTCTCGGACAACGGGACGCCCTACACCACGGCGGACGACGACCCGGATCGGAGGCGCACCAACGCCGCCACCCGGCGGGCGGAGGCCACGCTGAGGGCCCACAGGGACGGCCGGATCGCGCTGGCCCTCGGGGCCGACGGACTCCTGCGCGCCGGCGGCGTGCCGGGGCCCGGGACCCTGCCGCTGGAGGAGGCCAGCAAAGGGGAGCAGCGGGCCCTCGTGTCGGTCGCCGTCTCGGGCGGTGGGCGGGTGGAGGGCCGGCTCCGGATCGCCGCCCAGGGCGCCCGGCAGGCGTTCCGGAACCCTCGAGGTGAGGGGGGGATGAGCCCGCTCGACCTCGACGCCCACACCGGCGCCCTGACCGTCGACTCCGGCGTGGGCACGGACCTCGGCCGCGACGTCCACCTCGGTCTGCACGTCGGGGCCTCCCGCGTGGGGTGGATTTCCGAGAACCTCCTCGAACCCGGCGCCGGATCGGCCGCCCGCAGCCGGGATCGGCTCTCGGGATCGGCGCAGGCCGAGGCGCGCCGGGGCCGGGTGGGGCTCGGGGTGGGGCTCGCCGTGGACGCCGCCCGGTCCCACGCGGACGGCGCTCTGCCCTACGGGATCGGCGGCAGCCAGGCCGCTGGGGACGTCCTGCTCGTGAGCCCGCAGGCCAGCGCGACCCTGGCCGCGGCGCCGTCGTTCGCGTTGCGGGCGTCGGGCGGCCGGGCCCACCGCCTCCCGACGTTCGCCGAGCTGTACGGTGCCAACGGCATCACCGTCGGCAACGACGCCCTCCGCCCCGAGCGCGCCTGGTTCGCCGACGCCGGCGCGGACCTGGCCGGCGGCGTGGCCGGCGGCACCGGGACCGTGTCCCTCACGGGGTACTGGCGTGACGTGGAGGACCTCGTGGCCTGGATGCAGAACTCCCAGTTCACGCTCCGAGCGGAGAACTTCGACCGGGTTCGGGTGGGCGGGTTGGAGACCGGGGTGGGGTGGACCCGGCCGCGAGGTTCCCTCGGGCGCGTCGAAGCCTCGGCTGCCTGGACGCTGACCGCCACCCGGAACCTGTCCGACCGTCCCACGACCACCGGCCGCGTGCTGCCGGGCCAGGCGCTTCACGTGGCGTACGCCGACCTGTCGGCGGGACCCTCGGTGGTCCGTGCAGGGATCACGGTGGAGGCCGAGAGCGGGACCTTCCGCGACGAGACCAACCTCACACCGCTCGCCGCACGTGCGTTCGTCCACGCGCGGATCGAGGTTCGGCCCCGCCCGCGGTGGCCCCGGGTCACCCTCGAGGTGCGCAACCTCCTCGACCACCGGGTGGAGCCGCGGTGGGACGGCGTGCACCCCGTGGAGGGCGGAGAGGCCGTCCAGGCAGTCACGGACTACGCGGGTTACCCCCTGCCGGGCCGCGCGTTCTACGCCTCGCTCGCCTGGTCCTCCCGGAAGGCGCCGTGATCCTCGCCGCGCTCCTGCTCGCCGCCTGCGGTCCCGACCGCGGGGACACCGGCCTCCCCCCGTTCCCCGGCGACTTCGTCCCCCCCGCCGGCTTCTGGGCTTGGGAGGGCCCGGACCGTCTCCTGGTCACCGAGGTGGATCCCACCTGGCAGGCCGGCTACTTCGGGGTGGTCGATCCGGCGTCCGGGGCATGGATCGCCGAGGGCGGGCAGGCCCACACCGACGCGGTGGCGGCCTGCGCGGGGGCCTTCCTCCTGGTGATCAACCGGATGGGCGCGGACAACCTCCAGTTCGTGGATCCTCGTGCCGGCACCGTGGTCGCCCAGTGGTCCACGGGCGAAGGGTCCAATCCCCAGTCGGTGGTGTTCTGGGGCGAGGAGGCCTGGGTCACGCTGTACGAGGAGACCGGCCTCCTGGTGGCCGACTGGACCACCGGGACCGAGATCGCCCGGGTGGACCTCTCCCGGTGGGCCGATGCCGACGGGATTCCGGAGGCGTCGCAGGCGTTCGCCTGGGGTGGCATCCTGTGGGTGACGCTCGAGCGCATGGACCGGACGGCGTCGTGGACGCCCGCCGGCGAGAGCGTGCTGCTCGGCATCGATCCCGCGTCCCGCGCCGTCGTGGTCGAGATCCCCCTCGGCCTCGGCGACGTGAACGGCGGCTGGACCGTGGAGGACGGGATCGCCTCCTCGGCCGCCTCGGGCGCGCTCTGGGAACCCGATGGCACCACCCTCGCGCTCGACGGTGGCATCGTGCGGGTGGACCTCGCGGCCCGTGCGGTGGCCGGGGTGCCCCTCACCGAGGCGCAGGTGGGGCGCGACGTACGGGCCGCCCTGACCCAGGGCGACCGGGCCTGGATCTCCACCTACGACGAGGACCTCGACAACCGGCTGGAGGCCTGGGATCTCGCGCACGGCCGGCAGGTGGCCGCGCTGCCCGAGGCCTTCGTCGCGGGTTGGCACCGGACCGGGGCCGGGGACGTCTGGATCGCCGAGCACAGCGCCGCGCGGCTGCGCCGCATCGCCTGGGAGGACGGTGCGGCCCTGGCCACGCTCCCCACCCTGGCCCGGCCCGTGTCCGTCCGTACCTGCGAGGCCGGCCTCTGAACGATCCCACCGGCGCTCCTGCGACGCCGCGCGTGCGGGGTCAGGGGGCGGCGACCGGTATCCGGTGCGGGAGGAACCCGGACCCCGAGAACAGATCCGGGGCGCTTGCGATCTCCGAGACGGCCTTCACGTGGTACTCGAGGCCGTCCCGGTACTCGTCGTCGGGCGTGACCGTGGCCTGGAACACGCCGTCCTGGCCGGTCATGGGCTTGGACCGATAGGCCGCCCCGGGCCGCGCGGGCCGGTAGTAGAGCGTGGCACGGTACCGCCCCGTGGGGATGCGGACCGTGACGGTGAAGGGCTGGCCCAGGACGGCGCTGGCCGGGCTCTGGTCGGTCAACTCGGGTCGGACATCGGGCGTGGAGGACGTCCGGCCGCGACCCCCGGACTCCGGGCTGTCGACGCGGCTCGCACGGCCCGTGGACGCCTGGGTCGAGGGTCCGGGCCCGTTCGGTTCGGGCTCGAGGGACCCCTCGGGCGGGATCGGGGTGGTGGGACCGTCAGGCGGGGTGACCACGGGTTGAGGTTCCGAGGGAGGCGGGGAAGCGGGACGGGGCGGATCCCGGTCGGCGAGGAAGACGATCCCGGTCGCGACGACCCCCGTGACCAGCAGCCCGCCGATCCAGGCCAGGGTGCGACGTCGGCGGGTCGGGTGGGCCGAGAGCGTGTCCTCCTGGACCTCGCCCGGCACGATCGTGGGCGTGTGCGCCCCAACGGCGAGGGGTGCGGGCGTGGGCGGTGGCTGGTCGTCCACCGACACCGGGGTACCCTCTGGCGCGCCGCGCCGGTCGGCCTCCGAGCGGGGTTCGGGAAGGTCGGGCGGCGGCGGGGTCGAGTTCTGCGAGGCATCCGGGTCGGGGACGGTGTTCCGCGTCCAGCGAGGCAAGGTGACCAGAGGCGGAGCGTTGGCCGGCACCGGCTCCAGCGCGGACCGGATGCCCCGGAGCGCGTCGGCCATCGCCTGAGCATCGGCGAAGCGGTCCTCCCGGGCGTAGCGCGTGGCATGCCCGACCACCTCCGCCATGGCCACGGGCACCCTGGCCAGGATCCGGGCGTCGAGCTCGGCCGCGAAGAGATCCATGGGGGTCTCGTTCGTGACGCAGGCGTAGAGCGTAGCGCCGACGGCGTACAGGTCGGCCCTCCCGTCCACGGTCTTGGAGTCCACCCGCTGCTCCGGCGCCATGAACCCCCACGTGCCCATCTTCGCGCCGGTCTGCGTGAGGGAGTCGGGTCCGTGCATGAGGCGGGCGATCCCGAAGTCCGCCACGCGGATCTCGCCCTCGCGGGTGAGGAGGACGTTGTGCGGCTTGATGTCCCGGTGGACCACGCCCTTGGCATGGGCCACGGCCAGGCCCGAGAGCACGTCCAGGCAGACGTCCACGGCCTGCAGGGGCGGCAGGGGGCCCCAGGTCTCGAGGCGATCCACGAGGCTGCCGCCCTCCACCAGCTCCATGACGATGAAGACGTGGTTCTCCTCCTTCCCCACGTCGTAGACCCTGAGGATGTTGCGGTGCTCGACGTTCGCCATGATCCGGGCCTCGGCCTCGAACCGGGCGCGCAGCCGCTTCCGGTCCGCCAGCGTGGGCAGCAGGATCTTGACGGCGCGGTGCACGTGCAGGTGGGTGTCGTAGGCCCGGTACACCGTGGCCATCCCCCCCGAGCCGATCGCATCGAGGAGGCGGTACCGACCGTCTGCGAGGGTCCTCCTCGCGGCGCCGTCCACGGGGTCATCCTCCGGTTTGGAACGTGCCAGTCTACCCCGTCCTCTCCTGGCCGTCCCCTCGGGCGCTGGGGTGCTTTGACCGGGAGGACGGGCCGGGGTACCTGCTGCCGGTCGGCGGCCCGACCCTCGGGCGGGACGACCGACCCCGCTCCCCACTTTCGCGGAGATCCTCCATGCGCACCCCGATCTGCTGCCTCCTGGCTCTCTCGCTCGCTGCCTGCGGCGGTGACGAGGAGGACACGGGTCCCTTCGACTCCGACGACGATGGCGTCACCGATGCCGAGGAGGAGGCCAACGGGACCGATCCCTCCGTGCCCGACACCGACGGCGATGGCCTGACCGACGGCGAGGAGGTCGAACTCGGCACCGACGGCACGCTCATCGACACCGACAGCGACGGCTACTCCGACAAGGACGAGGTCGACCTCGGCAAGGATCCCCTCGATCCTGCGAGCGGGATCTACATCGGCGGCTGGCCCTACAACCCCGACAAGGACGCCATCGTCGGCCTCGACTGGTCCGAAGAGCTGGACGAGGGAGAGGTCATCTACCGGTTTTCGGGCGTGGACCAGTTCGGTGAGACCGTGGAGCTCTACGACTTCGCAGGGCACGACCGGTACGTCGTGGTCGATCTCTCCGGAGCCTGGTGCTACTGGTGCCACGAGGTGGCCAAGTGGCTGGAAGGCCAGCCCTCAGCGTGGGACCAGTTCGTCGAGCACTACCCCGAGTGGGGAGTCGTTCCCCAGGCGGTGGCCGATGGCACCGTCTACTGGGTCACGATCCTCGATGCGAACCGCATGGGCGGTCCGGCCAACGAGAGCACCGTGGCGGTCTGGTACGAGGACTACCCCAACCCGGCCATCCCGGTCCTGGCCGACAGCGACCAGGTCATGGCCACCCACCTGCACGTGTGGGGGTATCCCTCGGCTCTGCTCCTCGACGAGAACATGGTGGTCGTGACCTACGACGAGCAGGACTACAGCAAGGTCTTCACGGACATCGCCAACATCGTCGAGACCGGGGCTCCGTAGGCGGCACCCTCCGGGGAGGTGCCGGTGCCTCGGCGTCGCCTCCGATCCGCCGCCGCCACGCGGGCCCTGGGCGAGCGCCTCGGGCAGAGGGCCGAGGCTGGTGCGGTGTTCGCCCTCGTGGGCGCGCTGGGCGCGGGCAAGACCCTGCTCGCGGGCGGCATCGGTGCAGGCCTGGGCGTACGCGGGCCGGTGGCGAGCCCCACCTTCGTGCTGTGCATGCTCCACGAGGACGGTCGCCTGCCGTTCGCGCACGTGGACCTCTACCGGGTGGCCGGCCTGGCCGAGGCCGAGGCCGCAGGCCTCCTCGAGGCGATCCACGGCCGGGGCGTGTGCGCCGTGGAGTGGGCCGATCGCGTCCCGGACCTGCTGCCGGCCGACCACCTGTGGGTGGAGATCCGTCCCGTGGCCGGACGTCCGAACGAGCGCGACGTGATCCTCCGGGCCACGGGCCCCCGGCATGCCCCCTTCGAGGCCGTGCTCCATGGGTGACCTGGGACCTTCCCGGGACGCCCGCGTCCAGGCCGACCGCGTGCGCCGTGTCCGTGGCCTCGCGGCGGTGTTGATCCTGCTCGCGCTGGGCCTGGCGATCCGGGCTGCCTGGCTGCGTCGCCCCGTGTCCGACCCGGACGTCCTCGTGGAGGTGGGTGGCGCGGTGGAGCGGCCCGGTCTCGAGGCGTTCGCTCCGGGCGCCGTGGTGCGCGACGTGCTGGAAACCGCCGGCCCCAGGGTGCCCTTCGCCGAGGATCCGTTCCTCGATCTCGCCGTGGCCGACGGCGACCACCTCGAACTGCTCGACGACGGGACGATCCTCTTGGAGTCCCCCCGGGAGGCCGTCCTCCTCGGACGGCCGGTGGACGTGAACCGCGCGGACAGCGAGACCCTCGCCACCGTGCCCGGTCTCGGCCCCTCCACCGCTGCGGCCATCGTGGCGCACCGGGAGGCGCACGGTCCCTTTCCCTCGGTGGATGCGCTGGTCCGCGTCCGCGGCGTGGGACCGGCCACCGTGGCCCGCATCCGATCCGTAACGGTGGCCGTGGGCCGCCCCGGCGTCCTTTCCCGGGAAGCGCCGACCTCCGAGCCCCGCGCCCTCGGCGCCACCTCGGTCCGCTCGGGCCGGGTGGATCTCAACACCGCCAGTGCGGCGCGGCTCGACACGCTGCCGGGCATCGGGCCCGCGCGCGCGGCGGCCATCGTCGAGGATCGGTCCCGCAACGGACCCTTCCGCAGCGTGGCGGATCTCGATCGCGTGCCCGGGATAGGGCCTGCCACCCTGGCGCGCGTGGCGCCTCACGCCACGGTGGCCGCACCCCCCGGCCCGGAGGCCCCATGACCCACGGCCGTGACGAGCGTCTCGCCGATCTCCAGGCCCGTATCGGCTACACCTTCCGGAACCCGGATCTGCTGGACGAGGCGCTCACGCACCCGTCCTGGACCTCGGCCCACCCGGAACGGCCCCACAACCAGCGTCTGGAGTTCCTGGGCGACGCCGTCCTCCAGTTCGTCGTGACCATTCGGATCTTCGAGGCCCTGCCCGCCGCCCGCGAGGGGGACCTCTCCCGCCTGCGGCGTACGCTGGTCGCGGGCGGCGCAGAGGCCCGGGCCGGAAGGCGCTGGGGCCTCGCGCCCTGCCTGTACCTGGGCCCGAGCGAGGAGCGCGACGGTGGGCGCGATCGGGATCGGGTCCTCGAAGACGCCTTCGAAGCGGTGATTGGGGCGGTCTACCAGGATGGGGGCATCGACGCCGTGCGGGCCGTCCTGGAGCCGTTCGTCTCGGAGATCCTCGCCCGGGGCCGACCGGCCGGAGACGAGCACCCCAAGACGCGCCTCATGGAGGCCGTGCAGGCCCAGGGGTCGAGAGAGCCGACCTACGAGGTCGTCGAGGCGGAAGGCCCGGACCACCGGCGGGCCTTCCGCGTGGTGGTGCGGGTGGATGGGCGCGTGTGGGGCGAGGGGACCGGCCCCAGCCGCCGAGCGGCCGAGCGCGAGGCCGCCCTCCGGGCGCTGGAGCGGCTCGACGCACAGGAGTGATCCGACCGCCCGACGCCCCGGCCGGCCCGGCACCCGCCCGGGCTCGCCAGGAGCGACGGCCTACTTCTTGACGGACTTGGACTTGGAGAGCTTCGGCTTGATTTTCTCCGAAATCGGTTTCAAGTCCGCCACGGCGGGCTTGACCTCCTGGGCGATGGCGCTGCCTGCCTTCTCTTCCGGCTTCGCGGTCGGCTTGACCTTCTGCTCGATCTCCCCTGCCGACGCGCCCGCAGGCTTTGCGGGCTCGATCTCCTGGACGATCTCGTCGACCGGCTTCCCTTGCGGCTTGAGCGTCTCGGCGATCTCGTTGCCCGGCTTCTCCTCCTGCCCGATCTCCCCTGCCGACCCGCCGGGGGGCTTCGCGGGCTCGATCTCCTGCGCGATCTCGTCCTCTGGCTTCTCCTCGAACTTCTCCTCGAACTTCTCCTCGAACTT
>JAFGLY010000105.1 GCA_016927815.1 Deltaproteobacteria bacterium | reverse complement strand
TGGCCCCCGGGTGCAGCACCAGCGGCCACGTGAGCCACGCCACCCCCCCAAGCGCCACGAGGGCCCCCACCAGCGCCGCCATCCAGGCCGCACGGCCGGAATGCAGCCATCGCCTGCTCGTTTCGGGATCCCGTGACAGGGGGGGCAGGGACGGCTCCATGACCGAACGTCCGCATCCTGCCCTATGCCACCCGGCGCACCCGGACCACGGGAGCGCGGGATCCTCCCGACGGCAGGGGGCCGCGGGCGATAGGACCCCACGGTGCACCGCCGCGTCCTCATCGGCCTCGCCCTGCCGCTGCTCGCGGGCCTGGGCTGGCTCGCGTGGCCGCCCTCGCTGCCGCCCACGCCCGAGCCGGTCCGGATCCTGGATCGTCACGGCACGGTCGTGGCCGAGCGGCCCGAGGCCGGAGCGGACCGACTCGGCGGGCGCCTCGGCACCCTGCCCCCGGCCCTGGCGAGCGCCACGATCGCCTCGGAGGACCGCCGGTTCCTCCTCCACCCGGGCGTCGATCCGGTGGCGGTGGGCCGGGCGCTGGCGGCCAACCTCCGGGCCGGTCGCATCGTGCAGGGCGGCAGCACGATCACCCAGCAACTCGCACGCACGCTCTGGCACCGTCCCCCGGGCCTGCCGGGCAAGGCGCTGGAGGCGGCCCGGGCCGTGCGCCTGGAGATCCACCTCTCCAAGGCGGAGATCCTCAAAGAGTACCTGGACCGCACCTGGTACGGGAGCCACGCCTGGGGCGTGACCGCAGCCTCACGGACCTGCTTCGACCGCCCCTCGGAGGCGCTCTCTCCGGCCGAGGCCGCCCTGCTCGCCGCCCTGCCGCGTCGCCCCGCGGATCCGTGGGGGGATCCCGAGGGCGCGCGTGACGCCCGGGACCGCGTCCTTTGTCGTCTCGAGGCGCTGGGCTGGATGGATCCGGTGTCCGCGTCCCTCGCCCGCGCACAGCCCCTCGGCCTGCGCCGCTCGATGCCCTGGTACCACGCCCCCCACTTCGTGCGGCGCCTGCCCGCCGTGCCCGGCACGGTGCACACCACGCTCGACCTCGGGCTGCAGCGCGAGGCCGCCCGGATCGTGGCCGCCTCGGTGGAGGCGTTGCGCCCCAGGGGCGTGACGCAGGCCGCGGTGCTCGCGGCCGACGTCCGCTCGGGCGAGGTGCTGGCCTACGTGGGGTCGGCCGACTGGAGCGGCCCCGAGGGACAGGTGGACGGTGTCATGGCCCCCCGCAGCCCGGGCAGCGCGCTCAAGCCGTTCCTGTACGCCCTCGCCCTGGAGCGCGGCCCGTCGCAGGACGGCATCACGCTGGCCTCGATCCTCCCCGACCTGCCGGGCACCTGGGCCACCCCACACGGTGCCTGGAGCCCCCGGAACTACGACGGGTCCTTCCGAGGTCCGGCCACGGCCCGCTACGCCCTGGCGCAGAGCCTCAACCTGCCGGCGGTCCGGCTCCTCGAGCGGGTCGGCGTGGCCTCGTTCCACCGCCGCCTTTTGGACCTGGGCTTCACGACCCTGCCCGAGCGGCCCGATCACTACGGGCTCGGACTCGCGCTCGGAGACGGCGAGGTCCGGCTGGACGAACTGGTCGCCGCCTGGGTGGCCCTCGCGGGTGGCGGGCACGTCCGGGCGCTCGCCTTCACGCGCGACGCTCCCCGGCCCGAAGCCCGCCGCGTGGGCACTCCGGCCGCCTCCTGGCTGGTGCTCGACGCGCTGGACGATCCCTGGGCCCGTGCCCCGGCCTTCGGCGCGGCCTCCCCCCTGGAGCCGGACTTCCCCCTGGCGGCCAAGACCGGCACGTCCGTGGGCTTCCGCGACAACTGGGCCGTGGGCGCCACGCCCGAGATCGTGGTGGGCGTCTGGGCCGGCAACTTCGACGGATCTCCCATGGGCGACGTGAGCGGGGTGACCGGCGCGGGCCCCATCCTGGAGGCGGTGCTGGAAGCCGCGGTGCAGGACCGCACGGCCCGCTGGCCCATACCCGAGGGCGTGGTGGAGGCTCCCGTCTGTTCCCTCTCGGGTCTGAAGCCGGGTTCCGCCTGCCCGGGCAGCCGGCTCGAGCGCTTCCTGGCCGGCACCGAGCCCAAGGAGACCTGCGACTGGCACCGGAGGGTCCCCGTGGACGCCGGCGGCGCCCTGGCCCGCGGTTGCCCGGGCGCCCGGGAGCGCCTCGTGGTGGCCTGGCCGGCGACCTATGCCGCCTGGGCGGCCGAGACCGGCCAGCCCCGGTGGCCCGAGGCGGATCGCTCCTGCGTCCCGCCCGAGCCCGACGACGACCGGGCTCCGGCCGCGCGCCCGGGAATCGCCTCGCCGCCCGATGGCGCGGTCTACTGGATCGACCCCCGGGATCCGGTCGAGGTGCAGGCCGTCCCGCTGCGCGCAGGCGTACCCGCCGGCGCCCGCGAGGCCGTCTGGACGGTGGACGGCGTGGAGGTGGCCCGGGCAGGTCCCCCGTTTGCCGCCCGCTGGCTCCCCTCCCCCGGTGCGCACGTCGTGGGCCTGGTCCTCGACGGCCGCCCGGTGGACGCGGTGCGCGTGACGGTGGGGGGAGAGTTCAGCGCCGAGGGCCCAGCACGCGGGCCGTGAGCGCCACGCCCGCGACCTTCACCATCTCGCCCGGGAGGAACGGCAGCAGGCCCATGGCCAGGAGGCCGGGCACCGTGGGGTGCAGCCCGAGGCCGTGCTGCCAAAGGGCCAGGCCCAGCAGGCCGGGGAGGTGGACGAGGAGGATGGAGGCCGCCAGGAGGAGGACGAAGAGCGGGCCGACCCGCCGCGGCACGCGTTCCACCACGAGACCCAGGACCAGCGGCGCGATCACGAACCCGGCGCAGTAGCCGGCCGTGGGGCCGGCGAGCACCGCGAGCCCGCCGGTGGCCCCGGCGAACCACGGCAGGCCGGCCGCGCCGAGTCCGAGGTAGAGCGCCTGGCCCCAGGGGCCCGCCCTGCGGCCGAAGAGCACGCCGGACAGGAGTACCGCGAACGTCTGGCCCGTGACCGGGACCGGCGTCCAGGGCAGCGGCAGGCGCACCTGGGCGAGGAGGCCAGTGCCCGTGGCCACGAGCACGGCCAGGAGGAGCGTCTCGAGGACCCCCGCGCGGGCACGCCAGGCGTGGAAGGCGTCGAGACGGGCCGGGAGCGCGCGGGCGATGGAGAGGGCGGACATGGGAGCTCCGGGGATAGGACCCGCGAGCATATCGCCCGGTGGCCGCCAGTGCCCACTGGAGATAAGCGCCTTCCCCTGATCCGGATCCGCCCGTGTCTCCCGGCCCCCACACCGCTCCCGACTCCGCCGCGACGGACGGCGGGTCCCGGCCGGAGCGCTGGACGGGGTGGCTCCTGGCCGTGGTCTTTGCGCTGCTCTTCGGCCTGCCGCTCCTCTTCAACCCCGACCGCCTGGGGCTGGGGGACTGGGACTACTTCACCTCCTGGTCCCTGGCCGAGCGCACGAGCCTCCTCCAGTACGGACGCTGGCCGTCCTGGAGCCCCTGGCACTGCGGGGGCATGGACGTGGCGGCCAACGTGCAGGGCCGGGCGTTCTCCCCCTCGTTCCTGCTCGTGCTGCTCGCGGGCCCGGTGCTGGGCAACCGCCTCTGGTGCCTGCTGGCGCTGGCGCTGGGGTTCGAGGGGACCCGCCGCCTCGCACGTGCGATCGGGGCCGGACGCTTTGGCGCGCTCCTGGCCGCGATCGTGGTGGCCGGAAACGGGGGCGTGTTCCTGAAGCTGGGCGCGGGACACCTCGGGGAGATTCCCCTCCTCCTCGTGCCCTGGCTGCTCCTCGGGGTGCGGCGGGCGTGGGACGCACCCGCCCGAGGCGCACTGGGGGCCGGCCTCGCCGGGGCCCTCTCCTGGCTCGAAGGCGGCGTCTACCCACTGATCTGGGGCTTTCTCATCGCCGGAGGGTGGAGCCTCGTCGCCTCCGCCTCGCGCCGATCCCTCAGGCCCCTGCTGGGGTTCCTGGCTGCGAGCGGCGCGACCGTGGGCCTTTCCGCCGTCACCCTCTGGCCGGTGCTCGGGTACCTGCCCGGCCACCTGCGCAGCGCTTCGGCCCCCGAGTCGGTGCCCGCCCTCGCGCTGGTCCAGGCCCTCCTCGCACGCGGGCAGTCGCTGACCGGCCCGGCTCCCTGGCCGGACCTGCCGTGGCGGTGGCACGAGTACGGCGCCTACGTGGGCCCGGTGTTCGTCGCGGCCCTCCTCGCGGGGGGGGTAGGCGCGCCTCGTCGGGCCCTTCCCTGGCTGCTCGCCGCGCTCGGGTTCGGCGCCGCGGCCCTGGGCGATCACGGACCGGCCTCTCCCTGGACCCTGCTCAACCGCCTGCCCATCCTGGAGGTGCTCCGTGCGAGCGGCCGGCTGCTCCAGCCCGCGCTCCTCTGCGCCGCGCTGGCGGCGGGGGTGGGCCTGGACCGGTGGGGCCGATGGGCGGCCCTGGCACCCGTCCTGCTGGCCCTGGATCTGTGGTGGACGGGTCCTGCGATGCTGGCGGACGCCTTCCCGATCTCGCTGGAGGCCCCATCTCGGACCCCCTTCGTGCAGGTGCTGGACCCGCGGCACCGCGAGACCCTCGTCCGGGCACACTACACCACCATGACGCAAGATGTGCTCGCCAACCGGGGGATCCTGGCCTGCTACGAGCCGGCACGTCCCCGGATCGCGGCCGAGCCCCGCCACCCGCGGCCGGAGGTCTTCCTCGAGGGAGTCCCAGAACCCGTGTCCTTGCTGTCCTGGGCGCCGGGCCGGGTGGAGGTCGGCCTTCCGGACCTGGAACGCGACGCGGTCCTCGTCATGAACGAGAACGCGGCCCCCGGGTGGCGGGCCGTGGTGGACGGCGCCGCGCAGGCGATCCGCCCCGACCGGGGTCGAGTGGCGGTCCAAGTGACCCCCGGCGCGTCCCGGGTGACCTTCGTCCACCGCTCGCCACGCCTGGGTCCGGGGCTGGGGATCTCCCTGGGCACGTTCCTCCTGCTGGCGGCGCTCGCATGGAGAACGCGCAGGTGACGGGGTCGGCCGGGGTCAACCGGCCAGCCCCATCGTGGCCTCCAGCATCCGCCGCATGTGGAAGCCGCTCGGCCCGCCCACGGTCACCCGATCCGCGGACAGCCCGTTCCGCTCGAGCAGGTCCGCGGCTTCTCGGAACACCCGGTTCCCCGAGCCCTCGTCGAACTCCGGGTGGAACTGCACCCCCACGAGCCGGCGGGCCCGATCCAGGAATCCCTGCACCCGCGTGTGCCCGTTCCAAGCGATCCGTCGGGCGCCGGGGGGGAGCGCGACCACCTCGTCGAAGTGGAACTGGAAGACCGCAATCCTCGCTTCCGTGCCCAGGAGGACCCGCCCCGTCGGGGTGATCCGTACCTCGCACCAGCCGGCCTCCACGCCCCCGGGGACGCGGCGGACCGCGGGGTCGCCCACCAGGGCCCGGCAGAGGGCCTGGTGGCCGTAGCAGATCCCGAACTGGGGCAGCCCGGCGGACGAGGCCGCCCGGATGAAGCCGAACAGCGCGGCCTGGAACGGGGCGTCCTCCACGATGGAGAACGCCGATCCCGTGTGGATCGCCAGGTCGTAGCCGCGCGGGGCGGGGACCGACTGCCGCTCGTTGAGGAGACGCACGTCCACGTCGTCTCCGGGTCCGAGCGCGCCGCGGATGTGGATGTGCTCGCTCGAGTCGGTGGAGGTGTCGAGGATGAGAACGCGAGCCATGGCTCCTCCGCTGGGTCCTCCTATCCGGCCGGATCCCAGACTCCCGCACCTCCCGAGGCCGGCGAAGCGACGACCGACGGGCGTCGATATGACCCTTGATTTCTGTTTCTTCGGCGTTGCTCGTGCCCGGTGCTTGACCGGAGGGTGGAGGCTCGATTAGCTTCGCGGCGCTGGATCTCTCCACGCCACGGCCCCGAGGGCCTACGGACCGGACGTGAAGGCGCTCTTCTCCCTCCTCTCCCTGCTCCTGCCCCTGTCCCAGCCACCCGGCGATCCGCCGGTGGTTCCGCCCGACCTCCGGAGGGGGGAGGACATTGCCGCATGGCGCGAGCTCACCGGATCCGGCCTGCCGCTCCAGGCGCTCCCCTCCGCCTACGCCGACTTCGTGGGGCGCTATCCCCGAAGTGCCCTGGCCGAGGTGGCCCTGGCTCGCTGCCTCGGACAAGACGGGCTCGCAGAGTCCGCCCTCGCGCGCCTCGCCGCCGCCGATCGCAACGACCTGGCCGACCGGTTCCGGACGCACCGCGAGACGCTGTCGCACCGCGCCCCCGAGGGCCCCGCGGTGAGCGAGGTCTCGGACTAGCGCCCCACCGACCTCCAGAGCAGGAGATCGTCGCGCAGGGTGCCGTCGTCCATGAGGTACTCGCCCACGCGGTGACCCTCCTCCCGAAACCCGTGCCTGCGATACAGGGCCAGGGCAGCCACGTTGTCCGCGAAGACCGCGAGCGACAGCTTGCACAGGCCCGGATCCAGTTCGGCCCGGCGCACCGCTTCCGCGAGCAGGGCGTCGCCCACGCCCCGGCGACGGCTCCCCGGGTCCACGAACAGCTCCAGCCGTCCCACGTGGCGCAACGCGCGGACCGGCTCCTGGTGGACCAGGAGGACCCCCAGGATCCGTCCACCCTCCCGCGCCACCAGGAACCGTCCGTCCGGCTGTTCGAGAAGGCTCGCGAGGAGCACCCGGAGCTTGGCCTCGGAGAGGTGGAACTCGTCGGGCGCGGTGGCGAACGACCCTCCCTCCTCCAAGATGGTCCGTTCCAGGGCCAGCACCGCCGCCGCGTCGTCGGGCGTGCCGCACGTGACCTCGAAGGATGCGGTCATGCGACCCTCCGCTCGAGCGCTCGGACCCGCGTCTCGATGCGCCCGGCCTCCCGATGGATCCGGCGCGCCGCACGCAGGGCGACCCGGGCCGCCTTCCCTGCAGGGGCCAGCGCGCGGCCGGTCAGGACCCGAGCCACGTCGTCTTGGGCGAGGAACGTCAGCAGGGCGGACGGGAAGCGGCCGGTCCGGGCGAGGAACAACAGCGTGTTGGCGTACGAGTCGTGCCGTTCGAAGAACGTCCGGTCCTCGGCCTTCTCGACCTGGATGAAGCCTCGTGCCACGGCCTCGGAGTAGAGCGCCGTGCCGGGGTACAGCACGAGCGCGAACACCTGGAGCCGGTAGGGTCTGGGCAGGCGGGCCACGAGCCTCAACGTGGCCAGCCGATCGTCGAGGGTCTCGCCGGGCACGTCGTAGATGACGTCGTAGTTCGGGGGCGCGGTACGGGGTCCGCCGGATCGCCGGGCATGAGCGGCCAGGATGCGGGCGGCCTCGAGGATCGCGGCGTCGCCCTGATCGGATCGGCCGAACATCGCCCGGATGCGCGGGCTTCCGTGCTCGATGCCCATCTGGATGCACATCGCGCCGGCCTCCACCATGGCCGCGACCTTGGGGGCCGTGACCGTGGCCGGGCTTCCGAGCAGGTAGAGGGGGAGCCCGATGCGACGCCGGTACCCGTCCGCGAAACGCCGCACGTCCGGCAGCGGGCGAGCGAAGAAGGAGTCGTCGGAGAGCCAGGTCAGGTCCACGAACGGCAGGGCCCGCCGCATGCCCTCCAGCTCCTCCAGAACGTGCTCCACGGAGCGGAAACGGACGAACGGCTGGCCCGCGTAGAGGGTCCGCAAGAAGGAGTTTCCGCAGTAGGTGCAGGCGTGGGGGCAGCCGCGGCTGGTCAGGGTCTGGTAGCCCACGCGCCCGAAGTGCCGGGACACGCTCGCCTCGGCCAGCGCCTCGCGGAGCACGACGGGCGAGGCGGGCACCAGGCGCTCCCCTTGGAGCAGGAAGTGCCCCTCGAGCGACCAGTCCGGCGGCGGAAACCGGTCGAGATCCTGCTCGAGGGGAAGCAGGGGGGGGGTCACCAGCGCGCCACCCCTCCGGAAGGCCAGCCCGGGCACCCGGATGGGGTCGCCGTCCTCCTCGAGGCAGCGGACCAGGCCGGCCAGGGCGTGCTCACCCTCGCCCACGACGACGAAGTCGGCATGGTCGAGGCACTCGGCGGGCCGTACCGAGGGGTGGAAGCCCCCCCACACCACGGGGACGCCGAGATCGTCGTGCACCATCCGCGTCACCTGTCGGGCGGCATCGACGTAGGGCGTCATGACCGAGAGGCCCACGAGGTCGCACCCGCGAACCGCGTCCCGTACCTGGGCCATCGAGCGCGCAGGGTACCGCTCGGCAGGCAGGGGCCGCGTCGCGGTCTCGCAGGAGCGATCGGGCAACGCGAGGAACCGGGTCTCGTGCCCCTGCTGCTTCAGGAACGCCGACAGGCTCCTCAACCCGAAGTTCGCGATGTCCGGGTACGGGCTGACGAGCGCGATCCGCATGCCGATCCGGACGCGCCTACTCCCAGCCCTCGGTCTCCTGGACCTCGGTGACCTTGTTGTCGTCCAGGATGACCTTGCGTTCGAAGCGCCGGACGGCCGTGTAGGCGGTCTTGGAGCCCTTCTCCCAGATCCTCACGACTCCCTCGTCGTCGGTCTCGAACCGGTAGACGAGCATCTCCGAACGCTGGGCCTGTCGGCCCACGAGTTTCCGCTTGTCCCACGGCGCGCCCCAGGACATCAGCACCTTGTCGGCGCTCCACCCCTCCTGGACGTCGCCGGCCACGATGAGCTCCCGCTCCTCGGGCGTGTACTGGTAGAACATGTCCCACAGCTTCTGGTCCTGCAGGTAGGCGTTGCGCTCGGGTTCGGTCTTGCGCTTCAGGAAGTCCGACTGCTGGTCCTCGGACATGAAGGGCTTCAGCGCGTAGTAGTGCTGGAACTCGGCGTCCGAGAGGCGGTTGAGGCGATGCTGCAGGCAGGCGCCGAGGACGAGGGGGAGAGCGAGGACGAGGACGCGGGCGCGCATGGTCACCTCCGGTTCGATCTCACGGACGGATCCCATCCATAGCACGACGGCTCGGGGATCGGGACCGGTGACCCGGTCTCGCGGATACTAGGCACCCGGCGGACCCTCTGCGGGATCGAGCGTGGCCACGGCCGCACGAGGCAACCAGCCCCACCGGCCGTCGGGGAGGGTCACCAGGACGTGCCCGGGCTCGCGCGCCCGTACGGCCACCTCGGCACCCTCGTGCAGCACGAAGAGGTCCACCCCTTCGCCACCGACGGTGGATCGGGCGGTGACCTCGGGCGCCAGGACCACGGCCACCGCTCCCTGGGCCAGGGAGCGCTGCAAAGCGACGGTGGACAGCCCGAGGAGCGCCGCGGCCAGGCCCAGGGCCCCGACCCCGGCCCAACTCCAGCCCCGCTGTCCGGCCCGGCGTCGGGCCACGAGCAGGTTGGCCAGGACCAGCGCCAGGGCAGCCAGCACCGCCGCCAGCCGGGCGCTCTCGCCGGGGGCCAGGGGCCGCTGCCAGAAGAAGTGCGCCGGGACCAGGATCGGGGCCTCCAGGCGGTCCTTCACCTCCAGGCGTGCACGGTCCAGGTTGGCGCGCACGTCCGGATCTCGGGGGAGGTACACCTCCGCCCGGCGCCAGGCGTGGATCGCCAGGCCCGGCCGGCCGAGGCGATACCAGGCGTTGCCCAGGTTGTACCAGGCGTGCCCGTCCTCGGTGCCGCCCGCGATCACCTCCCGGAAGGCCTGTTCGGCCCCCACCGCATCGCCGGCCTGGTACGCGGCGGTCCCCTCGTCGAACCGCTCCTGCGGCGTGCCGGCTGCCCCGAGGACAGGGACCAGGACGACGAGGAGCACCCCCAGGAAGCGGTGTGCGCGGCGGTTCATCGGGCCCTCCCGAGGAGCCGGTCCACCATCCGGAGGACCTGGCCGTCGAGGTCCGGATCCGTCTCACCCCCCCCGTACCGGAACCCGGACAGGCGCCGGTACAGGTCCGCCGCGACGGGACCCAGGTCCGGAGGCAGGGCCTCCTCCAGCCGAGCGGCGTCCACGGAGGCCGGTGGCAACTCGAGCGCCAGCCCCGCCGCCTCGCGCAAGGCCTGGTCGAGGGCGGCCAGGCGAGCGTCGCGGTCGCTCGGGAGGCGTTTCGCGAGGGCCCGGATGGCCCGGTGCCGACGGGATCGTGCCCCGAGGCGACCCTTGAGCGACCCTGCCAGCTGGACCAGCAGGGCGAGCCCCGGCAGGCCGACGAGGAGCAGGGAGACCGGGTCCGAGGGCTCGAGGCGGCGGCTGGCGATCCGCACGCCGGTGTGGATGGGCAGGATGTCCTCGCCGAGAGCCTCCACCTCGTGCTGAGCCGGCCGGCCGTCGCCCGCGAAGGACACCACGTCCGGGTCCCCGACCTCTCCGGGCAGCACCTCGAGGGTGCCCCCGGGGATCGAGGCGGTGACGTACCTGCCTTCCTGCGGGTCGAACCAGGTGATCGGGATGGGGGGGATCTGGAGGAGGCCTTCCTCGAGGGGCACGATGGCGCGCCTGAGCCGGGCGACGGATCGAAACCGGCCCTGCTCGAGGGCCCCCGTCACCTCGGGGGCGTCGTCGTAGGCCCGAAAGGCGCCGGAGTCGGGCGACGGCGGGAGGCGGAACCCCGAGAGGGTGCCGTCTCCGGCGATCTCCACCGTGAGCGTCACGGACTCGCCGGCCCGGACCCGGGCGGCGCCCAGCTGGGATCGGACCTCGAAGTGCCCCACCAGCCCAGAGAACCCCGAGGCCCCCTCCTCCGGGTCGGGTTCGGGGAGCGCGCGGATCCGCCAGGACACCGCGTCGGAGGCCAGCACCGCCTGGCGGGTGGTCCGGGTGAACCCCAGGTCGAAGAACTCGTCGAGGGGCCGACGGCGGCGGGGGTCCCCGCTCGTGTCGGTGAAGGAGGCCTCCACCGTGGCGGGAGGAATGGTGCCTCTCCCCTCGCCCGTGGCCACGAGCGGCACCAGGATCTCGTGCACGGCCACCGCTTGCCCGGCCTCCTCGATCCGGTACTCGCGCTTGACCTGCTCCGTGGAGGGCTCGGGGGTGAACCCCTCGAAGGCCGGGGGGCTCCAGCGAGCGTCCACCAGCGGATCCCGGTGGTGGAACACGAACCGGTAGACCACCACCTGGCCTGCCCACAGGTCGGCCTGGCTGCCCTCTGGCGTGGACACGAGCTCGGCCCGCGCACCCTCCTTGCGCCCCCGGCCCGACGGCTCGGAGGGCGCCACCTCCAGAGAGACCGCGGGCGCGACGACCGTCCCGGATCTCAGGGGCACCGCCACCGGGCCGATGTCCAGGATGCCGGGTTCGAGAGGGGTCAGCGCATACTGGTACGTGACCGTCCGGGTGGCCTGGAAGTTGACGATCACTGCCGACTGGGACTGGCCGACGTACCGGATGCGCGCGCCCTCGGGGGCCGGCACCTCGGGCACACCCGCAGCCTGCCCGTCGGCCACCTCCAGCCGAAGGGTGACCGTCTGCCCGACCGCGACGCGATCCGTGTCGACCGTAAGGACGGCGCGGGCCGCGAGGGCGGCGGGTGCGACGAGCCAGGTCAGGGCCAGCAGCACCAGCCGTCCCAGGACACGGGGCACGCGGGGCATCACCAGTCCTGCTCCCGGGCCCGACGCCCGGTCAGGGCGGTCCGTGGGGCGCCTTCCTCCACGCCGTCGAGGATCCGCAACGCCTCCTCCGGCGACAGGCCCTGGCCCGCGGCAGGGGCTGGCGAAGCGTCCTCGCCAGGAGCGGGCTCCCCGTCGGCGGGCGCGATCTCGCCCTCCATCGGCTCGCCGGCTTCCTGCGGGGGGGGTTCCCCCTGATCGTCGCCGTCCGGATCGGGTCCTTCCCGCGGGGCCTTCGGCGCCTCGGGGTCCTTGCCGGTCTCCGGGTCCTGCTGGCCCTCCGGGTCCTGCTGGCCCTCCTGGCCCTCCTGGCCCTGCTGCGATTCCGGCGGCTTCTTCGCCATGCGTGCGGCGATCTCCTGGGCCACGGCCTGCGCGTTCCGGGCTCCGGCCTCGAGGTCCTCCCGGATCTCGCGGGCACGCTGGAAGTGCGACTGCGAGTCGGTGAGCCGACCGGCCCGGTAGGCCGCGTGCCCCATGTCGTAGCGCGCCACGGCCCGGAGGGCCGGGTCGGCGGCCCGTTCGGCGACGTCCTCCCACACGCGTTCGGCCTCGTCGTAGCGTCCGGCCTCGAAGAGCGCCTGGCCCAACTCGAACGCGAGGCGCAGGTCGTCGGGCCGTCGAACGTGCTCGTTCATGAGGGGGTCGAGGGTGGGATCGGCCACGGCGGCGGGCTCCTGACCGAGAGCCGGACTGGCCAGCAGCAGCAGCAGGGTGGCGGACGTCGCGCCGGGGGGCCAGCGCAGCCGGCGCCTGGGCTTTCGGGGTCGGCGGGGCTCGGTCCGGGGGGAGAGGGCGCTCGCGACGATCAGCAGCACGAGCCCGGCGCCGAGCGGCCACTGGAACTGCTCGTTCCAGACCTTCTCGCGGCGGGTC
Organism: Deltaproteobacteria bacterium; assembly: GCA_016927815.1. GTDB lineage: Bacteria > Myxococcota_A > UBA796 > UBA796 > JAFGLY01 > JAFGLY01. The sequence goes on along the minus strand of JAFGLY010000105.1, from coordinate 19,043 downwards.
CCTCGCACCGTGGCCTGGAGCCGGCCGTGGATCTCGTCGTGGACGAGCGCGTGCACGTCGTCGTCCGACGCGATGGAGTGGACGTAGGCCCCTCCGCCCTTGGCGGCGATGGACCTGAGCGTGGTCGCGTCCAGCCGGCTCACCACGACCTGCCCGTTCCGGTCCTTCTTGAACCCGCCCTCAGCGAGCGGGATGGGGGCCCCCTCGGGCGTACCGATGCCCAGCACGAACACCGGGGTCCCCTGGGCCGCCGCCTCCGCGGCCGCGAGCGCAGCGTCCTCGGCCTCGTCCGTCTCGCCGTCGGACACGACGATGATCGCGCGGTGCGAGGGCTGCGGCTGCTCCAACATCCTGAGCGCCTCGCGGATGGCGGCGCCCGGGGTGGAGCCCTGGGCCTGGACCTCGCCGGTGCCCACCTCGCCCGCGATGAGCCGCACGGCGTCGTGGTCGAGCGTGAGCGGCACGCGCGGCCAGGCGCCCCCGGCGAACACCACGAGGCCGACGCGGTCTCCCACGGCTGCGTCGAGCAGATCGGACAGCTCCCGGCGGGCCCGCTCCATGCGGCTCGGGCTCACGTCCTGGGCGTCCATGCTGCGGGACACGTCCAGGGCCACCACGAGGTCCAGCCCTTTCTCCTGGAGTTCGCGCCAGACGTAGCCGACCCGGGGCTGGGCGGCGGCCGTCACCAGCAGCGCCACGCCGAGGGTGGAGAGGACCGCCTGGGCGACGCGGATCGAGCGGAGCCGTCCGGGGACGAGGTTGGGTCGTACCCCGGCAGTCACGACCCGCTCGAGATCGCGCGAGCGCCTCGAGATGGCCCAGGCTTGAAGCGCCGCCCACACGGGAACCGCCCACAGCAGGGCCAGCCAGTGCGGCGCACCCCAGGTCACGGGAGCCTCCGGAGGATCGTGGTGGAGAGGACCGCCTGGAGGGCCAGGAGGATCATCCCGGCGAAGAGCCAGGCGTGGTACCGCTCCTCGGCGTGCACGACCTCCTTCACCTCGGCGGTGGAGGTTTCGAGGGCATCGATGATCTCGTAGACCCTCCGGAGGGTCTCGGTGTCCCCGGCACGCCAGTACTGTCCGCCCGTGGCGTTCGCGATGGCGCGGAGCGTGGGCTCGTCCAGGTCCCCGCCCCGGGGACGCGAGAGAAGCCCCAGCGGACCCCGGATCTCGCCGCTGGCACCCACACCGATGGTGTAGACCTTGATCCCGAGCGCAGCCGCGGCCTGGGCCGCTGTCTCGGGATCGAGGGTGCCGGCGTTGTTCCGGCCGTCGGTGAGCAGGATCACCACCCGGCTGGGCGCCTCCAGTCGGGCAAGGCGCCGGGTGGCCACGGCCAGGGCCTCGCCCACCGCGGTGGAGCGCGAGCCCGCCATGCCGATCTGGACCTGTCCCAGGAAGGAGGCGAGCCCGACGTGATCGAGCGTCAGGGGTACCTGGGTGAAGGCCTCCTCCCCGAAGACGACGAGCCCGATGCGATCGTGGGGCCGACCCTCCACGAAGCGGCCCACGACGGCCTTGGCCACGTCCAGACGCGAGGCCGGGCGACCGCCCACGGTGTAGTCCGGAGAATCCATGGAGCCGGACGTGTCCACCACGAGCAGGATGTCGATCCCCTCGGATCGGACCACGGTCTCCCGCTGCGTCCACTGGGGCCGGGCGAGCGCCACCAGCACGCACAGGAGACCCGCGACCAGGAGCAGTTCGGGCAGGAACGCCACGGATCTGCCCAGGGAGCGCCCGGGCCGGAGGAGGTCGTTCGAGGAGAACGTGAGCCTCGGCCGGCGGCGCCAGGCGAACACGACCGCCCACACGACGAGGGGCGCCGCGAGGAGCACACCGGGAAAGGCCCACTCGATCACGAGCCCCTCCCCTCTCCCGCCGGTGCCTCCTGGGGGCGGGTGGCGAGGACGTAGGCACGGAAGTCCTCGTCCAGACTACGGAACAGGGCGGTGCCACCCTGCTGGCGCGCGAACTTCACCAGGTCGGTGGCGTGGAGCACGCGCCGGGCCCCGTCCAGCAGAGCCGCGCTGACGAGGCCGTCCCGGTAGAGGGCGTCCGCGATCTCGCGCGTGGTGAGCGCGCTCGCGGGCCACCGGTGGACGGCCTCCAGGTAGGCCCGGAACACGGCCGAGAGGCGCAACGCGCGGCCGTGGTCGTCGAGGGCAGGATCCTCGAGCGCTTCGTTCCAATCGCGCAGGGCAACGGCGTCGGGGGGCTCGGGTGCGGCAGCGGGCCCGGTCCGTCGCCGGCGCTTCCACATCCAGCCCAGGACCCCAACGGCCACGCCCAGGGCCGCTACCCCGGCCACGATCCAGGGCCAGCGCGCCGGAGGCTCCGGCACGGGCTGCAGGAGGTCCTCAAGATCGGACGAGGGGCCCTCCACACCGACGTCCACGAAGAGCGGCGGGACCGGGAGGGGCACGGTGCGGCCGTCCGGGTACCGGGCCGTGGCCTCGGGCACCTGGACGACGTAGGACCCGGGAGGGCCCGCGAGCGTCCACTCGCGCACCGTGATCGTACCGCCTTCCACGGGCTCCTCGCGCTCCGCTTCCAGGTGGGCCGTCATCCCTTCGGCCGCTGGCTCGCCCACCTCCACCGTGGCACCGTCCACCTGGCGGATCCACACCCGCACCCGGGCCGGATCCCCCTCGTCGACCGCCCGGTCCTGGAGCTCCACGCGCACGTCGGCATCGGGCTCGTCCGTCGGGGACAGAGCCTCCCGGGCGCAGGCCGGAACCAGCAGCGCGAGGGCCGGGACCAGGAGAGCCCCCCGCGTCACCGGAGCCGCTCCACGCGCTGGAAGTGTTCGAGCAGGCGGGAGAAGGCGTCGTCGTCCGTCGAGATGGCGGTGGTCCGGGCGCCGGTCCGCCGGAGCCGCTCCACGCGCGCCGACACCGGCATCGCAGCAGGCGTGCGGCGGGTGTCGAGCACGAGGGTCCGGCCGGTCTCCGCATCCCGCACCTCGAGGAGCCCCACCCGGGGAAGCGCGGCCTCGCGGGGGTCGTGGAACACGAAGGCGTGGACCCGGTGCCGCCGGCCCAGCGAGGCCAGCGCCCGGTCCCACGGCTGGGGATCGAGGAAGTCCGAGAGGAGACAGATCACCGAGCGGCGCCGGAGCACCCGACCCAGGAACCAGGCCGCCGAGGCCACGTCGGTACCGGCGTGCCGGTCGCCGTGGCCGAACGCGGTGCGGGCCACCCTCCAGGCGTGCCCACGGCTCCGCCGCGGGGGCAGGTACTCCCGCACCGAGTCGGCGAAGGTGACCAGTCCCACGCGATCCTGGGACTGCATGGCGGCGTGTGCCAGGGCTGCCCCCACGCGCGCCTGCTGCAGGGCCTTGTCGGTCCGCCCGTCCCGGCCCCCGGACCCGAACCCGACCGAGCCGGACACGTCGAGCGCGAGCACGAGGGTGAGCTGCCGCTCCTCGCGGAACTCCTTGACGTAGGGCTGCCCGGTGCGGGCCGTGACGTTCCAGTCGATGCGCCGGACGTCGTCGCCCGCCACGTAGGGTCGGACCTCCTCGAACTCCATGCCCCGGCCGCGGAAGGCGCTGCGGTAGTTGCCCGAGAAGAGCGAGTCCACCCGCATCCCCGCCTGCAACTGCAGCCGGCGGACCTGCCGGATCTCCTCCGCGGTGAGCACGTTCGGCCCCCTACGGCGTGGGAACCCGGCCGAAGACCTGCCGGATGACCTCTTCCGGCGTGACCTCGGCGGCCTCGGCCTCGTAGGAGAGGAGCACGCGGTGGCGGAGCACGTCGGGGCCCACGGCCTTGATGTCGTCGGGCCCGACCCATGCGCGCCCCTCGAGGAACGCCCGGGCGCGCGCCGCCACCCCGAACGCGATGGAGGCCCGGGGGCTGGCGCCCACCTCCACCATGGAGGCCAGGTCGGGCAGTCCCGCCGCTCCAGGATCCCGGGTGGCCCGGACCACCTCCACGATGTAGCCCTCCAGCACGGGCTCCATGTGGATGGATCGGACCACCTCGCGGAGGTGCGCCACGTCGGCGGCCCCGGCCACGGGGTGGATCTCGGGGAACGGTGCGGCCCCCACCTTCAGGATCGCCCGCTCCTCGTCCGGGCTCGGGTAGGCCACCTTCAGCTTGAAGAGGAAGCGGTCCACCTGGGCCTCGGGCAGCGGGTAGGTACCCTCGTGCTCGATGGGGTTCTGGGTGGCGAGCACCAGGAAGGGCACCGGGAGCGGGAAGGTCTCCTGCCCGATCGTGACCTGCCGCTCCTGCATGGCCTCCAGGAGCGCCGACTGGACCTTGGCCGGCGCACGGTTCACCTCGTCGGCCAGCACGACGTGCGCGAACACCGGGCCCTTGCGCACCGAGAACGTGCCCTGCCGCGGGTCGTAGACCTGGGTGCCGATGAGGTCGGCGGGCAGGAGGTCGGGCGTGAACTGGATCCGGCTGAACGAGAGGTCGAGCGCGCCGGCCAGCGCCTTGACCGCCGTGGTCTTGGCCAGCCCGGGCACCCCCTCGAGCAGGACGTGTCCGTCGCACAAGAGGCCCAAGAGGAGCCCGTCCACCATGGCCCGCTGTCCCACCACCGCGCGGCCCACCTCGGTGCGGATCGCCTCGATCAGGGGAGACGCCTCCCGAACCCTTGCTTCGATCGCTGACAGTTCCGTCATGGTCGTTCCAGCCCTCCGAATGTCGTCGACGGGTCGGCTGCCTGCCTCAGGAGGTCAGCCGGGACACCAGGTCCCGCCAGAAACCCCGCTCCGCGACCTTGTCATCCTGGAGCTCGGCCAGCTTGCGGACCAGGACCTCCTCCTCGGCCGAGAGGGAGCGCGGCACCGCCACCACCACCTCCACGAGCTGGTCTCCACGGCGGCGCGGGGTACGCACCGAGGGGATGCCCTTCCCCCGGAGCACGAAGACCTTGCCGGAGGGGGTGCTGGGCGGGATCTCCAGGTCGGTCTCGCCATCCACCGTGGGGACCTTGAGGACGGCCCCGAGGCAGGCCTGAGGGAAGGACATCGGCACCGTGATCAGCACGTCGTCGCCCCGCCTGCGGAAGTCCGGGTGGGGTTCCACGTGCACGGTCACGAACAGGTCGCCCGGGGGCCCTCCCTTCCGTCCGGGCTCTCCCTTCCCGGCGAGGCGCAACTGCATGCCCTCGTCCACGCCGGCCGGCAGCTTGACGTGGATCTTCTCCGTGGTCGGCACCGTGCCCCGCCCCCGGCACTCCGGGCAGGGTTCGCGGATCACCACGCCCTCGCCGCGGCACGTGGGGCACGTGGCCTGGATCCGGAAGAACCCCTGAGCCTGCACCACCTGGCCGCGCCCCCCACAGGTGGGGCAGCGGATCGGCTCGGTGCCGGGCTTCGCGCCCGTGCCCTTGCAGGTGGGGCAGGGGGCGCTCTTGGGCACCTGGAGATCGCGCTCCCCGCCGTGGGCCGCCTCGAGGAACGGAATCACCAGGTTGTACTCGAGGTCGGCCCCCCGCTGCGCTCCGGAGCGGCGCCGAGGGGTGCCGAACCCGAAGAGGTCTCCGAAGAGGTCCGAGAACTGGCTGAAGATCTCGTCCAGGTCGCGGAAGCCCGGCTGGAAGCCGGCGCCGCGCATGCCCGCGTGCCCGAAGCGATCGTACGTGCTGCGCTTCTCGGTATCCGAGAGGACCTGGTAGGCCTCGGAGATCTCCTTGAACCGGGCCTCCGCGTTGGGCTCCTTGTTGCGGTCCGGATGGAACTGCAGGGCCAGCTTGCGGTAGGCGCGCTTCAATTCCTCGGGCGAGGCGTCCCGCGCGACACCGAGAACTTCGTAGTAGTCGCGGGGATCCGCCACTCAACCACTCCATCCACTGCAGGTCCGCTGGGCATGCCGCCCGGGGAGGGGTGTCTTGATCAGGCGTCCTCGAACTCGGCGTCGATGACGTCGCCCTGGCGGCCTCCACCCGCTTCGGGCTGCGGCTGCTCGGGCGGCGGCGCACCGGCACCGGGCGCAGCCTGCTGGGTCTTGTACATGACCTCCGCCAGGCGGTGCATGGAGCTCTGGAGCCGATCGAAGGCGGCCTTCAAGGCCTCGGGGTCGTCCTTGTCGAGGGTCTCTTTGGCGGCCTTGACCTCGCGCTCCACCTGGTCGCGCTCGGCCGACGGGAGCTTGTCCTTCTGATCGGCCAGTAGCTTCTCGGTCTGGTAGATGAGGTTGTCGAGCTGGTTGCGGTTCTCGATGATCTCGCGGCGTCGCTTGTCCTCGGCCTCGTGGCTGGCCGCCTCCTTGACGAGGCGGCTCACCTCGTCCTTGGACAGTCCGGACGACGACGTGATCGTGATGTGCTGCTCCCGGCCGGTCGCGCGGTCTCGGGCGCTGACGTTCAGGATGCCGTTGGCGTCGATGTCGAACTTGACCTCGATCTGGGGCACGCCGCGGGGAGCGGAGGGAATGCCGTCCAGCCGGAAGGTGCCCAGCAGGCGGTTGTCCTTGGCCATGGGGCGTTCGCCCTGGTGGACCTGGACATCGACCGCGGTCTGGCTGTCGGCGGCGGTGCTGAAGATCTCGGACTTGCTCGTCGGAATCGTGGTGTTGCGCGGGATGAGGATGGTCATGACGCCGCCCAGCGTCTCGATGCCGAGCGAGAGCGGGGTCACGTCGAGGAGCAGCATGTCGCGGACGTCCCCGGCCAGCACGCCGCCCTGGATGGCGGCGCCCACGGCTACGACCTCGTCGGGATTGAGGCTCCGGTTGGGCTCCTTGCCGAAGAGATCCCGAACCTTGGCCTGGACCAGCGGGATGCGGGTGGAGCCGCCCACCAGGAGGACCTCGTGGATCTGGCCGCTGGAGAGCCCGGCGTCGCGCATCGCCTGGCGACACGGATCCAGGGTGCTGTCCACGATGGGCTCGATCATCTGCTCGAACCGGGCGCGGGACAGGTCGCGCAGGAAGTGCCGGGGACCCGAGGCGTCCGCGGTGAGGAACGGCAGGTTGACGCTGGTGGACTGCGCGGTCGAAAGCTCGATCTTGGCCTTCTCGGCGGCATCCTTCAGCCGCTGCAGGACCATCTTGTCCCGGGAGACATCGATCCCGGTCTCGTTCTTGAACTCCTTGACCATCCACTCGATGAGCAGCTGGTCGATGTCGTCGCCCCCGAGGTGCGTGTCGCCCGCGGTGGACTTGACCTCCACCACGTCGTCGCCCACCTCGAGGATGGAGATGTCGAAGGTCCCGCCGCCGAAGTCGTAGACCGCGATGGTCTCGTCCTTCTTGCGGTTGGCGCCGTAGGCCAGGGCCGCGGCGGTGGGTTCGTTGATGATGCGCTTGACCTCGAGGCCCGCAATGCGCCCCGCGTCCTTGGTGGCCTGGCGCTGGGCGTCGTTGAAGTAGGCCGGCACCGTGATGACGGCCTCCTTGACCTCCTGTCCCAGGTACCGCTCAGCCTCGCGCTTGAGCTTCTGGAGGATCATCGCGGAGATCTCGGGAGGGGAGTAGTCCTTTCCGCCCGCGTTGACCCGCACGCCCCCATCCGGGGCCCGCGTCACGGTGAACGGCATCCTCCGGATCTCCTTCTCCGATTCGTCGAACCGACGCCCCATGAACCGCTTGATGGAGGAGACCGTGTTCTCGGGATTGGTGATGGCCTGCCTCCGGGCCACGCCGCCGACGAGCCGCTCGCCGTCCTTCTGGAAGGCCACGACGGACGGGGTGGTGCGCCCGCCCTCCTCGTTCACGATCACGGTGGGGGCGTCGCCCTCCATGATCGCCACGACGGAGTTCGTGGTGCCGAGGTCGATACCGATGATCCTACCCATGGATGCCTCCGGAAGATGTGAAGATCCTTCACAAGAAATGCCGGTTCATGCTGTTTTTTCAGCCCTATGCGTGCCGCCGGGCGCGATTGCCGCAAAGGTAATCCCCGGCCGATCCCCGTCAAGCAAGGCCCGGGCTCCAGCTGGGCCCGTGGCCCACGGTGGAATCCCCTTCCCGGATCCGAACGTCCGGCATTCCGGGGTGCGCCTGGGAGAGCGGTTCCCACCGTTCCGCTTGGAACCCTGCTTCTCCTGTCTGGCACGTCTCTTGCTTCCTCCTTGGTCATCCGCTGTGCCGGGGCCACCGTCCGTGCCCTGACCCTCCCTCGGCGCGGCGGGCCGCCCGCCCCGGAGCAATCCCGCGCCGGGGTGGGCGGTGGGGGATTGGGGCGACCGGGTCCCGGGGTGTCGACATCGCGATGGGTGGCCACGGGATCGTGGGCCCCGGTCGCGATCGTGATCGTCGGCCGTGATCGTGATCGTCGGCCGTGATCGTGGGTCGTGGGTCGTGGACGGGTGCGGGGCCGTCGGCCGTAGGGCGGGCCTGGGGGGCCCACGGCCTCCCCTCGTTGGCAATCCGTTCCTGGGCAACGCCAGACATCGCCCCTGAGCGTAGCTCCATGAGTATTCGAGCGCTAGTGCTTGTCGACACGCGCGACCGGGGCGACTGCCGGTTGACGATGGGGGCGTCGGTGCCTAGGGAAACGCGCGCACCGGGTGGAGGCCCACGCCTTCCGACCGCGACCGGTCCGACGCGGGGGCGTTCCCCACAGGCGGCGGCCGACCCCCCCGTAGCCACCCTCCGCATCCCAAGGAGCACATCATGGCATTCCGTCCCCTCCACGACCGCATCCTCGTCAAGCGCATCGAGGCCGACGAGAAGTCCGCCGGCGGCCTCATCATCCCTGACACCGCCAAGGAGAAGCCCCAGGAGGGCATCGTGGTGTCCGTGGGTCCGGGCCGCAGGCTCGACGACGGCACGATCCGGCCGGTCGCGGTCCAGACGGGTGACCGGATCCTGTTCGGCAAGTACACCGGCGACGAGATCAAGATCGACGGCGATGAGCACGTGATCGTCCGCGAAGCGGACGTCCTCGCGGTCATCGAACGCTGAATCCACCCCCCTACGGAGTTACCAGATGGCTGCCAAGAACATCCAGTACCACGAGACTGCTCGGGCCGCGCTCTTGAGGGGCGTGGACCAGCTCGCCAACGCCGTCCGCTCCACGCTCGGCCCCCGCGGACGCAACGTCGTCCTCCAGAAGTCCTTCGGCACACCCGTCATCACGAAGGATGGCGTCACGGTGGCGAAGGAGATCGAGCTCAAGGACAAGGCCGAGAACATGGGCGCCCAGATGGTGCGGGAGGTCGCCTCCAAGACCTCGGACGTGGCCGGGGACGGAACCACCACCGCCACGGTCCTCGCCCAGGCCCTCTACCGGGAGGGATCCCGCCTGATCGCCTCGGGCGCCAATCCCATGGACGTCAAGAAGGGCATCGATCTCGCCGTCGAGCGGGCGGTGGAGCACCTGAAGACCACCCGGCGCGACGCCACCACGATCGAGGAGATGGCCCAGGTGGCCACGATCTCGGCCAACGGCGACGAGGAGATCGGGCGCATCCTGGCCGAGGTCATGCACAAGATCGGCAAGGACGGGGTCATCACGGTCGAGGAGGCCAAGAGCATCGACACCGAGCACGAGATCGTCGAGGGCATGCAGTTCGACCGGGGCTACCTGTCGCCCTACTTCGTGACCGACGCCGAGCGCATGGAGGTGGTCCTGGAGAACCCCTACATCCTCGTGCACGAGAAGAAGATCTCCGTCATCAAGGACCTGCTTCCGCTCCTCGAGAAGGTCCACCAGTCGGGCCGGCCGCTGCTCATCCTCGCCGAGGAGGTCGAGGGCGAGGCCCTGGCCACGCTCGTGGTCAACAAGATCCGCGGCACGCTCAACGTGTGCGCGGTCAAGGCCCCGGGCTTCGGCGACCGCCGCAAGGCCATGCTGGAGGACATCGCCATCCTCACCGGCGCTCACGCCATCATGGAGGATCTCGGCGTGAAGCTCGACGGGATCCGGGTCGAGGACCTCGGGGGCGCCAAGCGCGTGGTCGTGGACAAGGACAACACCACGATCGTGGACGGCAGCGGCAACCGGGCCGACGTGAAGGCCCGCGTGAAGCAGATCCGCTCCCAGATCGCCGACACCAAGAGCGACTACGACCGCGAGAAGCTCCAGGAGCGCCTCGCTCGCCTGGTGGGCGGCGTGGCCGTCATCTACGTCGGCGCCGCCACCGAGGTGGAGATGAAGGAGAAGAAGGCCCGCGTCGAGGACGCGCTCAACGCCACGCGGGCCGCGGTGGAGGAGGGCATCGTGGCCGGCGGCGGCGTGGCCCTGCTGCGCTGCCTGCCCGCGCTCGAAGCCATCGAGGTCGAGGGCGACCGGAAGTTCGGCGTGGACATCGTGAGGCGGAGCATCCAGGAACCCACCCGCGCCATCGCCGAGAACGGCGGGCTCGACGGCCCCGTCATCGTCCACCGGATTCTCGAGGGAGAGGGCGCCTTCGGGTTCAATGCCGCGACCGAGACCTACGGCGACATGTTCCAGATGGGCATCATCGATCCGGTCAAGGTCGTGCGCTGTGCCCTCCAGAACGCCGCCTCCGTGGCCGGCATGATGCTGACCACCGAAGCAGTGGTGTCCGAGAAGCCCAAGAAGCCGGCGGCCGGGTCCAAGGGCGGCGGCATGGGCGGCATGGGCGGCATGGGCGGCATGGGCGGCATGGGCGGCGACATGGGGGACATGGACTTCTAGCCGGCGCGAACGCTCCGGCCTCGTGATAGGGTCCGGGGGTGGCGGAGCGGCGACGGGTTGCCGCCCCGTCCCCCCTCTCCCCCGGGTCGTGCGACATGCAGGTCTGGCTCCGCGTCCTGGCCGCGGCGGCTTCCGGTGCGGTGCTCGTGTTCGTGGGCCCACCGGTCAACCTGCACTGGGTGCAGTGGGTGTTGTACGTCCCGCTGCTGTGGGCCATGCGGGAGCACGGCACCGGCCTGAACGTCCGCCTGGCCCTGTTCTCGGGGTACGCCGCCCAGGTGACGAGCTTCTCCTGGCTGGTGGAGACCGTGGTCCGGTTCAGCAACCTCCACGTCGCCCTGGGCTACCTCGCCCTCCACCTGTTCGGCCTCGCGTTCAGCGTCCCGTTCCTCGGGTTCGCCTTCGCCCACCCGCTGAGGCGCCGGCTGGGCCTGGCCTGGGTGTTCGTCCTCCCCGCCCTCCTGGTGGCCCTGGAGTTCCTCTGGCCCCAGCTCTTCCCCTGGTACCACGGAGTGGTCCACTACCGGACCAGCTGGCTGTGGCAGCTCGTGAGCGTCACGGGCGTCTGGGGCGTGTCGTACCTGGTGCTCCTGTCCAACTGCGTGCTGGCCGAGGCGCTCTGGCGTGCACGGGAGGGGCGACCGCCCCCGTGGGGTGCGCTCGCTGCCTTCGTCGTGCTCTACGTGGCTGCGGTCGGATACGGCGCATGGCGCGTACCCCGCGTGGAGGCACAACTCGCCCGGGCCCGGGTGCTGCAGGTGTCCATGCTCCAGCAGCACTGGACCATGGAGGAGCGCCTCGAGACTCCCGCCCGGGTGGAGCTGGAGCGCTGGTTCGAGACCACCGCTCGGATCGCCGGGCAGGGAGCCGAGTTCGTGGTGTGGCCCGAGGGAGCGTGCGCCTACAACCCCAACGAGGAGCACACGGAGCGCGCGCTGGCAGCGATGGTCCGGGCCGAATCGTTCGACCTGCTCCTGGGTGGAGGCACCTCCGAGCGCACGGTGGACCCGGAGACAGGCAAGCGGCGGCACATCCACTACAACAGCGCCTGGTTCATGGATCGATCCGGGGAGATCCACGGCCGGTACGACAAGATGGTCCCCCTTCCCTTCGGGGAGTACATCCCGTTCTCCAAGACGTTCCCGATCCTCAAAGAGTGGATCCAGGGACCGGGCGACTTCCGCGCCGGGACGGTCCCCACGATCTTCCAGGGGGACGGGTTCACGTTCGCCACGCCCATCTGCTACGAGGCGATCCGCCACGGCCTGATGCGCCGGTTCCGGGACGCGGACCTCATCGTGAACATCACGAACGACGCGTGGTTCGGGGACACCCACTGCCCCTACCAGCACGCCATGCTCGCCGCGATCAACGCGGTGGAACTCGGCCGCCCGGTTCTGCGCATCGCCCACTCGGGCATCAACATGATCGTGGAGCCCCACGGGCGCATCCTGTACGAGACCGCACCCTTCACCGACGAGGCCGTGGTGCGTCCATTGCGCCTCGGTACCGTGGACACGCTCTACCGGCGACTGGGTCCCTGGTTCAGCTGGCTCTGCATCGCGGTCTCGCTGGCGGGGATCGGGATCGCCCTCTGGAGGGGGCCCTCCGACCGCCCTCGCCGCAGTCCCTGATCCCGGTCGGGCCGCAAGGATCGCGTCCACCTGGATCGCTGCCGGGATACGGTGTCGCCCCTGGAGGCAGGTTTCCACCCGTGACCCGGATCCTCATCGTCGACGACGAGCCCGACATCCGAGAACTCCTGGCCGAGTTCCTGACCGGCGAGGGGTTCGAGGTCCTGGCCGTCGGGACCGGCCGCGAGGCCATCGAGGCCTTCGCATCGGACACGTTCGACGCCCTCCTGCTCGACTGGGGCCTCCCCGGCATCCGCGCGCGGGAGGTCATGAGCCAGATCATCGAGATCCACCCCGGGTGCCGGGTCTTCCTCATGACCGGCAACGTGGACGAGGGGCAGCGGCTCTCGGGCGCCCAGGGGCCGATCCTGGGCGTGTTCCGCAAGCCCTTCTCCCTCCGGACGCTGGCCTCGACGATTCGTCGCGGACTTGGCTGATCTCCCGCCCCCAGGCGGAGGACCGGCGTCGGTGAGCGGTCCGGCGACCCGGGATGCGGCATCCGGGTGTTGCGGTCTTGGGAGCCTTCCGCTACAGTACGAATGGACGGAAGGATCGAGAACCCTTCCTCTCGGGATTGTCCCCCCCGCCGGATCCCACCTGGCAAAGCCAAGCGTCTCCTCCATCTCTTGCGGTGAGGGTCTCTTCGCGGGGGGGCTTCCCGAGTGGGAAGCCCCTCGGCCGAGCTTCGGCAGGAGGGTACCTCAGGTCGGCGACCCGGGCGGCGGCGTCTCGGGAGGGATCTGCCCCGGTGAGGCCGGCGGGGGCCCGCCCGGGGGCGGCCCCTGCGGGGTTGCGGGCGGTGGCTGGCCGCCGGGAGGCGGGCCGCTGGGAGAACCGCCCGATGCGGCGGTTCCCGCCTCGACCCCCAAGGCGCGATGCAGGTGCGGCCGGCGGACGAGCACCCTGCACCGCTCCTGAACCACCTTCTCCTCGATCCGGTTGCACCACCTCAAGGTGCTGGGATCCACCTCCCGCGTGATCTGCAGGAAGAGGAAGTCCCGGGTCCGGTTGTCGGTGATGTGTTCGTCCGCGTAGCGCTCGGCGCGGTCCGGATCGGTCCGGGCCAGGATGGGGAGCGCCGCGGCCCAGCACTCGTCGGCCTGGACCCCCTTGGGGAGGGTCTGGCACACCTCGGGCGACGGGGGTTCCGAGCGGCCGCACGCCGCGAGAAAGGCCAACCACAGGAATCCGGACACGCTATCCTCCGATCCAGTCGAGGCAGTGGTTCCTCAAGTCGCTGCGGACCACGGTTCTGCACACGTCCACCGCTTCGGACGGGCTGGTCGCCTTCAACTCGAAGGCCACGCCCACGCGGCAGGAATCCACCTGGGGTCCGGCCTCGGAGCACCGGATCGCTCCGCCGACCCCCCAGCGCTCCCCAGCGGCCCAGCCGGCACCGTGGAAACAGTTCTCCCGGTAGAGAATGCCGGGTCCGGGTGGCACCCTCCGGCAGGCCTCGAAGGCCCGGTCGAGGTCCACGCGACCGATGTACTTCCCGATGCCGTGCCAGCAGGTCTTGCGCGTCAACAGATCCCCCTCCTCCCGGCCGCAGATCTCCAGCACCCGGTCGAGGTCCCGCACGGAGGTCTCGCCCAAGACGTCGTGGCGGCAGAAGTCCCGCCACATGCCCGCGTCGTCACAGGTGGCAAGCGCCAGGGCCGTGTCCAGCGGCACCAGGGCCATCGCGATGCCGAAGACACACTGGTCGCGCCACTTCCGGGCCTCGATGGCAGGGCAGACGGCCAGGGCGGCCTCCAGATCGGTCGAGGCGTGGTACTCGGCCACGTCGGCCATGCACTCGAGCCGGAGCCGGCGACGCCCCACCTCCTCGCAGGCCAGCAGGCCGCCCTCGAGATCCCGGACCGCGCGCTGCCGCGCCAGAGCCTGGAAGCAGACATCCCTGAAATCGCCCTTGTAGCGGCGGCAGGTCGCCTCGTCGTACAGCACGCTCCCTCCCGTGCCCTGGGCCTGGGCTCGGGGGGCCACGCTCTCGACCTCGGGCTTGGGGGGAACGGCGAGCGTGACACGCTCGGCCGGAACGCTCGCCTCCGGCACGGACGTCGGGGCCCACGACAGGCGTCGCGCCCCCTCCACGCCTGCGACGCAGACCGCCAGCCACAGCAGGTAGAAGAAGAGGAAGGCACGGTCCGACACCGAACTCCCCCTACAGCGTGCCGCCGGCGGAAGCGGCGTACCGGGTCGGGGGTGTCGTGCCAGCCATCGTGGGGCCTCTCAGGGTCGCCCGGGACGTATCCTTGCACGGAGGAGAGGGGTAATCTCCACGGCGTCCACCCTCGACGGATCGGGGCGTGTGGGGGCTGGATCCGTGGGGGTCGCCCCGAGGGCGCGCGCGACTTCGGGGTCGGGTGGTTACGATGGACCGTCACCTGGCGGAACTTCCGTTGAGAGCGGCCAGACTCGACCCTTCCCACCGCCCGGCGCCGACCGGATCGAGAAAGGTACGGCTCGGGCTGGCTGCCTGTCTGTTCGCCGGCTCGGGCTGCGCCTCCATCCAGCCCGAGCCCACAGACACCTTCCCCTCCTTCCGCGACCGGATCCCGTCGAACGTCCTCATGGTCTCCATCGAGACCTTGAGGCGCGATCACCTGGCGCGGTACGGCGCGAGGGAGGCCTTCATGCCCTTCCTGGAGGGCCTGGCGGCCGAGGGCGTGGTCCTGGACGCCCATCGATCCTGTACGAACTGGACCTTCCCGGCCGCGTTCTGCTACGCCACCGGTGCCGACGCCACCCACGCGGGCTGGGTTCCCAGGTACGATGCCGAGACCCGTGCGCCCATGCCGGACCTGCCCACCCTTGCGGCGTGGCTCTCCGAGGCCGGGTTCCACACGATGCTGTTCTCCACGATGAGCTGGCTGTCCTCGCAGTGGAACACCGACGCCGGGTTCCAGGAGTCCACCTGCGAGGGCGCCCAGGCGTCCGTGGTCTGGACCCATGGTCTGGAGGCGGTCGAGACGGCCAGGGCGCGGGGCGTCGATCGGTGGTTCCTCCACCTCCACCTCAAGGAGCCCCACTCGCCCTACACCCCGCCGGAGGCGTACCTCGGAGGCCTGGAGGCACTCGAGCCGATCCCGTACGACCTGTCGACCATGGAGGGGCACGACGAGGTCCGGGCCGTGCTCGGAACGCTCTCCGAGGACGAGCGCCGGCTCGTGCTGGCGCACGTGCGTGTCCGCTACGAGGGCGAGATGCGCTGGCTGGACGACCAGTTGCGGGAAGCCTGGCAGACCTTCCAGGCGCGGGGTCTCTTGGACGACACGCTGGTGGTGTTCTGGAGCGACCACGGAGAGCAGTTCTGGGACCACGGCGAGATCGGTCACGCCCACGATCTCCACGTCGAGGAGACCGATGCCCTCGCCTTCTTCTGGGCCCGCAACATCCTGCCCGACACCTGGGACGGCCTCACCGCGCACCCCGACCTCACCGCCACGCTCCTGGCTCTCGAGGGCATCGATTCGCCTCCCGAGGTGAGCGGCCTCCCGGTCGGCACGGCCCCCCAGGACCGGCCCTGGCTGGGGTGGACCGCAGCGCGCCTGGGTCCGGTCCAGGCCGTGGTGCTCGACGGGTTCAAGCTCATCTACCGCTGGAAGAAGGGAGACAAGGAGCTCTACGACCTCAAAGCGGACCCCACGGAGACGGTCGACCTCTACGCGCCCGACCACCCCGAGGCGATCCGTCTCTGGGAGCGGCTCCTGCCCGAGGTGGAGGCGATGGCGAGCCTGGTCCCCGAGTACACGCCGTTCGATCCGGGGCCTTGACGTCGTCGTCCGACCCGCGAGCCCGGGCGCCGGGGCGCGAACCGCCTACTGGACGTAGCCGATGGCCCGCATCCGCTCCTCGACGGCCTTGCGGGAGAGGCCGGTGTCCTCCTCCTGCGGCGCGTCGGGGGGCTCGGGCGGGGGCGGATCGGGCCTGAGCAGCCCCCACGCCGCTGCCCCCCCGATCGCGAGGAGGACGATACCGAGGCCGATTAAGGAAGCTCGACGTGCCATGGTGCGGTAGTATGGCGCATCCCTGCCGCCCGCCACCTTGCCCATGGAACCTCTGGCGCCCGTGCTCGAACGCCTGTGCCAGCTCCTCGACCAGGGGCCGGGAGGCGAGGTGGACGCCCTGGTGCGGCGACTCGGTCTCCGGCTGCGGGCGGTGCGCGACCTCCGGATGCGGCGGGCCGTCCTCCGGGACTTCATCCGGGAGACCGACGATGCGGCCCTGCTGGGCCTCCTGGCCCGCCTGCTCGACGGGGCGCGGGAGGGCCGGGATCTGCACCGGGAGGTGCTGGGCGAAATGGCGCTCGACGGAGATCTGCTCGCGTTCCTCCCCTACGATCGAATCACCGATCTCTACGAGGTGGCCCGACGGCTGGATCTCGGGCTCGTGGCCCGTTTCTTCCTGGGCGATCGCCACCGACACAACCCCACGGCCCAGGAGGCCCAGCACGAGAACGAGCACCTGGACCGACCCCGCGGCGTGCGCCGGACGGTGGCCCGTGGCCGGGACCGCTTCCTCCTGGACCGCATCCTCCATGATCGCGACCCCGGCGTGATCCGCATGCTCCTCGACAATCCACGCCTCGTGGAGCGGGACGTGGTGCGGGTCTCCGCCATGCGCCCCACTCGCCCCGAGATCCTTCGATCCGTGGCCGACCACCCCCGCTGGTCTGCCCGCTACGCGGTACGGATGGCCCTGGTCTGCAATCCCTACACGCCCATCCCCATCGCGGTCCGGCTCGCCGGTACCCTCCTGATCCAGGACCTCCGCGACATCGCCGCTTCCGCCGCCCTGCCCGAGCCGGTCCTCGACGCCGTCCGCTCGGTGCTGGAGGGACGCGCCCGCCCCCGGGACCCACCCGGCGCGACGTCCTCCGGCGGGTAGCCCTGCGCCCCTACAGTCTACAGTCTACAGTCTACAGCCTACAGCCCTGCAGCCCTGCAGCCCTGCAGCCCTACAGTCTACAGCCTACAGTCTACAGCCCACCTCACCCCTCTGGCTTTCCGGACGGGTCCGCCGGACCCTCGGAGGATCGGGTGTCCTTGCCGGACTGGCCCTCCCGGAAGCCACGGACGGCCCCACCGAGGGCCTTGCCCACCTCCGGGAGCTTGCCTACGCCAAAGAAGATGAGGACCAGGACGAGGACGATGAGGAGTTCGGGGACGCCGATGTTGTGGAACATGGGACGATCCTGCCGGTGGGCGGGGCCCGCGGGATGGCGGGACACCGCCGGGGATCAGCCTACCGCCGGAAGTCGCCGGCGGCCAGCCCTGCGGCCACCGGCCTCCCGGCCCGCCACGATGTGCCCGCCCTTCACCACCCAGGCCGCCCGGTGCCCTCCCATGTACTGCACCAGCACCCGGGCCTCGGCGGGCTCCCCGGGAGGAGGCGCGACCAGGACCAGGTCCGCGGCGGACCCCTCGCCGAGCCACCCGAGGTCGGAGCGCCCCAGCGCTCGGCCGGCGTGGCGGGTGATGCCCAGGAGCGCCTCCTCCACGGTGAGGCCCATGGCGAGACAGGCCAACGTGGCTGCGGTCCAGAGGTCCCGCATGGGGCTCGATCCAGGGTTGAAGTCGGTGGCCACGGCCATGGGCACGCCCGCCCGGCGGAGATCCTTGACGGGCGGTGGAGGGTCGTGGAGGTAGAGCATGGCCGAAGGCAGGAGCACGGCCACCGTGCCATGGCGGGCCAGGGCCGACACACCCGCCGCGTCCAGCCGCTCCAGGTGATCCACACTGGTGGCGCCCAGCGCGGCGGCCACGGCCGCGATGCCCGTCCAGGCCACCTGTTCGGCGTGGGCACGCGGCTTGAGGCCCAGCCGGATGCCGGCCTCGAGCACCGCTCGCGCCTCCTCGAGCGTGAAGGCCCCCCGGTCGCAGTAGACGTCCACGTGCCGCGCGAGCGGCGCGCATCGGGGCAACTGCTCCCGGATGACCTGGTCCACGTAGTCGGCCCGGCGGTCTCGGTACTCGGCAGGGATCGCGTGGGCTCCGAGGAAGGTGGGCACGACCTCCACGGGAGTCCGCTGGGCGTGCATCGCCCTCAACATCTTCTCCTCGGCCTCCGGCTCCAGCCCGTACCCGCTCTTCACCTCCACCGTGGTGACCCCGAGGTCGAGCATCTCGCGTAGCCGAGCCTCGAGGGTGCGCCGGAGCGCGGCCAGGGAGGCCCTCCGGACAGCGCGCACCGTGGACAGGATGCCCCCACCTGCGTCGAGGATCTCCGTGTACGTCGCCCCGGCGAGGCGACGTTCGAACTCGGCCGCCCGGCTGCCCGCGAAGCAGGCGTGCGTGTGGCAGTCCACGAGGCCCGGAAGCCCGATCGAGCCCCGTGCGTCCAGGGTCCGACGGGCGGACGGCGCCTCGTCGGAAGGCCCCAGCCAGACCACCCGTCCCTCTGCGAAGGCGATACCGGCTTCCTTCAGGAACCCGCCGGGCTGTCCCGTGAACAGCTCGCCGATCCCAAGGAACACCAGGTCTGCAGGCATGGACGGATCCTCCGGTCCGGCAGGCTGGGAAGGGCGGACGGGGGACAGCCGGACATCGTCCCGTGATCCCGCCCGTTCTTCATACCTCGCGTGACGCGGTCTCGACCCGGACGTTAACTACCCGCTCGGGCAGACCACCGGAGGAGTGACCTCCGAGCCGCCAGGAGTCCGAATGCGCTCCCTTCTTTCCGTCCTCCTCGCCGTCGCCGGCCTCGCCGTCACGCCGGCCCAGGCCACGAACGTCTCGACCTTCCCCAACGAGCCCTACGACTCGAAGGCCCCGATCGAGAACTTCCGCGATCTCTTCGTGGACCCCGCCACGTTCCCCCAGACGCTCGCGCCCGTGGC
>JAFGLY010000104.1 GCA_016927815.1 Deltaproteobacteria bacterium | reverse complement strand
GGAGGAGGTGAGTGCAACAGGCGTCGGCGTCGGCCTTTCCCTCGCTCCGAACCCGTGCGAAGAGGGCCTCGGTCTCGGGGTCCCCGGCGATCCGGCCGGCGTCGAGCCGTCTCGCCGTGTCGCCCCCGACGAGACACAGGTGCGCCAGGAAGCTGCTCGGCCCGAGGCGTTCCCAGCGCGTGCGCCCGGCGACGAGACCGTGCTCGAAGAGGAGCCCGGCCTCCTCCCGCCCGGCCTCCGAGGCGCGCGCCCGGCCGATCCGGGCGGCATGGGCCCGGCAGAGGTCGGCGTGGCGCCAGGCGCGCGTGCCGAGATCGAAGAGCGCCCGGCGCAGCTCGGGCTCGGAGGCGGGCTCCACCGCGGCCAGCGCGTCCAGGGCCACGCCGCGCCGCCGCCGGCCGAGGACGGCGATCCGCTGGCGCAGCCGACCCCGCTCGGATCCCGCACCACGCGCAGGCCGTTCGAGGGAAGCGGTCATGGCGGCCAGTCTACTCTCCCGATCCTCCCTGCGCCTCCTGTGGTCCAGCAGACTCCCGCCGTGCTATCGTCGGAGTCCGGACGGGATGCCTGCATGGACGGATCCTCCGCTGCCCTCCTCTGCGTCCTCCTCGCCGCCTGCGGCGGCTCGGGAAAGCCCGGGGAGAAGGACGCCGACAGCGATGGCTGGACGGTGACCGGCGGCGACTGCGACGACGCGGATGCGACGCGCTATCCCGGCGCCCCCGAGGTGGCGGCCGACGGCATCGACCAGGACTGCAACGGAGGCGATGCCTGCTACGAAGATGCGGATCGGGACGGATGGGGGTCGACGGTCGTGATTCCGTCGGGAGACCTGGCCTGCTCGGTTCCCGGCGAGTCCGAGACCTCCACGGACTGCGGGGACGGCGATCCGAACATGCACCCGGGGGCGCCCGAGATCCCGGCCGACGGACGGGATCAGGACTGCGACGGCGGCGACACCTGCTTCCTGGACAACGATGGAGACGGGTACGGCGGCACCTCGACGATCGCCTCGTCGGACCTCGACTGCCGGGATTCGGGGGAGTCCACGGGGGCCACGGACTGCGACGACACTGCCGCCGGTGTCCATCCCGGAGCCGGGGAGATCTGTGGAGACGGCGTGGACAACGACTGCGACGGGGTGTCCGAGGCGTGCGGACCCTCGGGCGAGACGGACCTCTCGCTGGCCACCGCCAAGCTCGTCGGGGAGCGGAGTTGCGACCTGGCGGGCCGATCCGTGGCCATGGCGGACGTGAACGGGGACGGGTTCGACGACGCGATCGTGGGCGCCGAGGGGTCGAGCGCGGGCGGAGGGTACGCGGGCACGGTCTTCTGCGTCCGAGGTCCGATCGACGGCTCGTGGGACCTGTCGAGGGCCGACGCGAAACTCGTGGGGGAGCAGGTCCTGGACTTCGCCGGCGGGTGCATCGAGACAGGGGATCTGGACGAAGACGGGTTTCCCGACATCCTCGTGGGGGCCCGAGGCGCGAACGGGCACTCCGTGGATGGCGGCGCGGTCTACGTCGTCCGCGGTCCCGTATCGGGGTGGGTGGACCTGTCCGTGGCGGATGCGAAACTCGTCGGCGAGGAGACGGGTGGGCTCGCCGGCCGCTCGATCGACACCGAGGACCTGGACGGAGACGGTGTCCCGGACGTCCTGGTCGGCGCCAGCGGGTCGGACGCGGCTGGCCTCGATGCCGGCGCGGTCCACCTCGTGCACGGCCCGGTCGACGGGACCGTGGGCCTGGCCTCGGCCGGCGCCCTGCTCCTGGGCGAGGCGGCCGGGGACGAAGCAGGCGTCTCCGTGGCAGCAGGAGACCTCGATGGAGACGGTGTCCTGGACGTGATGGTCGGTGCCAGCGGTTCGGACGCGGGGGAGACCGACGCGGGCGCGGTCTACGGGGTCCGGGGACCCGTCCGGGGTACGGTGGACCTGGCGTTCGCCGACACCGTGCTCTGGGGCACCCAGGAGGACGAGTCCGCGGGAGATACCCTCCTGTCGGCGGATCTGGACGGGGACGGACGGGACGACCTCATCGTGGGCGCGGGGGACTCGGACGCCAGCGGCCAGGAGGACTCGGGCACGGTGTACCTCGTCCTCGGCCCGATCTCCGAGGACGGGAGCTTGTCGGAGGCCCACGGGAGGCTCACCGGGGGAGGATCCGGGGACCACGCCCGGTCCGTGGCGGTTGGCGACCTCGACGGCGACGGTGTCCTGGACATCGTCGTCGGCGCGGAGGGTGCGGACGCGGGCGGCACGGGATCCGGCACGGTCCACCTCGTCTACGGACCCGTCTCGGGGACCATCTCCCTCGACTCGGCCGACGCGACGTTCATCGGGGAGGAGGCCGTGGATGCCGCGGGCGGGAGCGTGGCGCTGGGGGATCACGACGGCGACGGCCGCCCGGATCTCCTCATCGGCGCGCGCTTCGAGTGCTCCGGGGGCAAGTGGGCCGGGGCGGCCTACCTCGTCCGGTCGGGGGGTCCGTCCGATTCGGAGGCGTCCGCCCCGTAGAACGCCTCCAGGGCGGCGAGGACGGCGCGGCCGGGTCCCACCGCGCGGCGGGCGGGCGGCAGGGAGGCGAGGAACAGGCGGCCGTACCAGCGGTCGTGGATGCGGCGGTCGAGCACCAGGACCGCCCCGCGGTCGGTGGTGGAGCGGATGAGGCGGCCGAAGCCCTGGCGCAGCTTCAGGACGGCCTCGGGCAGGGAGAGCGTCCGGAAGGGGTCCAGGCCACGCGCGGCGAGACGCGCGTGACGGGCGCGGGTCACCGGCTCGGTGGGCACGCCGAACGGGAGGCGGGGGATGGCCACCAGGCGCAAGGCCTCGCCCTTGACGTCCACGCCCTCCCAGAACGAGTCGGTGGCGAACAGCACCGAGTCCGGATCCTCCCGGAAGCGGGCCAGCAAACGGCTGCGACTGCCGGCCTCCTGGCGGAGGATCGCCATCCGGTGGCCCAGGGCGGCCTCCGCGCGGTCGGCGAAGTGCCGCAGGGCCTGGAAGGACGTGCAGAGCACGAACGCGCCGCCTCGGGACACCTCGATCGCCTGGACGAGGAACGCGGCGATCGCATCCTCCCATCCCGGATCCCCGGGTGTCGGGAGGTCCCTGGGGAGGCCGAGGAGCGCCTGCTCCTCGAACCGGAAGGGCGAGGGCCAGGCGTGGGCCACGGCCGGCTCGGCTCCGGACGCCTCCAGCCAGCCCGCGAGCCCCACGCGCTCGAGCAGGTGGTCGAAGGAGCCGCGGACGGCGAGCGTGGCGCTCGTGAGGACCAGCGTGCGGGTGGATCGGTAGAGTGCGCTCGCGAGGAAGGCGCTCACGTCCACGGGGGCCCGGCAGAGCGCGGCCTGGGGGGCTCTCGCCTCGGGTTCGAGCCAGCGGCACCACTCGGGGTCCTCGGACAGGAACGCACGG
This sequence comes from Deltaproteobacteria bacterium, assembly GCA_016927815.1. Classification (GTDB taxonomy): domain Bacteria; phylum Myxococcota_A; class UBA796; order UBA796; family JAFGLY01; genus JAFGLY01. The sequence goes on along the minus strand of JAFGLY010000104.1, from coordinate 10,500 downwards.
GCCGTGGCGGCCTGACCTGCCAGGCGCAGGCGGGCGCGTCGCAGGTCGAGAAAGGGCTGGACGGACCGGAGGGGGATCTCCACGCCCTCGAGGCCGGCCTCCACCGCGCCCAGGGCCCGGGCCGCCGCGGCGAGGTGATCGGCCAGATTGGCGACCGGGGGCTCCCAGGCGGCCACGGACGGGTCGATCGCCGGCTCGTCGAAGGCCCGGGCCGACGGGTCGGGGTCCACGGGGAGGGCCTGGTCCTCGAGCCCCGCGGCGAGGGCGGCCTCGGCGAGGAGCGCCGGTGCCTCGCCCACCGCGGTCTCGGTGAGGCGCCCCGCCTCGGCCAGCCCGTCGAGGAACCGGCCTCTGGCATCCTCGGCGAGGGGGGAGAGCACCCCGCCCCAGTCCGTGGCCAGCCGATCCAAGGCTCCGGGCCGTTCCCGGTGGCGCAGGAGGGGCCGGGCGGCCCGCCGGATGGCCAGGAGCGAGACGCGCGTGGACCCCGCGCTCGTGGCCGCGTCCTCGAGGTGATGGGCCTCGTCCAGCACGATCCGCTCGCACGCCGGCAGGAGGCCCCGGCCGCCCGTCTCTTGCTTGATCGCGAGATCGGCGAGCAGCAGGCTGTGGTTGAGGACCACCAGGTGGGCGGGGGAGGCGGCCCGGAGCGCCTCGTACCAGAAGCAGCGGGCGAAGTGCGGACAGCGCGCCGAGAGGGTCTGGTGGCGGTCGGACTCGATGCGCTCCCACAGGTCCTGCGAGATCGGGAACGGCAGGTCGGAGCGGGCACCCGTGGCCGAGGTCTCGGCCCAGCCCGCCAGGGCCGCGAGCTGGGCGCCTTCCTCCGCATCCGCGGCGCCCTCCGCGACCGCCGCCTCGATCCGGCGGCGGCACGCGTAGTTGTTGCGCCCCTTCAACACGGCCCAGACGAACGTGAGGCCGGCCCGTTCCAGGAGCGGCAGGTCCTGGCCCACGAGCTGATCCTGGAGGGTGCGGGTCCAGGTGGACACGGCCACCCGGCTTCCGTTCGCCTTGGCCCAGAGCGCCGCGGGCACGAGGTAGGCCAGCGACTTGCCCGTGCCCGTGCCGGCCTCGGCCACCAGCACGCCGTCTTCGTCGAGCCGGGCGGCAACCTCGCAGGCCATGTCCACCTGGGCGGGTCGGGCCTCGAAGCGCGGCAACACCCGGGGCAGCAGGGTCGAGAAGACCTCGCGGACGAAGGCCGGATCGAGGCGGACCCGCGACCTCCTGTGAGGCTCCACGACCCACAGTTCCCGTTCCACCGCGTTGTCCACGATGGCCACCGCTACGCCGGCCTCATCATAGGCGCCCGCGAGCGCGAGGTCTGCGCCGGAGGCCTCGAGCACGCCGGAGGGATGGTTGTGGATCACCGCCTGGCCAGCCCGCACGCGGCAGAAGAGCGAGGGGACGGCATCCATGCTGCCCCGGGCGAGGATCTCCACCTGGACCACCCGGCCGTCGGCGTCCAGGTCTCCGACCGCGAGGATTTCGATGCCCCCGGCCTCCTCCACAGCCGCACGCAGGATGCGCGCGGCGTCCGGCAGGAATCGCGATCGGGTCTCCATGGACCTCCCGGGTCCCCTTGGGGGGCCTCCCATGATATTCCCTCCATCCGGGGACCGCCGCCGACCCCGCGACGTGCTGCCCAGGCTCTCCATGCGCCTTGTCCTGCCCATTGCCGTCGCCCTCCTGGCCGCGTGCGTGCCGCCCACCTTTCCGGAGGACCGCCTGCCCCTCTACGAGGAGCGACCCGTGCAGGGGAACTTCCGGGCCGAGTTCGCCGCGGTCTGGGACGCCGCCATGCGGGTCGTGAGCGGGCGCTACCCCGTGGCGCTCGTGGATCGGGCCCACGGCCTCATCGCGACCGAGTGGGTGACCGGGCCGTCCGACTACATCTACAGCACCTTCGCAAGGACCCGGATCCCCGAGCGGGTCCGGTTCCGCATGCGCATGGAGATCCGCGACTGGAACGGCCTCGTCGAGGTCCGACTGGTCAGCCACGAGCAGGTGGAGAAAGACGTGGTCTTCGCCAACCTCCCGCTGGACGGCTCCCTGTACGAGTGGTTCGACGTGCCGTCCTCCACGCTCAAGGAACGGGCCGTCCTACAGGAGATCCTCGACGTGCTGGAGGGCCGGCCCCAGGGCGAAGGGCACGACGGGTGATCGCCCTCCACACCTCGTCGGGGGAGAGGACGCTCGAACCCTCCGCACGGAGGCCCGCCGACGCCCTCCTGGCCTCGGCCGTGGTGCTGGCGCTCGGCCTCGGGGTGCTCGTGGCCGGGCTTCGGACCCACCGCTCCGCGCCGCCCGCGCTGGAGGCCCGCCTGGAAGCCGTGGACGTGGCCCGTGCCGCCGACGTGCTCTCCGCCGAGGTGGGGCGTCGGAGCCAAGAGATCGGCGCGGCCCTCCTGCCCGGGGAGGAAGCCGCCCTGGTGGACCTGCTCCGGCTGCAGGCCGAAGCGGCCGATCTCGTCCTGGGCGACGTCCGGTTCGCCACCCTGCCGCGCGAGGGACTCGTCCAGCCGGTGGAGGTGGTACTGGACGTGGAGGGCGCCTGCCACGACGTGCCCCTCTTCGTGGACGGCCTGTTCCGCCAGAGCCGGGTGGTGGAGGTGAGGAGCATCGCGCTGGAGGCAGCGGCTCCCATGGCTGCCCGGATCCGCGCGCGGATGGAGGCCCGGCTCTGGCGCCCCTACGTCGTGGACGCCACGACCCTGGGGCCGCTCCTCGCCGTGCCCTCCGCCGACCCGTCCACTCGGGAGTTCACGACCCAGGCGCTGGCCAGTGTGGCCGCGCTCGAGGCCTGGGAGGCCTTCGATCGCATGCTGCCCGCCATGCAGGAGCGGGCGTCGGAGAACCGGCGGCTCGTCCTGCGCACGCTCCTCACGTTGGTCCGTCGCCTCCCGGGATCCCCCATGGACTGGGTCGGAGCCACGTTCGAGGGCGCAAAGGCCCAGATTGCGTACGAGCCCGCCCCCGGCCTGCCCCCAGGGAGGGATAGCTTGCAGTAGAGGCGACATGGATTCGGAAATCCTCCAGCGGCACCTCGAAGGCGATCCCGACGCCCGCCTCGCCGTGGAGCGATCCCTGAGGATCTACGCAGCAGCGCTGCTCGAGGACCCCGCCTTTCGGATGGACGACGCCGCGTCCCGCGGCCTGCTCGTCCGGTCCACGGCCGCCGAGGCCTTGAACAGCGGCGGCCGGAGCGAGGACGAGCTGCTCACGCGGGTCGTGCTGACGGCCGCACGGCACGGGGTGGAGCACCTGCGCGCCCGGGACCCGGTGGGAGGTTCCGACCACCTTCCGGCACCGCTCCTGGTCTCCTGCGCCGTGGCGCCCCACGTCGTCGCGGGTCCGGCCCTGGCAGCGGCCGAGGCGCACCTGGCTGCCTGTCACGCGTGCGCCGCTCAGGTGCGGATCGTGCGGGACGTCGTTCGCCGGGCCGTGGAGGCGGCGCGCGCCGAGGAGGCCGGTGGCGTGGAGTCGTACGGGGCCACGCCTCCGGTTCCGCCTCGGGATCCGCAGGAAGGGGGCGAGCCTGCTGCCCGTCGCGTCCCGATGCCTCGGCCGGTCGGCGCCCGGACCCGGGCCACCGTGGCCCCCCCGCGCTCGGCCTCGCGCCTGCGCCCGGCGCTCCTCGGGCTGCTCCTGGGTGCGGTCGTGGTCGCCATCGCCGCTCCCCGCTGCCAGAAGGAGCCGGCCCTCGAGGCAGCTCGGGATCCCTCCCTGGGCTCCCTGGCCCAGGTGCCCGAACCCAGACCCCCTCCCATCGCCGAGCGAGCCTCGGCCCACGTCCTCGCCTTCCAGGATCTCGAGGCGGGCCGCCACGCGCTGGCAGGGACACGGATGCGCAAGGTCCGACGGGCAAATCCGTCCGACGTCACGGCCTGGTACTGGGAGGGTCTGGCCTTTCTCTGTGCCGGACAGGGGCCGGCGGCCGCCGAGGCGCTCGCGGCGGTGGCCCGCTCCCCCCGTGCCGTGCTCTTCCCGGACCTGGACTTCTACCGGGGCCAGGCCGCCCTGATGGCAGGCGACCGATCCGCCGCCCGGACGGCGCTGGAGGCCAGTTGCGCCGCCCGGACCGCCCTCTCGTCCACGGCATGCGAGCAGGCCGCTCGTCTCAAGTGACCCCCTCCAAGGGAAGCGGATCCAGGGGCGGGAACCCGGACCGCCTCAGGTAGGTGGCGAAGAACCCGTCGCAGGTATCGTCCAAGCGGCAGAACCGGCAGACCTCCTCCTTGTGGAACGACACCACGTCGGGGAAGAACAGCAGCGCCCCGTCCTTCTGGTGATCGGCGTCCACGTACCAGCGGTTCTGGGAGGGTCCCAGGCACTTCGCGTACTCGCCGAGGTAGCAGGCGGGCAATCCCTTGACGCGAGGCTGGATCCCTCCGGCCTCGAGCACCCGGATGGCCTGGCCGAGGAGGGTCACCGTGCGAGCGATGGGCGGTGGCGCCGCGCCCTGGCTGCCGTGGATGGGGAACGGGTAGGTGAAGGTCACCTCGTCGGGCTGCATGCGGACCACCGACCGTGCCACGGCGGCCAGCCGGTCCACGGCGCGGGCGTCGAGCACCGTGTTGACGGCCACGCGGACGCCCGCCTCCCGGCAGGAACGGACCGCCCGCGCGCCGGCCTCCAGGCCCCCCTCTACCTCCACCGGCTGGACGGGGACGACCAGCACGTCCACCAGGGCGTGCCAGGGATCCGCGCGAAACGACTCCAGATCCTCCCCCCCCACGTGCAACACCACACGGCGGATCCCCAGGAGGCGGGCCGCGGCCAGCACGCGGGGGCTGTCGGGCCGGGAGACGACGCCCACCCCGGACAGGACGAGGCCCGTAGACGGAACCCCGCGCGGGCCCCGCTCCCCCTCGGTGAACCAGCGGACGTTGTCGAGGACCTCCTCCTCCGACATGCTGCGCGTGGGCACGGGGGCACCGGCCCGGATGCGCCCCGGGTAGGAGCGCTGGACGCGGATCTGGACCGTCTCGGGCATCTGTACCGCACCTTTGGCTGTCCAGGACAGCATGTCGCACCTCCGGGCGAGGATGCGGGTCTAGGGCTTGGACCCGCCGGTCATGGGGACGAAGGCCACCGGGAGGACGGATCGCTCCTCGAACCCCGTCGAGGTCCGCCGGACCACGCGTAGCTCCTGGGGGCCGTGGACCGGACCCACGGGCAGCACGAGGCGTCCCCCGACCGCCAGCTGGGCCTTGAGCGCGGGCGGAACCCGGTCCGGTGCAGCGGCCACCACGATGCCGTCGAACGGGGCCTGGTCGGGGAGCCCGGCCCACCCGTCGCCGCAGACGACACGGACGTGGCCGAACCCCTCGCGGGCCAGCGTGGCGCGGGCCTCCTCGCAGAGCGGCACGACGATCTCCATGGTCCACACCTCGCGGGCCAGGCGCGAGAGCACGGCGGCCTGGTACCCCAGCCCCGTGCCCACCTCGAGCACGCGATCGGTGGGTTCGACCTCGAGGAGCTCCAACATGAGGCCCACGATGTACGGCTGGGAGATGGTCTGGCCATGGCCGATGGGGACCGGTCCGTCCTGCCAGGCCAGGTGACGGACCGAGACCGGCATGAAACGGTCGCGGGGGACCTCGCGCATGGCCTGGAGCACACGAGCATCGCGAACGTCGCGGCGTGCGACCTGCGTGCGGACCATCCGCGCGGCGGGGGGTTCCGGGGGGGCGATCACGTCCTGGGCACAGGCCGTGGAGAGGAGGTGAAGCAGGAAAGGGAGACCCAACCACGATCCCATGGCTCCGAACATACCACGTCCAGGCCCGGGCCCGGGAGGGTCCGCGCTGGTGTCGCCGCCGGGATGGGGCTACCCTGGCGAAGGACAGCGCTCCCAGGAGGCACCGGTGGCAATCGGATTGCGCGTGCGCGGTGCCCTGGTGCCGGCGGTCGCAGGCGGAGTCGGCGGCATGCTCGCCGGGCTCGCGGAGGCGGGCCGCGTGCACCTGGGCGCCCGCCACCTCCCGGGGCCCCACGACCTTCTCCTCCTGCTCCTGGCCGGCGGCCTCGGCTCGCTGCTGCCCGGGTTCGTGGCAGGTGCGTGCGCGGGGCTCCTCTTTTCCGGGCTCTCCCTCGCGCGGCGGGCCTGGGTGGGTCTCCTCACGGGACTCCTCACCGTTCTCCTCTGGGACGGTGCCGTCCGCTGGTTCACGGATCCACCCCCGTTCACCGAGCCCGGCCTGCTCCGGGGCAACCCCGCGATCTTCGCGGCCATCGTCGTGGGGGTCGTCCTGGTGCTCCTGGTCCTGGCCTTGCGAGTCCGGCGGACCGGCCTGGTGGCCCTCGCGGTGCTCCTGGTGCTGGCGGGCCTGGGGGTGAGTGTCGCCGCGTCGCGCCGGTCGCCCGTGGATCGCCCCCGGGCTCCGGAGGGCGCGCCGAACGTGCTCTGGGTCACGCTCGACACCGTCCGGGCCGACCACACGAGCCTTCACGGGGGTCGGGCCCGTACGCCCGCCCTCGAGCGGCTGGCCGCAGAGGGGCTCTCGGCCGACCTGGCCTTCGCGCAGATCGCGGTCACGGGTCCCAGCCACGCCACCGCGCTCACGGGGGTCGGGCCCTGGAAGCACGGCCTCCTGCTCAACGGCCGGCCCATCCCCGAGCACCTGACCACGGTTCCGGAGATCCTGAGGCAGGCCGGGTACGTCACCGGGGCGTTCGTGTCCGCACAGGTGCTCGAAGGTCGAGCGGGATTCGACCGGGGCTTCGATCTGTACGACGACGACTTCTCCCTCCTCAAGGGTTCGGGAGACCTCCTGGCCGCCCGCACCTGGGACCGGATCCTGCGGCGTCCGGACACGGTCGTGGAGCGCCGGGGCGACCGCACGGTGGGCGAGGCGATCCGCTGGCTGGCCGTCCAACCCGAGCCCTGGCTCCTCTGGGTCCACCTGTTCGATCCCCACGGTCCCTACGAGCCGCCCGAGGGGTTTCGGGAGGCCTACTTCCAGTCCGATCCCCGCCCGTCCGACCGACCGCCGGTCACGGATCTGCCCGGGGTGGCGCCCTACCTGAAGGCAAGCCTGGAGGGCATCACCGACCCCGCCTGGGTGGTGGCCGGCTACGACGGGGAGATCACCTACGCCGACCACCAGCTCGGCCGGCTCGTGGGGCTCCTCGACGCCCGCGGCCTTGCCGATCGGACCCTGGTACTGGTACACGGCGATCACGGCGAGGATCTCGGGGAGCACGGCGTCTGGTTCGACCACGGCGACTTCCTGTACGATCCCTCCCTGCACGTGCCGCTCGTCCTGCGCCTCCCGGGCCGCATCGCTGCGGGCACGCGGGTGGCGGATCCCGTGGAGCTCACCGACGTGGCCCCCACCCTCCTCGATCTCCTGGGGCTGCCCGTGCCCGACACCATGGAGGGCCGCTCGATCCTGAAGCCCGGCGCGCGGCTGCAGTCCCGGGGGCTGTGTTTCGATCGCCCGGCCAACGAGGCGGCCCGCGAGCGCGGCGAGATCCTCGGACCCACGTGGCGCGCCGCCAGCCTGCGCAGCCGAGGGCACCTCTTCATCCGTCGGGAGGCACCCGCCGTAGAGGACGAGTGGTACGACCTCGTGGCCGATCCGGAGGGCCTTCGTGACGTCCTCAGCGAGCGGGTCGCCGACCCCGAGCAGCGCCTTCTCGCGGGTCTGCTCCGCGAGCGGGCGGACCGCATCCTCGCACGGACCGGAGGCGATGCGGCGGCCGGATCGTCCGCGGGCGTGACCCGAGAACAGGCCGAAGCGCTCGGAGCACTGGGCTACACGGAGTGACCCGGACGTGATCTTCCCGGAGTCCGTCGCCCGCGACGCCTGGCGCCTCGTGGCCTGGGGCCCCTGGCGCCTGCTCTCGAGCACCCTGCCTCCGGGATGGGACCTCGCGGCCAACCGGGCGCTCGGCAAAGCGGCCGCACACGTGGCCCCCGGCACGCGGTCCCGCGTGGAGGCCAACGTGCGGCGAGCGCTCGGGGCCCAGGCGGATGCCCCCCTCATCGCCCGGGAGGCGTTCTGCACCCACTTCGCCCACCAGTACCTGCCCGCGTCGTTTCCACGGATCCGGGCGGAAAACGCCTTCTGGTACCTGAGGATCCAGGGGCTCGAACGGCTGGATGCCCTGCTCGGGGACGGGCGGGGCGCGGTGCTCGTGCACCCCCACATGGGGCCGGTCCAGCTACCGTTGTGCGTGCTCGGCGTGCTCGGCTACCCGGTGCACCAGGTCGGGGGAGGTCGCGTGGCGGGACTGTCCCGCACGGGCCGGTGGGCAGCACGGGTCCGGGGCTCGCTCGAGGCCACGCTGCCGGCTTCCGTGCACGACGCCCGGGGCTACCTCCGACCCGTGCTGAGGGTGCTGCAGGCGGGCGGGATCGTCCTGGCCCCCTGCGACGGCACGGGAGGCGGGGAGGAGATCGGCCGACGGATGCCTCGTTCCGTCCTCGGACACCCGATGCGGATTGCCGTGGGACCGGCCTGGCTGGCCTGGCGCGCCGGCGTGCCGTTGCTGCCGCTCGTCGTCCACCCGTCGGAGGGTCTCGGCCCGGCGTGGACCGCGACCATCGGGGAGCCGCTCCCGCTGCCGCGAGACCTGCCCACGGGCGACGTCCTCGAGCGCGGGGCCGATCTCCTCGCGGCCTTCCTGGAGGAGGCGTTGCGGCGCTGGCCCGGGGAATGGCTCTTCTGGGATCAGTTCGAACCTGGCCGGTTTATCGAGGATGTGCCTCGATGACGCGGGGCTGGCCCGCCCTGCGGGCCGCCGCGGCAGGCGCGGGCGTCGGGGGGATCCTGGCGCTCGTCCCGCTCCTCGTCGTGCTGCCCCGAAACCCGTGGTTCCTGGACGCGCCCGGCTCCTACCTGGCGCTCGTCAGCGCACCGCTCGCGGGACTCGGCGCCGCGGTGGGCTGCATCGGGATCCGTCGCGCCCCCCTGGCGCTGCTCCCGGCGTCGGCCCTGCTGGGGCTGCTGGCGGGCCTGGGTCCACTGCTCCTCGCGCTCTGGCCCCGCCCGGCCCCGCTGGAGCTTCGCCTCTGGGTGTTCGGCCTGGACGGAGCCACGTTCGACGTCCTGGATCGCCTCGATCTCCCGGCGTTCCGAGCCCTGGAGACCGAGGGCGTGCGCGCCGACCTCCGCTCCATGGAACCCATGGTCTCTCCGCTCCTGTGGACCACGATGGCCTCTGGCCGCCGGCCGGAGAGACACGGCATCCACGGCTTTGGGGTGCACGCCACCGACTGCACCGCTGCCCGCTTCTGGGAGCCGCTGCAGGCGGCCGGGCTGCGTGTGGGCCTCTACAAGTGGCTGGTCACCTGGCCCCCCCAGGAGGTGCGCGGGTTCATGGTGCCCGCCTGGCTGGCGCCCGCACCCGACACCTGGCCGCCCGACCTTGCGTTCGTCAAGGAGATTGAGCTTTCTCGTCGTCTTACCCACCACAGGGTGGCTGCCCGGCGATCCCTGGCGGTCCTCGCCTGGGAGGGCGTCCGGCACGGGATTCGCTGGTCCACCCTCACCGAGGCGGGCGGCTTTGCGCTCGGCCGTCGGTTCGGATGGGTCCTCCCGGAGGAGGAAGCGATCCAAGGTCAGGTCCTTAGAACCTGGATGGACCGCGACGTGTTCGTGTGGGCGCTCGGGGCCTACCGCCCCGACGTCGCCACGTTCACCGACTACGCCACGGATGCGATCCAGCACCGGGACTGGAGGGCCTGGGCGTCCGAGGAGGGCGGAGCGATCCCCGTCGCCTACGCCCAGGCGGATGCGATCCTCGACGAGATCCGTCGGATCGCGCCCCGGGCGAGGGTCGTGGTGGTGTCCGACCACGGCTTCGAGGCGTCGAGAGACACGACCGGGTTCGCCGCACCCCGCACGGAGACGCTCAAGGCACTGGCCTCGACTGCGGTCGGCCCGGTCGAGGTGGCGCGGATCGGGCACAAGGTCGTCCTCACCCTGTCGGGCGAGGAGGGGGGCACGACTCGGGCGAGGGACCGCCTGGAGGCCTTCCTGTCCGGCCTGGTGCGCACCTCCACGGGGCGGCCGCTCTTCCGGTGGGAGCCCGTGCCCGGCGCCGTACGTGCGCTTGGCCTCGTCCTGGCCGACCCTACGTACTCCGAACGGGACCTCGCCACCGACACCGTCCTTGGGCACCCGCTGAGCGCGTTCGTGACCCGGATCGAGTCCTGGAGCGGGGTCCACGCCGAGCGGGGCGTGTTCCTGGCCTCGGGCCCGGGACTCGCCCGCGGGGTGCGCCTGCCGGACCTGGGGCTTCTCGACGTGGCGCCGATCCTCGTCACGCTGGCCGGCGTTGCGCCTTCCGGCGACCTGGAGGGCCGGATGCCGCACGGGCTGCTCGCCCAGGACCCGGCGCTCCCGCCCGGGCCTTCCACCTGGGACGGCCTTGCGGGCCACGTGCGCCCCTTCGTCGCGGTGCGGGACCCGGGGGCGATCGGGGATGAGCCGCTCCGCGAGCTGGGCTACCTGGACTGATAGGCTGTAGGCTGTAGGCTGTAGG
>JAFGLY010000015.1 GCA_016927815.1 Deltaproteobacteria bacterium | reverse complement strand
GGGACGTCGTCCGGGTCCAGGGGCCGGGAGGTCGTGGTGACGGGATGCCCGTTGGCGAGATCGCGACCGACGAAGTCGAAGATGCCGTGGCCACCTGGGTTCGTGCCCGTGATGAAGCTCGACCAGGCCACCGGGCTCTGCGGCGGCGTGGAGGTGCCGAGCGGCTGGAAGGAGCCCTCCTCGGCGAGGCGGGCGAAGGCAGGCATCCGACCCTCGGCGATCAGGCGGCGCAGGATCGTCACGTCCATGCCGTCCACGCCGAGCACGAAGACGCCCGGACGATCCGGAGGCGCGGGGCTGCACCCCGCGGCGAGAAGGAGGAACCCTAAGAGCGCGATGCGACTCACGACGCGCCTCCTGCGCCCGGAAGCCGGATCCGGACGCCTCGGCCCGACTGGTCGAGCCGCGCACCGTCGAAAAGACCCGATATCGTGGCCGTCTCGCCCGGCTCGGGGAAGAAGGACCGGCCGAGCATGTACCGCGGGATGGACTGACCGAACAACCGGAGCACCGAGGCGGGGACGTCCATGAGCCGTGGCGTCTCGGTCGTGATGGGACGGTTGCAGAAGAGAATCCCCGGGACCACGGTGGGGTCTACGCAGTGATCTCCGGACCAGGAGCGCGTGTTGTCGCTGAACACGTCCTCCGTCGTCGTCCCGGTGGCGCACTCCCAGGAGTGGCGGTACCCGCCCTCCCAGCCGACCAGCACGTCCGGGGCCTCCTGGCAGTAGGGGCCGTCGTAGAGGACCTGGACGTCACAGGCGCGACGGACGGCCCGATGGCCGTCGGCTGGATCCAGCAGGGCTTCCAGGCGTTCCACGATGCGGGCCTTCAGCGCACGGGCCTCCTCACCCGGGTTCACGATGCCCTGGGCCTCTCGGCCCTTGAGATTGAGGAAGAGCCCGGTCAGGCCCATCGCGTAGGCCTTGGTGAGGCTCCAGTCCACGTCCTGGAACCACTCGCCGCCCGTGCGCTTTCCGTCCTCGAGCACGAGCAGCCCCTCGTCGCGCAGCCAGGCGTTGAGGTTCACGCAGCGCCGGAAGGACGTGAAGCCGTGGTCGGACACCACCATGAAGAGGGTGTCCGGCCGGTGCCACTCGGACGCCACCTCGCCCAGGAGCGCGTCCATGCGCTCGTACATCTGCAGGAGCACCTCCCGGTGACGCTCGGTGTCCTTGCCCTCGTTGGCCGGGTGGGTCGGGTCCAGGTACCGGTAGAACATGTGCTGGATGCGGTCGCTCGTATCGAAGACCGTCGTGACCAGGCCCGTACGCACCTGTGCGAGCGCGTCCAGGAACATGCGGCGACGCTCCTCGTAGTAGAGCCAGACCTGTTCCAGGAAGCCCTGCTCGTCGAGGACCCGTTCGTTGAGTGCCCAGGTGTCCTCGGCGAGCCCGAGGGTCGCAAAGGGGCCCTGTTTCCGCGCCAGGTACATCGAGTAGGTGGCCGGATGGCTCACGGGCATGGCCGGGTCCTCGGGGTCGATGTGGACCGCGGTCATGTAGAGGTTGACCTCCGGATCCAGGGACATGAGGTAGAACCTCGCGATGCCATGGACCCTGATCCCGAGGCCCGCCTTGAACACCAGGCGGACCCAGGGGGAGTACGCCCGGGGCTCCAGGCGGACCGAGGGGTGCCCATCGATCTCGATGGTGGCGCTCCCGGCATCCTCTGCGACCGTGAGCGTGAACGGCAGGGTCATCCGGCCGCTCCCCTCGCGGATCGTGTTCTCGGGCCCGACGATGCGCGAGCGGATCACGTTCCCCTTGCGGCGGAGCACGGTCTGCTCGCCCCCGGTGTAGGCCGCCTGGCCGTCCTTGGTGGCCGTGCTGAAGAACGAGAACGTGCCCTGGCTGCCCCGAAGGTCGGGAACGCACATGGCCGAGAGCAGCAGGCCCTCGAACGGCACGGCGGGAAAGGTGATCGGGACGCGCTGGACGATGGAGAAGATGTGCTTCTCTCCCAGAATCTTCCAGAACGCCTGGGACCGTTGGAGGAACCGCAAAACGGGCTTGGAGAGAGGAATCCGCCAGCGACCGATCGAGAGGACGCGCCGAGGTCCACGGATGTCGGTGGAGGAGAGCGCGGGCTGGTAGTTCCGCGGATCTCGGGTCAGGAAGTCGTAGATGGCGTGCCGCGACGGATCCACGCCCGTGGAGAAGGTGGACCAGGCCACCGGCGACATGGACGGCATGGTGGTGGCCAGCGGGCGGAACACCCCCAGCTCGGCCAGCTTCCTGAAGTTCGGCAGGCGCCCCTCGTCCATGAGCCGCAGCATGATCCCCGGGTCCATCCCGTCGAGGCCGAGGATCACCACGCGTCGGACCCGGGCGTTCTTCAGCGGGTTGCCCACCCGGATGCGGCGCCAGATCCAGAGGATGGGCCAGACCAGGATGGTGCCCACGGCCAAAACGAAGGTCGTGAGCAGGACCACGAGCGAGCCGGCGAACGCGAACCCCGCTCCCGGCCCGATGTAGGCGTGGGCCGTTCCGGGCAGGAGGAGTATCAGGAGGACGGCCGCGAGGATGAACGCTCTCAAGGGAGAACCCGAGGGGTAGATGAGGTTGCGGTCCTTAACGTTTCGAGCGACACAGGGTACACCGATCCACTCCCACCCGCCTGGAGTCCCGTCATGCGTACCGCCCTCGCCTCGTTCGGCCTCCTCGCAGGTCTCGTCGCCGGCTGCTCCCCGGACGCCTCGGCCCTCCAGGAGGCGGCCCAGGCGGCCCTGGACCACAGGGACTTCGAAACCGCAATCGCCAAGAGCGACGCGGGAATCTCCGCTGCCGGACAGGATCGGGCGGCCACCTGGCGGCTGGAGCAGATTCGGCTGGAGGCGCTCGCACGGGCGGGACGTAGCACCGACGTCCGGGCCACGTTCGAGCGGCTGGTCGCCACCTACGCCGCGCAGGTCGACGCCTCCCTGTACGTCACCGCCGCGACCTGGCTCCGGGAGGCGGGGGACACCCAGGGTGCCGTGGACCTGCTGCTCGTCGGCGACACCCGCTGCCCGGCCGAGCATGAGCGCTTCCAGGCCGCCATCACCGAGATGAGCCAGAAGCAGGAACTGGCGCCCGCCGAGGTCGAGCGCCTCCGTTCCCTGGGCTACCTGTAGGCCTATACCCAGCCGCGATCCCGGCTCGCCTGGGCTACACGGCTGATCGAGATGACGTAGGCGGCGTCGCGCATGTAGAGCTTCTTGCGGCGTGCGAGGTCGCTCACGGCCAGGAAGGCGGACGTCATCTTCTGGTCGAGTCGGCCGAGCACCTCGTCCTTCTCCCAGAAGTAGTTCATGTTGCACTGGACCTGCTCGAAGTAGGAGCAGGTCACCCCGCCCGCGTTGGCCAGGAAGTCGGGAATGACGAAGATCCCGCGCTCCTTCATGAACGCGTCGGCCTCTGGGGTCGTGGGGCCGTTGGCGCCCTCGGCCATGATCCGGACCTTGGGGCCGATCTTCTGGACCGTCTCGCCGTTGACCTGGTTCTCCAGGGCGGCGGGGATGAGGATGTCCACGTCCTGTGCGATCCAGGCGTCGCCGGGGAGCACGTCGTAGCCCATGGCCTTGGCCTTGGCCTTGTCGATCCCGCCGAACCGGTCGGTGATCTCGCGGAGTTCGGCGAGGTGGATGCCCTGGGCTTTGCGGAACGTGTAGGAGGTCTGGTCGGCCTGGTCCCAGCAGGACACGCAGACGACCGTGCCACCGAGGCGCTGGTAGAGGTCGACCGCGAACTGGGAGACGTTTCCGAAGCCCTGGACGGCCGCCGTGGTGTCCTCCGGTCGGATGTCCTGCTCCTTGAGCGCCTCTCTAAGCGTGTAGATCACGCCGTACCCGGTGGCCTCGGTGCGGCCGAGGGAACCGCCCATGCCCACCGGCTTGCCGGTGATGAAGCCAGGATACTTCTTGCCATGGATCGTCTCGTACTCGTCGAGCATCCAGAGCATGTGCTGGGGATTGGTCATGACGTCGGGTGCGGGTACGTCCTCCAGCGGACCGACGTTCTTCGCCATCTGGCGGATCCAGCCGCGGCACAGGCGCTCCTGCTCCCGCTGCGAGAGGTTGTGCGGATCGCAGACCACGCCGCCCTTGCCACCGCCGAGCGGGATGTCCACCACCGCGCACTTCCAGGTCATCCACATGGCCAGGGCCCGCACCGTGTCGGCCGTCTCCTGGGGGTGGAAGCGGATGCCACCCTTGCAGGGGCCACGGGCGTCGTTGTGCTGCACGCGGTAGCCGCGAAACACCCGGACCGATCCGTCGTCCATGCGGACGGGAATGAGGAAGTGAAACTCGCGCATCGGAGCCCGCAAGAGGTCCCGGGTGGGCACGTCGAGATCGAGCAGGTCGGCGACCTGGTCGAACTGGTGCTGAGCCATCGCGAAGGGGTTGAAGGTCTTGCTCTCCATGGTCCACGCTCCGTATACAGGGGGACGTATGGGATTGTGCTACGAGAAGGCTGGGAACCGTCCCAGCGACGAGCCGCACACTCTAGCACGTCCTCGCCGCCGGTCCACCCGCGCCGCAGGGAGCCGACCGAGTCTTGACCCCGGTCATTGAGCCCGGCGACGGCACAGAACGAATCCCAACGCCACCCATGCGAGGAGGGCGAAACCGGATCGGCCCTGCCTGCCCGAGCACCCCGAGCACCCCTCCTCGAGGAGAAAGGTGATGGGGATCTCCACGGGCGCCACCTCGCCGGTGGAGGAGAGGGAGAGCACCGCCTCGTGGACACCCGCGGCGAGGTCCGTGGGGTCGAGCGTCACCTCGAGGGTGACCGGGTCACCGACGGACGTTCCGGACGCGGGATGCACGGCAGCCCACGGAGCGGCCAGGGCAACGTCGAACGCAAGGGCGCCGCCCCCGCAGTTGGTCACGACCACGTCCAGGGAAACCGGATCGCCGCCGGGAACGGCCGTGGCGTCGATGGCTTCGGGCTCCACGCAGAAGACCGACGGGTCGCCGTTCAAGAGGGAGACAGGGACCGCGAGCGGGCCGTTGACCGCACCCGGGGCATCCACCACGAGCCAGGCCTGGGTCAGCCCTCCGGGGGCGGTCGCCGGATCGAGGGTGACCGTGACCTCGACGGGGTCCTCACCGACCTCGACCGAGGAGGGATCCACCTCGATCCAGGCGGCGTCCGTGGTGATCCGGACCTCGGCGGTGCGAAGGTGCGAGCAGGCGACCTCGAGGCCCAGGACCGCCGGCTCGCCGCCCTCGGCGACGGCCGAGAGGCCTGGCGGATCGACGGACAGCTCCGGGTAGCTCGTCCTGAGCGTGGGGTCGCCCACCTGGATGAGCCCGTAGTACCACCAGACGTCATCGATGGTGTAGGGCGCGACCGAGGTCCACCACCGCACGAACGAGGCGCCGAAGGCCTCGCCCTGGCCGAGTTCCCGGTAGTAGGCGGTGCGCTCCAGCATGGACCCCGTCTTCGTGCTGCCCAGAGCCAGCAGGCCCGACTCGGTCTGGAGGGCATAGACCCCCGCCATGTACACGTAGTCCGTGAAGTTGGCGTTGGAGCAGGCGAAAAGGTCGTAGAAGAGCGCGTCGGCCTCGGGCGGGATCCCGGTCCAGTAGAGCACGTCGTAGACGCCCGTCAACTGGAAGAAGTGGGCTTCCGGACTGGAGTGCACGAAGACGGCGATGGCATCGTAGCTCTCGGTGAGGTGGGGCAGGTAGTCCGTGCTCCGGGTGGTCTCCGGATCGTCCACCAGCATGGGGTCGTCGAACCCCAGCCCGACCTCGTCCCGGAACTCCCAGGACCACCAGATCCAGTCGTCGTCCACGTAGACCAGGGCACTGCCGTCGGGCACCAACTCTCCGCGCCGAAAGGCGTGATTCCGGGCGAAATAGTCGCTCAATACCTCCGCCGCGTCGCCCATGGAGCGGGTGACCACCATGCGGCCCACCCAGATCTCGGGCTCGACGTCGCCCGAGCCGTCAGCGTGCGCATCCACGATGTCGTTGCCGTCCGAGTCGGTCCAGGATCCGTCGAGGTCCATGTACTCGAGATCGCAGGGGAACACCGCGTACCCGTAAGCATGGTAGTCGTTGGCCACCTCGAACCAAGCCACCGGCAGATCGCCCACGAGCAGGGCGCCCTCGAGACCCTGGGTGTACAGGTCCTGCAGGTGGGCGCGCAGCTCCTGGGCCGTGCCGCCCGTCGCGGTCTCGATCGCGACGGTGAACCCGTCGTGCGCGAGGTCCTGGGCCCAGGTCGCGAGCTCGTCCTGGAGGTCGTCGTAGAGGGACTCCTGGACGATCGCCACGACCTGAGGGCCAGGGGCCGGGACCGGCAATCGAGACCGTGGGCGGATCTCGAGCGGGCCGCCGAGCCCGGTGCGTGCCTCCCACTCCTCGGGCAGCACCTGGTAGGGCGCAAACGCGTCCGGCCAGCGCGTGACCGGGATCTCGGATCGATCATAGGCCCAGCCGGGATTGGATCCGGCGAGGATGGCGAACAGGACGGCCCGCAGCATGAATGCCCCTGCTACTCGAGGAACGCTCCGGGGTCGGTGATCCCCTCGTCCACGGACAGGAAGGTCATGTCCGGGCCGATGTGCACGAAGGTGGGGATGTACATGTCGGCCTCGTACCGGTAGTAGAGGCCGGTCGGGAACCACTGGTAGCCGCTGGGGACCTGGAGGACCGGGACGGTCACCAGGTCGTTCTCGTCGGCCCACTCCCCGAGGTCTTCCACGTCCGGAGGCCTGCCGCTGCTGTTCGAGGTGACGAGCTGGATGACCTGGAATCCCTGCTCGGCGTACTGGTCCTGGAGGCTCTGGGCCGCACGGGCCGCTTCCCTGCAGGAGGGTCACCAGAAGGCCGAGAACTCCAGCATCACGTGCTGGCCGCAGAACGAGTAGAGGCTCACCTCCTCGCCGTGCTGGTCCGTCATGGTGAAGTTGTCGGAGGCGTCGCCCTCCTGGTACACGTCCCAGCTCAGATCCTCGTACCGACCCGTGCCCGTGGCTCCGGTGGGATCGCGGGGGCCGTCCTCGCAGGTGCCCACGTTGTAGCCGCCGGTGTAGACGTGGCTCCAGATCCACAGGGGGTTGGTACCGGACTGGACCTCGTCGTAGTCGGAGAAGCCGTCTCCGTCCGTGTCGGGCTTCGAGGGGTCCGTGCCGATCTCGGCCTCCTCGTCGTCGAAGAGGCCATCGCCGTCGCTGTCCACAGGGGGGTCGCCCGCGGTGTCGTCACCGGATCCGTCGTCGCAGGACACGAGGAGGCCCACGAGCAGCGTGAAGGGGATGCGAGGGTTCAAGGGAACTCCCGGGGAGAGGGGTGAGGGGGAGAGCGGCCGGATCGTACACGGATCGGAGGATCCTGGCCACGTCCGAGCTGTGCGGAGGATGCAAACCCTCCGCGCACGGCGGCGGCGCGGACGCCTCGTCGCTGCGATACGGTGAAGGGGTCGCTGGTCTCCTGGAGGATCCCTGGCTCCCTCGCGCTCCGGTCCATCCGTGCCCGTCCGGTGGCGCGGCGGTCGCCTGGCGAGCGTGCTCCTCGCAGCCGCGCTCCTCGCGGATCCCGTCGAGGTCGACGCCGCTGCCTGGGATCCCGCCTGGCACTGGTCCACGATCGAGACCCAGCACTGGCGCATCACGTTTCACCAGGGCGAGGAGACGCTGGCCGCCGAGGTCGCGGGCCTGGTGGATCCGCTCTGGGAACGGGTCACCGCCTCCCTGGGGACCCGCCCGGCCCGCAAGGTGGAGCTGGTCCTCGTGGATCCGACGGACAGCGCCAACGGGTACGCCACGCGCCTGCCGGTCAACACGATCGTCGTGTTCGTGACCCTGCCGGACGACGAGGGCACGCTCAGCCTCTATCGGGACTGGAACGAGGCGATCCTCACGCACGAGCTGACCCACATCGTCCACCTCGACACGGTCGGGGGCGCACCGCGCATCCTGGCCCTGATCCTCGGGAGGCTCATCTCGGTGAACCAGGTCTCGCCCCGGTGGCTGGTGGAGGGTCTGGCCGTCTGGAACGAGACGGAGCTGACCCCCTTCGGCCGGGGTCGGTCCCCCTATGCGGACATGATCAAGCGGATGGAGGTGCTGGAGGTCGGGGTGCCGCGCCTGGGCAACCTCGAGGGGTGGCAGTCCGATCCACCCTACGGCAACCTGGCCTACCTGTTCGGCGAGGACTTCGTACGATTCGTCGCCGACACCGCCGGGCCGGACACGCTGCGCGACTGGGTCCACGTGTACGGCCGCTGGCCGCTGCCCTACGTGCTCCCCGCCCGACGGGTGTTCGGGCGCTCGTGGACCGCGCTCTACCGGGACTGGAAGCAGGCCCTGGAGGAGCGCTACGCGGCCCGGGCCGCCGAGGTCGCCGTGGAGGGCCTGACCGGGGGTCGCCGGGTGTCCGACGGCAAGGACAACTGTGGAGCGCCCGAGTTCTCCCCGGACGGCACGATGCTCGTGTGGGGGTGCAGCGACAAGGGTCGCGGCAGCGGCACCTTCCTCGCCGACGGAGACGGCCTGGGGGCCCGCAAGGTCCTGGACGACGTCAACTCCCGATCCTACGCGTGGCGGGGCGACTCTCGAGCGTTCGCCTACACCGTGCGCCGCAACGACATCCTGTGGCACGACGTCAACGACGTACGCCTCTACCTTCTCGACGAGGACCGGGTCGAGGTCCTCACCGACGAGGCACGAGCCCGGGATCCGGCTTTCTCGCCCGATGGCCGCGACCTGCTCGTGGTCACCAACCACATCCAGGAGACCCGGCTCTCGCGGCTGGGCGTGGACCGCCGGCTGGTGGACGTGGATGCGCCGGGAGGCCATGCCCAGCACGCCACGCCCTGCTTCTCGCCCGACGGCCGGTGGGTGGCCCTCTCGCTCTGGAGCGAGGGCTCCCGCGACCTCTGGATCTACCGCGCGGACGGCACCCCCCTCGCCCGGCTGACCCACGACGACGCGCTGGACCGGGATCCCGCGTGGAGCCCGGACGGCCGCACCCTCTTCTTCTCCTCGGATCGGAGCGGTATCTACGACATCTACGCCGTGGACCTGGCGGACGGCCGCTTGTGGCAGGTCACCCGCGTGCTGGGCGGAGCCTTCGACCCGACGATCCGGCCGGATGGCAAGGTCATGGCCTGGGTCGACTACCACGCGCACGGGGCGGACATCCGGATCTCGCCGCTCGACCGGGCCACCTGGAAGGAGATCGGCACCCTGGACACCCGCGGGGTCCTGGAGGGCGCGGCGACGTCGGGCCCCTCCGTCTCCGAGGCCGAGCCGGTGCCCTCCGAGCCCCCCGCGGCCCCGTCCGCGACCGCTCCGGAGGCCCGTCCCTACCGACCGCTGCCGACCCTCCTGCCTCCCCGGTACGTGATGCCCTCCCTCTACGTCACCGAGGTGGGGGCCCTGGGGGTCCTGTCCACGGGGGGCCACGATCTCCTGCAGAGGTACCGCTACGGTGGGTACGTCACGTACCGCACGGACAACCGGTTCGTCGGCGGCGGCGGTTCCTTCACGCTGAACCGCTGGCGCACCGTGCTCACCACGGGCGCCTACGTGAACACCATCCGCTACGGCCGGATCTGGGTGGAGACCCACCCGCCGCCCGAGGGCGGCGCCACCATCCCCGGCATCGAGCGGGGCGACGACACCTACTACGACCGCCGGATCCGGTTCTACGCCCAGGCCGGGTATCCGATCACCCCGCACCAGGTCATGGCCTTCACTGTCGACGGAGAGATGCGCGACAGCCTCCGGGATCTGCCGCCCGACGTACACCTGGGGACCCTGCCCGCCCGGGGCTACCTCTCGTCGCTCGCGATCGGGTGGCGCCACGCGCGATCCCGCTCGTACGCCCACTCCATCTCGCCCGAGGAGGCTCGCCAGGTCACGGCCACCGCCCAGTACACCGCGTCGTGGCTCGGATCTCACCTCCTGGACGACAGCGGTGAGCCGGTTCCGTTCGACCAGGTCCAGGTCACCTCCGAGTGGCGGGAGTACACCTCCCTGCCCTGGGCGGCCAACCACGTGCTCGCGCTCCGGGCCGCTGCGGGGGTCTCCCTCGGCGACGGGCTCCGGTACGGGTCCTTCCGCCTGGGCGGCTCCTACGGCGAGGGCGCCCTCTATGCCCTGCCCGACGAGTACCGTGCGCTGCGCGGGTTCCCGGTGGCCTCGGTGTACGGGGACTGGTACTACCTGGGGGGCGCCGAGTACCGGCTTCCAATCTGGCGGATCGACCGCGGCTTCGGCAACCTGCCGTTCTTCCTGCGCACGCTGCACGCGGCTCTCTTGTGCGACGTGGGGAATGCATTCGCCGCGTTTCCGAGCTCCGGGGCGGAGGCCGCGGACCTCTTGGGCGCGACACGCGTGGGCGTGGGCGCGGAGCTCAGGCTCGGCATGGTGGTCGGCTGGGGGTACGGATTCACCGGGAGGCTCGGGTACGCCTTCGGTGCGTCGGGCGAGGGAGGCATTCGGGCGGGCTCGCTGGACGGGCTCTACCTGCAGATGGGGAACTCCTTCTGATGCGCTTCTTCCGAGGGCTCTTTGTCCTGCTCCTGGTCGCCTCCCTGGCTCGCGACGCAGCGGGCGAGGTGGCGTCGCCCCCCACCCTCGCGGCGGCCGTGGCCAGGGCCTGGTCCACGGGGGACTGCCAGCGGGTCCTCGCCCTCGTCGAGGATCCGCCCGCGATGGGCACGCCCGAGGGGGTCCACCTGGCGGTGGCTCGCTGCGCGGCGCTGGGCGGCACCCTGGATCGGGCCCTGCGTGCGACCGGCACCGTGCCGGCAGCCAGTCCGCTCGCGCCATGGGCTCGGCGGGTGGAGGCCGAGGTGCTGCTGAGCGGACCGCTCGGCGATCTGGGCGATTCGGCCCACGCCCGGCGGGCCGAGGCCCTGCTGGAGGGCCTGACCCTCGGAGGCACCGAGGTGCGGCTCCTCCGGGCGCGTGCCCTCGTGGCGCAGCACCGCGGCCTGGAGGCGCGAGACGATCTACGGGCCCTCCTCGGGGAGGGAGGGGAGACGGCGGCCGAGGCCCGCTACTGGCTGGCCCGCGCCGCCGAGGATCGGGGGGACACCGAGGCGGCCCTGGCCACCTACCGGGCCTCGTGGACCCGCGAGGCCGCCAGTCCCTGGGCAGACCGCTCGGCCGACCGCCTCGCGGCCCTGGGCGCTCCCGTCCCGGATCTCGCATCGGCTGCGGGTCGTGCCCTCGCGGCCGAGCGGCTCACGGTGCTCGCCCGGGAACGCCGGGCCGCAGAGGCCCTGGACCTGCTGCACCGGATCGAGGCCGCGGGCGGCCCTGGGACCGATCCCGCCTCGCTCGACGAGCCGGCCTGGCTAGGCCGTCGAGCCTCCGTGTGCTTCTCCGGCCGGGACTACCCCTGCGCCGTGGAGGCGTACAGCCGGCTGGGCAGCCCGGCCCTCGTGTCGGATCCGTCGCTCCTGTTCCAGCACGCCCTCGCCACCAGCCGCACGGGCGACGGGGCGGGCGCCGCTGCCCTCTACCGCACGCTCCTCGCCCGCTTTCCGGCCACCTCGGAGGCGGACCTCGCCTCGTTCAAGATCGGCTACCTGGCGTTCGACGGCGGCCGGCTCGAGGAGGCGGTGGATGCCTTCCGCACCCACCTCGCCCGCTACCCGGCCTCCCGCTATGCGGACGAAGCCCGCTGGTTCGCGGGCTGGTGCGCCTGGCGCACGGGCGAGGTCGCGTCCGCCCACACCTGGTGGGACCGCCTCCTCTCCAGCCAGCCCACCTCGTCCTTCGCACCCGCGGCTGCCTACTGGCGGGCCCGCACGAAGGGCCCGGACGAGGAGGAGCGGCTGTTGGGCGCCGTGCTCGGCCGCTACCCGGAGAGCGCGGCCGGCTGGTTCGCCGCGCACCGCCTGGGTCGCTCCTTCGGCACCGCCGCGGCTGCCATCCCGCCCCTCCCGCCGCTGCCCCGTGCGTGGACCGACGCCCACCCTGCCTGGGCCGCGGCGGATCTGCTGATCGCCGCTGGTCTCGACGATCTCGCGCGATCCGCCATCGGGCCGGGCGACGGTGGAGCGAGGGAAGCCGATGGCGCCTCGAGGGTCGCGATCGCCCGGCGCCTGGTGTCCCTGGGCCGCGTCCGCGCGGCACGGGCGCTCGTCGGGTGCCGCGGAGCTTTGTCCGCGGATGC
>JAFGLY010000103.1 GCA_016927815.1 Deltaproteobacteria bacterium | reverse complement strand
TAGGCTGTAGGCTGTAGGCTGTAGGTTCGAGTGGGGAGGAGCCGCACCGCCTACGGCCTCCCAGACGTTCCTCCCGTCCCTCCCGGGGGAGAGGGGTCGGGGGTGAGGGAGGCACGAACAGAACCGGCGTTCTCTGGTTTCAGTCATTTCAGACTTGACTGAAACGACCATCAGGTTACCGTCGGCGGCCTTCTCCCCTCCCACGGGAACGCCCATGCCCTCCACGGCACCCCTCCACTGGCAGAAGAACGCTTCGGAGTTCGCCGATGCACTCGGCACGTACATGGAGGTCACGGGCCAGCCCCGGCTGGCCGGGCGCATGATGGGATGGCTGCTCGTCTGCGATCCGCCCGAGCAGTCGGCGCTTCAACTGGCCACCTCGCTCGGGGTCAGCCGCAGCGCGGTGAGCGCGATCACGCAGCACGCCACCCGCATGGGCGTCCTCGAGCGCATCGCCGTGCCCGGAAAGCGGGAGATCCGCTTCCGGATCGCCGACCGGGCCTGGACCCAGGTGGCTCGGAGCAACATTCCGCTTCTCCAGAACGTACGACGTGCCGCGGACCGGACCCTGGAGGCCCTGGCCGCGCGTGAGCCCTCCAAGAACCACCGCCTCGCGGAGATGCGCGACATGTACGCCTTCATCGAGCGAGAGATCCCCATCCTCCTCGAACGGTGGGAACACGAGCACAGGAGGAGGGGATGACCTGTTGCACCCTGGGCATCCTGGTCGCGCTGGCGCTGCCCGGTGCGGCCGAGGCGCGGACCCTCACCGTGCAGGACGCGGTACGGCTCGCGCTGGAGCACGACCGGAGCGTGGCGGCCGCGGAGGCCGGGGAGGACAAGGCCCGGATCGAGGCCAGGGCCGCCCTGTTCGGCCTGGGGCCCGCTTTGTCGCTGACGGGCTCCTACACCTACCTGGGCACCATCCCGTACGTCGAGTTCGACATGGGCGCGTACACGGGCGGCTCCTCCTCCACGTGCCAGAACATCGACCCCTCCACACTGCCCGCGGGCTGGACCGTCGAGATGGCGACGCAGTTCTGCGAGCTGCTGATGTCGTGGATGGGGGGGGGATCCACCGGCCCCACGCGCATCCCCATGGGTCTGCACGACAACTACGCCGTCACTGCCGAGGTGCAGCAGGTCCTGTTCGCGGGCGGCGCCCTCCTCCAGGCCCGCCGAGCGGCCGTGGACCTTCACGACGCCAGCGAGGAGCAGGTCCGGGCCGCCCGGCAGCAGGCCGCCTACGCCGCCGAGCAGGCCTTCTGGGGCGTGCTGCTCGCGGGCGGCGCCGCACAGGTCACCGCCGAGGCTGCCGCCACGGTGGAGGCCTACGTCCGGGACCTGGAGAACCTCGTGGACGTGGGCATCGCGAGCCGGGCCGACCTGCTCGCCGCCCAGGCCCGGCACTCCCAGGCTCGCCTCGACGCCATGCGCGCCGCGCACGGCCTCACGCTCGCCCAGGCCATGTTCAAGGTGTCCCTGGGCATCCCGGACGCCGAGCCGATCGAGCTCGTGGCGGACACGACCCCCGTGACGGATCTGCCCGCCGAGCGCGGCTCCCTCCTCGACCGGGCGCTCGTGCATCGGCCCGACTTGAAGGCGCTCGACGAGAACCTCCAGGCCATGGACCACTACCGGAAGGCCGCATGGGGCCAGTGGCTGCCCTCGGTCGCGGTGGTGGGCCAGGTGGGCTGGCGGAACCCCGACTACAGCCTCGAGCCTGTCTGGTACGAGACCTCCAGCGTCACCGTGGCCGCCTCGTGGTCCTTCTGGGACCGGGGCGCCGCCCTCCACCGGGCGCGCGCCGCGGCGGCCGCCCAGCGACAGGTGCAACTCCAGCGCGAGCTGGCCGTGGAGGGGATGGGCATCGAGATCCGCAGCGCCGTGTCCGGCTGGGACGAGGCCGCGGCCGAGGTGGAGGTGGCCCGGGCCGGGCTCGCCCAGGCCGAGGAGAGCCACCGCCTCGAGCAGGAGCGCTTCAAGGCCGGTGTCGTAGCCAACACCGAGCTGCTCGCGGCCCAGGCGGCTCTCTCGGGCGCCCGGCTCTCCCTCCTCCAGGCCCAGACCCGTCTCCGGATGTCCCGCGCCGCCCTCGTGAAGGCGATCGGCATCGACCCCGAGGTGTCCTGATGACCCGTGTATTCCTGCTGCTCCCGCTGCTCCTGCTGGTCGCCTGTGGGCAGGGGGGGTCCGCCGCCTCAGGCCCCGCCGCCTCCAACGCCCCGAAGGTGCTCGTCCAGGTGGCGACCGCCTCCACGGCCGGCGTGGAGCACACCCTCGAACTCACGGGCACGGTCCAGGCGGGCCGCTCGGTGGACCTCGTCACCGACGTGCCCGGAAAGATCCGGCAGATCCCCGTGAAGACGGGCGACGCCGTCCAGGCCGGGGCGCTGCTGGCCCGCCTCGATACCGAGGTGGCCCGGTTCCAGTACGACCAGGCCGAGGCCGCCGCCCGGCTCGCCGACCTGGGCCTGTCCAACGCCCAGCGCGAGTTCGGCCGGGCCGAAACCCTGCACCAGGCGGGCTCCCTGCCCGACCAGCAGTTCGAGCAGGCCCGGAGCGCCCTCGAGATGGCGGGTCTCCAGAGGGCCCAGGCCGAGGCGGCGAAGGGCCTCGCCGACAAGCAGGTGCGCGGCAGCGTGCTCACCGCTCCGTTCGACGGCGTGGTGGCCTACGTCTGCTGCGAGGAGGGCGAGTACTTCAACCCCATGTCCGTCTCCCCGATGGGGGGCGCGCAGGGGCTCGTGGGCCTCGTGGACCTCGACACCGTGAAGATCGACCTCGAGGTCTCCGATCGTGACGTGGGCCGGATCGCGCCTGGGATGCCCGCGCACGTCCGGGTCGACGTCGTGGCCGATCGCCTGCCCCCCAAGGGCCTGCCCGGCACCGTGGAGAGCGTGGGCCTGGCCGCGGACGCCGCCAGCCGCACCTTCCCGGTACGGGTGGTGGCCGGCAATCCGGACCACGTGGTCAGGGCCGGTACTCACGCCAGGGTGCGCATCGTGCTGGAGCGCAAGGACGGCGTGGTGTCCGTGCCCGCCGCCGCCGTGGTGCGCGCGGACGACGGCGCGTTCGTGATGGTGGCCGCCGACGGCGTGGCCCGCCGGACCCCCGTGGTCGTCGGCCTCCAGGGCAACGGCGACGTGGAGATCCTCCAGGGCCTCGCCGGCACCGAGCAGGTGGTGGTGGAGGGCAACTTCGGGCTGCCCGACGGTGCGCCCATCGAGGTGGCGCTGTGAACCTCGCCGGCCTTTCCGTCGACAAGCCCGTCAGCGTCTCGATGATCATCATGATCATCCTCGTGGTGGGCGGCATTGCGCTCTCCCGCCTCGGGATCGACCTCTTCCCCGACATCGACTATCCCTCGCTCACCGTCATGGTCCGGTACCCGGGGGCCTCCTCCGAGGAGGTCGAGACCATGGTGGCCAAGCCCTACGAGGGCTCGTTCGCCGCCGTCTCCAACGTGGAGAAGGTCCGCTCCATCAGCCAGGAGGACGTCTGCTACTTCCTGGTGGACTTCGTGTGGGGAACCGACCTCGACGCCGCCGCCTCCGACCTGCGCGAGTCGGTAGCCATGATCGAGCCCTACATGCCCGACGGGGTCGAGGACCCCGTGGTCATCAAGTTCAACCTCTCGGCCATGCCGCTCGCGGTCTACGCGGTAGGCGGCATGGAGGACACGGTCCGTCTGCGGAAGATCATGACGGACAACGTCCAGGACCGGATCGAGCGCCTCGCGGGCGTGGCCCAGGCGTCCTTCTTCGGCGGGCGGATTGAGGAGATCCACGTGGACCTCGACCGCGCCGCGCTCCTCGGGTCGGGCGTCACCATCGACCAGGTGGTCATGGCGCTCCGGGCGCAGAACCTGGACCTCCCCGCGGGTCGACAGGTGGAGGGCCGTACCGAGCGGCTCGTACGGACCATCGGATCCTACGACAACGTGGAGGAGATCGGCCGCACGGCGGTCGGGTGGTCGCCCACCACCCGCACCCCCATCCCCCTGGCCTCCCTGGGCACGGTCCAGCGCACCACCCGGGACGTCCGGACCCTGATCCGCATGGGGCCCACCGAGGCCATCATGTTCATGGTGTCCAAGGAGTCGGGGGCCAACCCGCTCCAGGTACGGCGCCAGTACATGGAGGAGCTCGAGCGGTTCAAGACCGTGCTCCCGCCCGAGATCCACTTCGAACCCCTCTTCGACATGGGGAGGATGGTCGAGCGGATGGTCCGCACCGTGGTGCAGAGCGGCATCATCGGGGGCCTGCTCGCCATCCTGGTGATGTGGGTCTTCTTGCGCAACTGGCGGCCGACCCTCATCATCGCGCTGGCCATCCCCCTGTCCATCCTGGTGACGTTCATCCCGCTGTACCTCTCCGGCTACACGCTCAACATGATGACCATGGGCGGGCTGGTGCTGGGCATCGGCATGCTCGTGGACAACGGGGTGGTGGTCATCGAAAACATCTTCCGCCACATCGAGGAGGGGAAGGACCGGAAGGCCGCAGCCAGGATCGGGGCCTCCGAGGTGGGCCTGGCGATCTCGGCCTCCACCTTCACCACCATCGTGGTGTTCATCCCCATCCTCTTCGCGAAGGGCCTCGCCGGACAGCTCTCCCGGGGCCTCGCCCTCACGGTCACCTTCGCACTCCTCGCCTCGCTCGTGGTGGCCCTCACCATCGTGCCCATGCTGGCCTCGATCCTCCTCGCCACGCGGATCGACAGCGGAGGCCACACCTCGGCCCTCGGTCGGGAGAGCTCGCGGTTCCTCAGGTTCCGGGAGCGCTACCAGCGGTTCCTGGAGTCCTGCCTCCGGCACCGCCGCCGCACGATCGGGGCGGTGGGCGGCCTCGTGGTGATCTCCGCGATCGCCCTCGTGTTCGTGGGCAAGGAGTTCATGCCCGGCGGATCCGACCCCATCCTCATGGCCAAGGTTTCGTTCCCCGTGGGCACGCCGCTCGCCGAGACGAGCGCGGCCAGCGCCCGCGTGGAGGACGTGTTCTCGACGTTCCCCGACGTGCAGGCCGTGGGCAGCCAGATCGGCGCCGACGATAACGACCCGGGTGGGGGGATGTCCGACGCCAACCCCACGGGCCCGCACCAGGGCATCCTCTACGCGCGCCTCAAGGAGAGCGACCAGCGCGAGTACTACTCCAACGAGGCCCTCCAGGACGCCATCCGGAAGAAGCTGCCCGAGATCCCCGGCATGACCTTCGAGTTCCTGGCCTCGGGGGGCATGGGCGGGAGTGCCTCCCCCGTCGAGGTCCAGATCTTCGGCCTCGATCTCGACGCCATGCGCCTCGTGGCCGATCGCGTGGCGGCGGCCATGACCACGGTCCCGGGCCTGGCCGACGTCCGCGCCACCTTCGACCTCGCCAAGCCCGAGCGCCACATCCGCGTGGACCGCGAGAAGGCCGCCACCTACGGGCTCACCGTGGGGCAGGTCGCCATGGCCGTGCAGGCGGCCACCCAGGGCACGCTCGCCACCCGGTACCGCGAGGGTGGAGACGAACTGGACGTCCGCGTCCGGTACGCCGAGCCGTGGCGCGACGACCTGGCCGCCCTCAGGCAGGTCCTCGTCCCGCTGCCCACCGGCGGCTCGGTGCCGCTCGACCAGCTGGCCGTGCTCGACGAGGGCGTGGGCCCCGTCAGGATCGTGCGCGACGACCAGAAGCGCATGATCACGGTGGTGGCCAACCTCGCGGGGACCGACCTGGGGTCGGCGATGCAGGGGGTCCGGGAGGCCGTGGATCCCATCGCGAAGGCCCTCCCCTCCGGCTACGACATCGTCTACGGCGGCCAGTACGAGGACATGGCCGACGCCTTCGGGCAGCTGGCGATCGCGCTGCTGCTCGCCATCCTCATGGTCTACATGGTCATGGCGAGCCAGTTCGAGTCGTTCGTCCATCCCTTCACGACGCTCTTCACCGTGCCCCTGGCCCTGGTCGGCGTGGTGTGGGCCTTCCTGATCAGCGGCACCACCCTGTCCGTCGTGTCCTTCGTCGGCTGCGTCATGCTCGCGGGGATCGTCGTCAACAACGGCATCGTGATGGTGGACTACATCAACCAGCTCCGGGCCCGGGGCCTGGGCCTCATGGAGGCCACCGCCCAGGGCGCGGCCACCCGGCTTCGACCGGTGCTCATCACGTCCCTGACCACGATCATCGGGACCGTGCCCATGGCCGTGAACCGGGGCGAGGGATCCTCCACCATGGCGCCCCTCGCGCTGACCATCATCGGGGGGCTCACCACCGCCACGTTCCTGACGCTCCTCGTCGTCCCCGTGGTCTACACGCTCATGGACGGCATGGGCGTCCGGGTCCGCGCCACGTTCCTCCGCTGGTTCCACAGGGCGGAAGCCGAAGCCCGGGGAGTCTGATCTTCTTTTTGGCTCCACCGGATCGACCGCCGTGCAGGTAGGGGATTGCCTAAGGGGGGATCCCTCTGCTACGCTACGGCAAACCTGTGGTGAACCACAAGGCCCCCTGCCGCATCCAGGATCGAACCCATGCGCACCTCTCCCGCTTCCCTCCTCGTCCTCCTCTCCTTCGGGCTGCTCGCCACGGCCTGCGAGGACTTCAACCCCATGGACAGCCAGCAGGACTCCCTCCCTTCCGACACCTTCGAGCAGCCACCCGATGCCGACGGCGACGGCTGGACCGTGGAGGACGGCGACTGTGACGACAACAACGCCGCCATCCACCCCACCGCGGACGAGGAGTGCAACGGCATCGACGACAACTGCAACGACCAGGTCGACGAGGGCTTCGCGGACACCGACGGCGACGGCACCGCGGACTGCGTGGACAGCGAGAGCTGCGACGGAATCGACAACGACGGCGACGGGTCGGTGGACGAGGACTTCGCGGACACCGACGGCGACGGCATCGCCGACTGCGTCGATGGCGAAGACTGCGACGGCATCGACAACAACGGCGACGGTCGGGTCGACGAGGGCTACGACTTCGACCGCGACGGGTACACGCAGTGCGGCTCCAAGACCACGCCCGCCGACTGCAACGACAAGGACGCCACCGTCTACCCCGGAGCCGAGGAGATCCTCGACAACGGCAAGGACGACGACTGCGACGGCTACATCGACGAGGGCGTCTGGGTCGAGGGCGATCTCGTCATCTGCGAGATCCTGAACAACCCCAACGCCGTCAGCGACGCCTACGGCGAGTGGTTCGAGATCTACAACGCCAGCGAGCGGACCGTCTACCTGAACGGCGTGGTCATCAGCTCCTCGGTGGACGACGACTACCACGTCATCCAGGGGAGCAACCCGATCGCGCTCGCCGCGGGCGAGGTGTTCGTGCTCGGCAAGAACGACGACCCGGACCTGAACGGCAACCTCGCCGTCGACTACCTGTACACCGACATCGTGCTGTCCAACGAGAGCGACGATCTCATCCTCACCGCCGACGACATCGTTCTCGACACCGTCACCTGGGACGACGGCGCCACCATGCCCGATGTGCCTGGCTCCGCGATGAGCCTCGATCCGGACAACCTCAACGCCGTCCTCAACGACAACCCGGCCGTCTGGTGCCTGGCCGACACGCCCTGGTCCACCTTCACCGACTTCGGGTCTCCGGGCATGATGAACGACCTGTGCTCCTCCTGGGACCACGACGGCGACGGACTCTCCCGCGACGACGGCGACTGCGACGACCGCGACATCGACACCTACCCCGGCGCCTACGAGACCAACCCCAAGGAGGACAACGACTGCGACGGCGACATCGAGTGGATGCCCGGCGCGGTGCCCGACTACGAGTCGGCGGCCTCCTCGCTGCTCTCCTGCGAGCCGCTCTACCTCGTGGGCAGCGGCTCCTCGGACCCCGAGGGCGAGGAGATCGTTTTCGAGTGGGAGCTCGTGAGCGCCCCCGAGGGAAGCGAGCGCAGCACGGCGGACATCGATACCCCCACCTCGGTGGACCCGGTGTTCTACCCCGACGTCGCGGGCAGCTACACGTTCTCCCTGGTCGTGACCGACCCGGGCGACGCCGCCTCCTACACCGAGACGCTCACGGTCGAGATCGCCGAGCGGCCCTGGGAGAGCGCGCCGGTGGCCGACGCGGGCGAGGACCAGAGCTCGGACCAGACCTCGACCTGCTACCTGAGCGGATACGACTACGTCTGCGACGACTGCGCCGATGTGACCTTCACGCTCGACGGGACGGGCACCTTCGACGACGACGGCGACCTCCTCGAGTACCTGTGGACCGCCTCGTCCTCGTACGCCTCCATCGCGGATCCCACGGCCGTCACCACCACGGTCACCGTGAGCGGCATCCCGGCCACCTACGGCAGCACCACCACCGAGACCATCCTGATCACGCTCGACGTGGAGGACTGCCCGCACCAGACCGGCAGCGACGAGATGACGATCACCTACACCTGCACGGGCGTGTAGCCGGTACCGGGGGGCCGTCCCGCCATCTGGGGTCCTGGCCCTCCCGGCGGGAACCGGAGGGTGCGTGGACGGACGCCGGCTGCTCGTGACGGGGGGCGCGGGGTTCATCGGGTCCCACCTCGTGGATGCGCTCGCGGCGCGAGGCGACGACGTCACGGTCCTGGACGCCTTCGATTCGTCCTACGATCCGGCGTTGAAGGAGCGGAACCTGGCTCGGGTGGCCGGCCGCGTTCGGGTGGTGCGGGGGGACCTCTGCGATGCGGCAATCGTTCGGGATGCCGTGCGGGGTGCCGACTGCGTGGTGCACCTCGCCGCCCGCACCGGGGTCCGGCAGAGCCTCCTGGACCCGGTGCCCTACGTGCGGACCAACGTGGAGGGCACCCAGGTGCTGCTCCAGGCCGCACGAACGGTCGAGCACCTCGTGCTGGCCTCGTCGTCCTCGGTGTACGGGGCCCGTGCGTGCGGCCCCTTCCGGGAGGACGACCCGCTTGGCACGCCGGCGAGCCCCTACGCCGCCACCAAGCGCGCCGCCGAGATCCTGTGCGAGACCTGGAGCCGTCTGTATGGCACCCGCATCACCGTGCTGCGCTTCTTCACGGTCTACGGGCCGCGACAGCGGCCGGACATGGCCGTGCACCGTTTCCTCGAGGCCCTCCTCGCCCACGAGGAGGTCCCGGTCTTCGGCCAGGGATCCTCCAGCCGGGACTACACCTACGTGGGGGACCTGGTGGCCGCAGTTCTGGCCGCGGTGGATCGGCCGATGCCCGGCAGGGTGATCAACCTCGGCAGCGGCCGGCCGGTCCGTCTCGATGCCCTGGTGGACGCCGCGGGTCGGGCCGCAGGCCGGACCCCGAGGATCCGCCACCTGGACGAACAGGCAGGGGACGTGCCCATGACCTGGGCCGACATCGGGCGAGCCCAGGATCTGCTGGGCTATCGGCCCGGGACGACCCTCGAGGAGGGCCTGGCGACGACCGTGGCCTGGATGCGCGAGACGCGCTGACGCCGGCCCGCCCGGGCCGGGACGAGGAGGTGGCAATGCGACGGACGAGCGGTGTGCTGGAGATCCTGCAGGCGTGCGTGTACGCTGCCGGTGCCACCTGGGCCTGGGAGCGCTTCTGGCCGCTCGGTGCGGCGCTCGGCCTGGCCGCGCTCCTCGAGGTGGCCGGCGGCGTGGCGCTGCTAGCCGGGCGAGGCCCGAGGCTCGCCCGCCTGGCCGCGGGAATCTCGATCGTGGCCGTGCTCTTCGCATGGGGCTGCCTCGCCCAGGTGGCGGTCCACGTGATCCGGGAGTTCACGTCCGCGGGCGGCGCGACGGGGTGGCGGATCCTGACGGGCATCGCGCTCTCCGTTCCGTGGACCCTCGTGCTGCCGGTGGTTCGCCTCCTGTCTGGAAGGCCGGGCCGTCGGAGCCCCGTCGGCGTGGCCGGCGCCGCCGTCCTCACGCTCCTCCTTCCGTCCGCCATCCCCCTCTTGGCGGCTCGTACCGCCTATGCCCCGGTGGACGGTCCGAGCGCGGCCGAGTGGCTCCAAGCCCATCTCGAAGGCGCGAACCCGGGGCCCGCGCCCGACGGACCCGGACCCGTGCTGTTGGTGGCGTCCGTGGTACGCCAGGGCGTTCTCCTGGACACCCGCTCCATAGAGGCCAAAGACCTCCGCTCGGCCCTCGAAGCGGTCGCGCCCGAGGCGCCGACACCCGAAGCCGCGGTGTACCTGGACGTGGCCGTGGACGCGCGGGCGCTCGCGCCGCCCTGGCTCCTGCCGACCAGGGTGGCCTGGGTTCGTCCGGCCGAGACCGGGATCGGAGGACCGGACGGCGTGGTCGGCACCCTGGAGGCCTGGCGTTCGGACGCCGTGGGCAGCCGCGAGATCCTGCCCCGTACCCGGCTTCCGGGCCTTCGGCTGTCCGCGTTCGAGCGGGTGCGCCCCGAGCGAGGGATCCACATGCGGTCCTGGTTGGCCTCGGGGTCCGGCGTGGTGGAGATCCGGCAGACCTGGGCCCGGCCGAGGGACCTGGACGCGGACGCCGTGCGCGAAACCGCCCTGGCCGGAGCCCGCTTCATCGCGCGGAACCAGGAAGAGAACGGCCGCTACGCATACATCGTCCGGGGGCCCGGGGGCGAGTTCGGCAAGGGCTACAACTACCCACGGCATGCCGGGGCCACCTGGTTCCTGGCTCGCGTGGCCGCCCGGACGGACGACGCCGAGGTGCGGCAGGCGGCCCGCAGCGGCCTCGCGTACCTCGGCGCCACCACGCAATGGCTGGACGACGGCCGGGCCTTCGTCCTGGATCCGTCCCGGCGGGACGGCAAGGCCTGGGTGGGCACCACCTCCCTGGCGCTCCTGGCCGCCCTCGCGCTCGGGGAACGGCCCGACCTGCAGGCCGGGTGGGCGGCGCAGGTGATGTCCGCCGTGGACGCCCAGGGAGAGGTGCAGGGCGACATGCACGTAGCGAGCGGCACCTGGCCGCCCCAGCCCGACGTCACCTACGCGCAGGGCCAGGGCATGCTGGCCCTCGCGGCCGCGGCGCGGGCGGGGATGCCCGGAGCCCGGGAGGCGCTCGAACGCGCGGCCTGGCACGTGGAGCATGGCTACTGGCCGGCCCCCGGGGGCCGACTGGTGACCCTGGACGAGCACTGGATGTGCCTCGCGAGCCTGGTCACGGCCGAGGTTCTAAGTCGGCCGGTCGGAGAGGCGATCTGCCGGACCTACCTGCTGCAGGCGGCAGGGTCGGACGTACCGCAGGACACACCCGTCGCGCCGGCCTCGGGCCCCGCAGGGGGCCTGGCCGAGGCCATCGTGGCCCAGGCGGCCGCCGATCGACGGGCCGGACGGTCGGGCCCCTGGACCCGTCGGGCCCTGTCCTACGGACGCGCCTTCCTCGCTGCCCACTACAGGCCCGAAGACGCCCCCCTCCTGGGACGGCCGGAACGCCTCCTGGGCGGGTTCCGGGACCGGCCGTGGGCCCTCGACGTCCAGGTGGATGCGGTCCAGCACGTCGGGTGCGCGTTGCTCGGCATGGAGCACCTGCTGGCCGACGTGCCCCTGCCGGGCGCACTGCCGTAGGCCACCTCCCCCCCAGGGGTTCGGGGTCAGGAGGGAGGGGCCAGCACCTCGCCCAGCACCCGGTCCAGGTCCTTCATCCGGAACGGCTTGGGGAGCACGCCGGCGAACCCATGGTCGGAGTAGATGCTCATGACCGGGTCGTCGGAGTATCCGCTCACCGCGACGGCCCGGACCGAGGGATCGATCGCCCGGAGGCGGTCGAGGGTCTCGACCCCGCCCATGCCGCCACGGACCGTGAGGTCGAGGAGCACCACGTGGAAGGGCTGTCCCTCCTCGTGGGCCGTCCTCCAGGCCTGCAGCGCTGCATCGCCATCTGCCGCGAGGACGGCCCGGAATCCGAGGTGGTCGAGCATGCCCTCCAGGACCTCCCGGACGGTGGGCTCGTCGTCCATGACGAGTACCCGGAAATGCTTCCGCCAGGCGTTCAGCGGATCAGCCGGGTGGGGTTCGGGCGGGGGTACGTCGGCCGCGGGGATGAACGCCGTGAAGATGCTCCCTACCCCGACCTTGGATTCGGCCAGGATGGTTCCTTCGTGGCTCCGGGCGATGCTGTGGCAGGTGGTGAGACCCAGGCCGCGCCCCCCGGTTCGGGTGGTGAAGTAGGGCTCGAAGACCCGGGCGAGGTGTTCCGGCGAAATGCCCACGCCGTGGTCCTCGACCCGGAACCGCACGTAGCGGTTCCCTTTCTTCAGATCGGGAGTGGAGCCGTCCTCTTGTACGACATCGGCGGAGATCCGGATCGTGCCACCCTCGGGCATGGACTGAACGGCGTTCAGGACGAGGTTCTCCACGAGTCGGCCGACCTGGGAGAGGTCGGCCACCGCGGGAGGCAGGCCCGGCGGGAGGTCGAACTCGGCCCGAACCCTCGATCCGGCCATCACGAAGGCCGCGGATTCCCGGATGGTGTCCACCACCGAGGTCGCCTCGCGGACCGGTGCCCCACCCCGAGAGAAGGCGAGCAGCTGGCCGGTGAGCGCCGTCGCCCGTTGGAGTGCGCGTTCCACCTTGTCCAGGCGCGTGTCCAGGCGCGGGCTGCCCTGCGCCTCGGCACGGGCCAGGGACAGGTGGCCGGTGGCGGCCATGAGGATGTTGTTGAAGTCGTGGGCGATGCCTCCGGCGAGCGTGCCCACCGACTGCAGCCGTTCCGCCCGGGCGGCCTCGTTCTGGAGGCGCTTGCGGACCGTCACATCGCGCGCGATCCAGCACAGGTCCGGGCGGGCGGCATCCGTGGACAGGCAGAAGCGCGTGGACCGCAGCGTCCGCTCGACCCCGTCGATTGCGTACTCCTCCTCGCACTCGCCCGTGGTCTGGTCCCCCCGGGCCCGCTCGGCCCGCTCCCGCAGGACCCGGGCCAGGTCCGGGGCAAAGATCTCGTCGTCGGTGTGTCCCTCCACGTCGGATGGGCCCAGGTTGAACAGCGCTGCGAAGCCCTCGTTGGCGAAGGTATAGCGACCGTCTGCGTCCTGGATCGCGATGGCGTAGGGCGCGTTGTGGAGCGTGGCTCGTAAGCGGCTCTCCGAGGTCCTCAGTGCCCGCCGTTCCTCCTCCAGGCGGCGGAGGAAGGCCAGCGCGGCCACGCTCACGATCGTGCCCACGAACACGAGATTCAGAACGTAGAACCGGTTTCCTGACGATCCCAACGAAGGGTCGCCGACCGGCAGGTGAGGGTCCAGGGCCAGCCAGGCGAGGAGCAGGGCCAGCGCAGCGACCAGCACCAGCCAGCGCTTCGAGCCCTCGAGGCACACCGGGGCCGCGATCACGGGCAGCAGGATCCAGACCAGGAAGCCGCCCGACTCCCCGAGGCCGCCCAACGTGTAGATGTTGGCCGGGACCACGGCGAACACGCCGAAGCACATCACCAGCACCTGGGCCTCGACGTGAAGGGGTCTACGCCGAACCCATGCGGCGATGGCGAGCGTCGTCCCCAGGCTGGTCGCGGCGAGGATCGCCGCGTTCCAGCGGCCGATGCATGCGAAGATCACGGTGTAGGCGAAGGCGCTGACGAGACCGCCTCCCATCAACAGCAGCACCAGCGTACGGCGCGGTTCCAGGGACTTGCTCAACGGATGGACCATGGTCTGCCCGTTCTATCCCCACTATCGGCCCACGGCCTGCCGAGGCGCCCGAGGCCGGGCCGCGGTAGTAGAGGACTGGAGGTGCTCCATGCCCACCGTCTTCGAGCGCATCGTCGCCCGCGAGATACCCGCCGCGATCGTCCATGAAGACGAGTGGATCGTGGCCTTTCGGGACATCGAACCCCAGGCGCCCTTTCACGTGCTCGTGGTGCCCCGAACGCCGATCCCCCGGTTGAGAGATGCCGGGCCCGAGGAGGCCGGGATCCTCGGCCGGATGCTGCTCGTTGCACGAAAGGTGGCAACAGAGGCTGGATACGATGACGTCGGGTTCCGATGCGTCCTCAACGACGGACCGGACGCCGGCCAGGTCGTGCCGCACCTGCACCTCCACGTGCTGGCGGGGCGTGGCTTCGGATGGCCGCCGGGGTAGGGGGCGCGTAGGGCGTGCCCTCGCCGGCAGGTCGCCCGACACACGTCATGGCCCTCGGCGGGCCGGCCGGCCCCGTTCGTGCTAATCCTGTCATTCGTTCCCGCGGACCCGACGGGCTTCGAGGAGACCATGGCGACTTTCGATGCGCCCTTTCACGAGCAGGCCTTCATCGAGATGGAGGAGGGGAAGAAGACCGTCTACGTGATCCTGGCCACAGAAGAGTACGACTGCATGTCCGCGGGGGATCGACTCGAGTTCGGCAGCCACGGAAGCATCCACGTCGGCATGGTGCGGCGCTACCCCGACCTGGAGAGCCTCATGGAGGCCGAGGGCTTTCACAACCTGGTGCCCCAGGCCGAGACGGCCGAGGCTGCCCTGGGGGTGATCCGGTCCATCGAGGAGTGGGATGCGGAGGCCGAGAAGGGCCAGGGCGTGCTGGCGCTTCGGGTCCGGGAAGCGCGACGCAAGTAGACCGCCTCATCCTGCGAGCGCGGGGGTGGGGGGACGCTCCCGGGCTCTCAAGCCCAGCCACGCGGCCTGGGCCAGGGTGCCGGCGGCCAGGGCGATCAGGCCCACCGGGAGACCCGCCCACCGGGCGGCGAACACACCCAGACCCAGCAGAGCCAGGTTCACCACGAGGAAGGCGGCCACCGATTCCGTGACCGCTCGGGTGCGCCGCCGGTGGACCAGGACACCCTGGACTGCGTTCTGGAGGACGGTGAGGCCCGGAACGGCCACCAGCCACGGAAGGGCTGCACAGGCGAACGCGCCTAGCGCCGGGGTGAGGCCCGAGATTTTCGACATCCAGATCGCGTCCAGTGGCGTGGCGATCACGGCCAGGAACATGCCGCTAAGGCCCCCTGCGGCGATCCAGGAGAAGCGCCTCAGGGACGCGGCCGCACCCGGCCGGGGAAGAAGGGCCACGACCACCTCGGCGGCGGCGATGCCCGGCCCGCGGAAGAGGAAGAGGAAGCCCATCACGACGGACCAGGCGGCCAGCGAGTCGAGCGCCCGGGGCATGCGCGCAAGGGCCGCGCTCACCAGTGGCGCGCCCGCCAGCGCGATCATGGGCGAGAGCATCAGGGGCACGTAGAACGCGCGAAACGCCCGCCAGGTGAGGGGAGGATCTGCCGGTGGGGCTGCGGTCAAGGGTCCCCGCACCACGGACCGCACCCTCGTGCTGGCGTAGATCGCCTCGACGACCACGCCCGTCGCGATGGCGGCCGTACCCACCATCACCCCGGGGAGCCCCGCCCGCACGCCGAGGACGAGCACCACGACATCGGCGAGGAGGCGGACCGCCGTGCCCGCGCCCACCGCTCTCGATCGGCCGAAGCGCACGAGCACGCCCTGCTGGAACCGCCGCCAGGCGATGGCCGGCGCGAACGGCAGCATGAGGAGGAGGCCCGGCCGGGCAGCCACCGACACCTCCGGAGGAACCCCGAGGAGACCGTCCACTACGAGGCTGTAGACCGGCGTGGCCGCGATGGTGAGGTGCACCGTGACGAGGACCCCGGAGGCGACGACCGTGAACCGCCGGACGAGCCGGTAGGAGGGGATGTCCCCGCAGAGGGCGTTGGCGGCCGTCAGCAGCAGGATGATGGGCGCCTCGACCACGAAGGCCAGCGGGAAGATGACGCCGCCCAGGGCCGCCAGGTTCACCACCGGATCGGGCAGCCGGGCGATCACCGCCGCGGCGAGGGGCAGTTCCAGGCCCATGAGGAACCACGCCAGCGCGAGCGGGGCCCAGGCGGAGAGGACCTCGGTGAGCAAGGGAGGCGGGGAGGGCACGGGGCTGTCCATGGCCCGACGGTGTATCGGGGACTCCGTGTCCGTGCCTCTTTCAGGACGCGAAGGGGGGGCGGGCGCCAGGCAGCGGCCGGGTCCGGCGCCTCGCCCCGAAGGTCGGGACCCGGCAGCCTATCCCTGGATCCTGCGCCGGATGCCGCACCAGCCGAGCAGGAGGAGGAACAGGCCGGCCGCAGCCTCGACACGCCGGCC
>JAFGLY010000102.1 GCA_016927815.1 Deltaproteobacteria bacterium | reverse complement strand
TGTGGGCCGATCAGATCCGCTTCGCCCGGGAACTCGCGCGCCTGTGGGAGGATCTGGATCCGGCGTTCGGGGCCCTCCAGGTGGAGCTGTTCTGGGCGCGATCGCTCGACAACGCCTATGCGACCGCCGCACGGGTCACCGGCGATCCCCTCGCCGTCCTGCCGGCCGCCGTAGCGCCCCACATTCGCGCTGCGGCGGCGATGCGCCTGTTGCAGACCGCCTCCCCGAGCGAGCGCGATCTCGCGACCTGGATCCAGGCACTGGCCGCCGCCCTGGACCGAAGAGGAGAGGCGCCCACCGGCCCACCGGCCCTCCAGACGCGAGTCGCGCAGCACGACTTCTGGCGCGACGACGGACCCGGAGAAGACACGCTTCCCGCGGTCTACTACCGGGGCGTCTCCCGCCGTGCGTGGGCGTCCGACCTCGAGGCGGACCTGGCGATCTGCATCCTGGAGGCCGCTGCCCGCCTCCCGGCGCCGGACAGGGACCTGATCGCCCAGGGGGCACAGTACCCGGATCCACTGGTTCGTTGGACGTCCAACCGACTGGCTAGGGTCCTCCAGGAGAAGCCGCCCGCTCCACCGAATCCGGAACCCTGAAGAGCTCCACCCCGTCCGCGAAGGTCCGGGGCTCGCCCAGGAGCACCTTCAGGTCCGTGGAGAGTCGGGCTCGGGCTGCAGGGCCGCCCGACGACAGGCTCTTCGGGTGGAGCACCACCCAGCGGTACCCCGCAGTCCGCAAGGCGTCGGGCCTCCACTCGATGGGACGTGGGGGAACCGGTGGGCCGAGCCGGCTCCGCAGGTGCAGCGTCTCCAGCACAGGATCCACCTGAGGCAACGCGGTGTAGTCGTACCGGATTCGCGATCCCACGAAGGTCAGGATCGGGTGGCCGTGGACCGTCTGCTGGAACATGTACCGGCTACGTGTGGCCTTGTTGACGAACGGAGCGGGGTCCACCGGCTTCGCCATGAGCGGCAGGTCGATGACGGCACCGGGCTCGGCCTCGGCCAGGTAGCGGGCGTGGGGTTGGATCCTGGCCTCGAAGGAGGGCACGGGAACGCGGACCGGGCCGAGAAGCGCCCACTCCGCCACCCAGGCCAGGACGGCCAGGAAGGGGAGTGTGGCCGATGCCCGAGGCCAACGGAGCGCCACGATCCGTTGCACCCAGGACAGCCCGTGCGCCGCGCTGAGCGCGAGCAGGAGATGCAGCAGGAAGATCCGCCGTTCAGCCATGATGAGAATCCTCGCCGGAGCGGCGAGATACGGAGCCAGGGACTCGGGCACCTGGACGCCGAGTCGCCAGGTTTGGTCCTGGGGCACGAGGAGGTCGACGACGAAGGGAAGTGCGAGGAGGAGCCAGATCCGCCCGCGCCGGGTGGTCGCCCCCAGGAGGGCCAGCACGCCCGTGGTCCAGAGGAGGTGGTTGTTCATCCACATCTCGGGTGACCGGAGGGCCACCTCCTCGGGCTGGAACCGCTTCCAGGTCATCTGCAGCCGGGTGACGTTGGCGCTCGCGAGGTGGAGGTCCACCGTCGGAGCCGAGGACGGCGCGGGGAAGAGCCACCAGGTGGCAGCCAGCACCACGAGCCCTCCGGCGAGCAGGCCAGCCATGGCCCAGGCGGAGCCGGGAACCGTCCGCCGGGGCATGGCCACCACGGCACCCAGCATTACGAGGCCTCCGAAGCCCCCCAGCACCAGACCCTTGACCCAGGAGGTCATCGCCTGGGCCACGAGGCAGGCGGCCAGAGCCGCGGCCATCCAGGCGAACCAGCGCCAGGACCGACGGGTCTTGTCCTGCGGCGCCCTTAAGCCCAGGAGCTCCAGGAGCGCGAGCAGGAACAGGGGGGTCCAGGGCGAGGCCAGGTACTCCACCGCGCCTCCGTACAGGTAGCCGAGGTGGTTCGGGGAGAGGCTCCAGGCCAGCCCGGCCAGGGCGGCCGGCCCGCGGCCGAGCCCCGCACGCGTAGCCAGGAGGGCAGCCCCCCAGAACCCGGCGGCCGTGTTGAGGAACACGACGGTGTTGAAGCTGGCCACGGGACCGAGCAGGGCCGTGATGGGCATCGTCCAGAACGCGTCTCCGAACCCGGCCATCACGCGCCCTACCTCGAGGCCCTCCGGGTGCCTGAGCAGGGTCGTGAACGCAGGATTCACGCCGAGCTCCCCAACGGCCTGCCAGGTCCACCAGAACTTCCAGACGTGGGAGTAGACCCCGGCCAGCTCGCTCGCCGGCAGGAACCGGGTCGGGTGCAGCACGAGCGGAAAGGTCGCCGTGACGGCCGCCAGGAGGCCCATTCCGAAGAATTCGGGCCGAAGCGCCGCCAGCCATGCGTGTCCCTGTCGCAACCCGGGGCCTCCTGGCGACCTCCGTTATCGTCGCGAGGGGATCCTCGCGACGTGGATCGGCTCGTCACCGTCCGAGGCGGGTGCGGCCGCCGATGCCGAGGTTTCGCCGGGAAGGCGAAACACGAGGGTGCTCCCGAGCGCCACCGGGTCGCCGAGCAGGCGTCCGAGTTCGGCCTCCAACTCCACCGCGAGGATGGGCCTCAACAGGTCAAGGTGAAGCACGATCCAGCGGAATCCAGCCTGGGTGAGCCGGTCGGGGTTCCAGCCGGACGGGGCGACGAGGCGACCGTCTCCAGTATCGCTCTCGGCGATGGCCAGGCTCGTGAGCAGCGGGTCCTGCACCGGCAGATCCTCGAGCTCGTTCGGCAGGCGGCTGCCCACGGCGGCCAGGACGGGGAGCCCGTGCAGGGTCTGCTCGTACAGGTAGCGACTGCGAACCGCCTTGAGGTCGGCCTCCACCCTGTGCCCCTCCACCAAAGGGTGCCCCTGGTGCCTCGGCCGGACCCGCAGCGGCAGATCGATGACGGCCCCCTCGCCCCGAGCGGCCAGGTAGGCACAGTGAGCGGGCCTGTCGACCTCGAAGGAAAGAACCGGCCAACGGACGGGTCCGAGGAACACCGACTCGATCCCCCACGCGGTGAAAGAGAGGGCCACGACCGCGCCGGC
>JAFGLY010000101.1 GCA_016927815.1 Deltaproteobacteria bacterium | reverse complement strand
TCAACGTGGTCTTCCCGTGATCCACGTGCCCAATCGTCCCGATGTTCACGTGGGGCTTGGTCCGCTCGAACTTCTTCTTGGCCATGGTGTGTGCTCCTCTCGTTCCTCTAGCGGCCGCGAGCGCGGTCGATGATCTCCTGGGACACGCCCGCCGGCGCAGGCGCGTAGTGGTCGAAGTGCATGTGGAAGGTGGCTCGCCCCTGGGTGAGCGAACGGAGGTCCGTCGCGTACCCGAACATGGCGGCCAGCGGAACGCCCGCCCCGATAACCCGGACGTTCCCGCGTGTCTCCATCTTCTGGACGTTTCCGCGTCGGCTCGTGAGATCGGCCACCACGGCACCCATGTACTCCTCGGGGGTGGTCACCTCGATCCGCATGACCGGCTCCAGCACCACGGGATCCGCCCTTCGCGCCGCGTCCTGGAAGGCCATCGACCCCGCGATGGTGAAGGCGATCTCGGAGGAGTCCACCTCGTGGTACGAGCCGTCGATCAGCACGACCTTCACGTCCACCACGGGGAACCCGGCGAGCACGCCCCGTCCGAGGGCGTCCTCGATGCCGGCCTGGACCGGGCGGATGTACTCCCGAGGGATGACCCCGCCCGTGATCGCGTCCTCGAAGACGAACCCGCTGCCCGGATCGCCGGGCTCGACCCGGATGACGGCGTGGCCGTACTGACCGCGGCCGCCACTCTGCCGCTTGTACTTCCCCTCCCCCTGGGCCGCAGAGCGGAAGGTCTCGCGGTAGGCGACCTCGGGTCGCCCGAAGCGGGCGTTGACACCGAACTCACGGGCGAGGCGATCCTTGATGATCTCCAGGTGGAGCTCGCCCATGCCCGACAGGATCACCTGCCCGCTCTCGGCGCTGGTCTCCGCGTGGAAGGTGGGGTCCTCCACGAGCAGGCGGGGGAGCACCAGGGCCAGCCTCTCCTCGTCCTCACGCGAGGCCGGCTCCACCGCGAGGTGGATCACGGGCTCGGGGATGTCCAGCGTCTCCAGGACCACCGGATCCCTGGGGTCACACAGGGTGTCCCCGGTGAGCACGCTCTTCAGGCCGGGCAGCGCCGCGATGTCCCCTGCGCAGATGGACTTGACGTCCTCTCGCTTGTTGGCGTGCATCC
Source organism: Deltaproteobacteria bacterium (assembly GCA_016927815.1). Classification (GTDB taxonomy): domain Bacteria; phylum Myxococcota_A; class UBA796; order UBA796; family JAFGLY01; genus JAFGLY01. The sequence goes on along the minus strand of JAFGLY010000101.1, from coordinate 15,125 downwards.
TGAGGATGCGACCGATCCGGACCCGGCGGCCGGTCCGGGGCACCAGGATCGTGTCGCCCGTATGGAGCAGGCCGGAGTAGACGCGGACGAAGCTCAAGCTCCCTACGAACGTGTCGTTCCAGATCTTGAAGACGAGCCCCGAGAAGGGTGCGGCCGTGTCGGGCGGGCGGTGGATCGGGTCGTCGGACCCCTCGGGGGCACGGCCCACCACGGCCGGGAGGTCGGCCGGGGACGGGAGTAGATGGACCACCGCGTCCAGGAGGGGCTGTACGCCCTTGTTGCGGAAGGCGCTTCCGCAGAACACGGGGACGAGGCGATTCCCGATGACCGCGGGCCGAGCGGCAGCCAGGACGTCGTCCGGCGAAATGGCCTCTCCCGACAGGTACCGATCCAGGAACCGGTCGTCGGTTTCGGCCAGGCTCTCGAGGATCCGCGTCCGCGCCGATGTGGCCTCGTCCACGAGATCGTCCGGGATGGGGAGCACCTCGTACCGCTCGCCCCGGCTCTCGTCGTCGTAGACGATCGCGACCATCCGCACGAGGTCCACCACGCCTTGGTGGCTGCTCTCTGAACCCAAGGGGAGCGTGAACGGCACGGGGTTGGCTCCGAGGCGATCCCGGATGGACGCCACGGCAGCGTTGAAGTCGGCTCCTCGTCGATCCATCTTGTTGACGAAGGCGATGCGCGGGACCCCGTATCGCTCGGCCTGCTTCCAGACGGTCTCGGACTGCGGCTCCACGCCCTCCACCGCCGAGAACACCGCGATGGCGCCGTCGAGCACCCTAAGCGAGCGCTCCACCTCGATCGTGAAGTCCACGTGGCCGGGCGTATCGATGATGTTGACCTGGTGGTTGTTCCAGAAGCAGGTGGTGGCGGCCGAGGTGATGGTGATCCCCCGCTCCTGTTCCTGGACCATGAAGTCCATGACCGCCGAGCCCTCGTGGACCTCCCCCATCCGGTGCGAGACCCCCGTGTAGTAGAGGATCCGCTCCGTGAGCGTCGTCTTTCCGGCATCGATGTGCGCCATGATGCCGATGTTGCGGATGCGGTCGAGGGACATGGGGACCCGCGCCAGCGGGGGGGTGTGCCGCCCCCGGCCAGGGGACGGCGGAGAACCTCGTGGGAGGTCGGAAGCCGGTCTCGGTGTGCCGTTCCCCGGGAACCTGGGCAGGGGTCCTGTCTGCGGGGTGGCGACGATCCGGAAGGGCGTCCTATGGAAAGAGTCGAGCGAGCCGTCCGGCCCGCGGGCTACCAGCGGTAGTGGGCGAAGGCCCGGTTGGCCTCGGCCATCTTGTGCGTGTCTTCGCGCTTCTTCACGGCGTTCCCCCGGTTGTGGGACGCCTCGATGAGCTCCACGGCGAGGCACTCGGCCATGGGCTTGCCCGCGCGCTGGCGGGCGTACTGGATGATCCACCGCATCGCCAAAGAGACGCGCCGATCCGGGCGGACCTCGATGGGCACCTGGTAGGTGGAGCCGCCGACGCGCCGCGACTTGACCTCCACCTGGGGCATGACGTTGTCGAGCGCACGGCGGAAGACCTTGACCGGCTCCTCGCGGGTGCGCTCGAGGATGATGTCGAAGGCGCCGTACACGATGCCCTCGGCAACGGACTTCTTCCCGCGCTCCATGATGCGGTTCATGAAGCGGGTGACCATGGGGTCCCCGTACTTGGGGTCCGGAAGGGCGCGGCGCTTGGCAGGAATGCGACGACGAGGCATGGTCGGCTCCTACTTCTTGGGCCGCTTGGCGCCGTACTTGGACCGACCCTGGCGCCGCTTGTCCACTCCCTGGCTGTCCAGGGTGCCACGGATCACGTGGTACCGGACACCGGGCAGGTCCTTCACGCGCCCCCCGCGGATGAGCACCGAGGAGTGCTCCTGCAGGTTGTGCCCCTCACCCGGGATGTAGGTGGTGACCTCCATGCCGTTGGTGAGCCGTACACGGGCCACCTTCCGGAGGGCGGAGTTCGGCTTCTTGGGCGTGGTGGTGTACACACGCGTGCAGACCCCGCGCTTCTGGGGGCAGTTCTTGAGGGCCGGCGCGGAGGTCTTGCGGCGGACCGTCTCGCGTCCCTTGCGGACGAGCTGGTTGATCGTGGGCATGGCGTTCCTGGAATTCCGGGCTCCAAGACCCGGATCAATGCCCGGGAGATGCGGCACGCCTTCAAGGCGTCCGTCCCCCTGGGCCACCGCCTTCTATCGGCGGCGTGTGGCGGATGTCAAGGCCCATTCCTCGCAGGAACGGCTACCGGGCCTCGGGCGGCAGGGCCACCACCTCGTCGGACGCCGAGGGGTTCTCGGAGGCGTCCGCCGTGTGTCGCCCAATCCGCTGGTAGGCGGCGAAGCCGGTCCCGGCGGGGATGAGGCGGCCCATGAGGATGTTCTCCTTCAGACCGCGGAGCTCGTCCCTCCGGCCGTTGATGGAGGCCTCGGTCAGCACGCGGGTGGTCTCCTGGAAGGAGGCTGCAGAGAGGAAGGAGTCCACAGCCAGGCTGGCCTTGGTGATGCCGAGCAGCAGGTGCTCGGCCTCGGCCTGGCGCCCGCCCATGGCGGCCACCTTTCGGTTGGCCTCCTCGAACCGGTGCTTCTCGACCTGCTCGTCCACGAGGAACTCGGTGTCGCCGACGTTCCGGACCTTCACCCGGCGCAGCATCTGCCGGACGATCACCTCGATGTGCTTGTCGTTGATCTTGACGCCCTGGAGGCGGTAGACCTCCTGCACCTCGTCCACGAGGTAGCGGGCCAGCGCCTCCTCGCCCTGGATCTTGAGGATGTCGTGGGGGTTCACCGATCCGTCCATGAGCGGTTCGCCGGCCCGCACGAAGTCACCCTCGTTGACGGTGATGTTCTTGCCCTTGGGGATGAGGTACTCGACCGTGTCGCCCTGCTCGGGGCGGATCACGAGGCGGCGCTTGCCCTTGGTGTCCTTGCCGAAGGAGACCACGCCGTCGATCTCGGTGATGACGGCCACCTCCTTGGGCTTGCGGGCCTCGAACAGCTCGGCCACCCTGGGAAGGCCGCCGGTGATGTCCTTGGTCTTGGTCGTCTCGCGCGGGATTCTTGCGATGACGTCGCCCGGCTGGATCTCGTCGCCCTCGTTGACCATGATGTTGGCGCCCTCGGGCAGAAAGAACCGGTTCCGGGCCTTCCGGGTGTCGGTCTCCCGGACCAGGATGCGGGGCTTCAGGTCCGTGTCCTTGAAGTCGGTGACGACCTTGCGGCTGCGACCGGTGAGCTCGTCGAGCTGCTCGGCCATGGAGCGGTTGGCCTCGAGGTCCTCGTACTTCACGTGCCCGGAGATGTTCGCGATGATGGGCGTGGAGAACGGGTCCCACTCGGCGATGCGGGTCTTGGCCGCCACCCGGTCTCCGTCTCGGACCAGGATGGTGGCCCCGTAGGGGATGCCGTACCGCTCGCGCTCGCGGCCCTTCTCGTCCACGACCGTGATCTCGCCGGAACGGCTCATGCTCACCGTGGCGCTGTCCCGGTTCAAGACCGTGACCAGGCCCTCGCTGAACCGGACCACGCCGCTCGTCTTGAGCTCCAGGCTGGACTGGGTCACCTTGGAGGTGTCCACGCCGCCGATGTGGAAGGTCCGCATCGTGAGCTGGGTCCCCGGCTCTCCGATGGACTGGGCGGCGATCACGCCGACGGCCTCTCCCACGTTCACGAGCTCGCCCCGGGCCAGGTCGCGCCCGTAGCACAGCGCGCACACGCCCCAGCGCATCTCGCAGGTGAGCACGCTGCGGATCCGGATGCGCTCGACGCCGGCCTGGACGATCTTGTCGACCTTCTCCTCGTCCAGCTCCTCGTTGCGGTGCACGAGGATCTCGTCGCTGTAGGGGTCGAGGATGTCCTCGGCCGCCACGCGCCCCAGGACGCGCTCGCCCAGGTGCTGGATGACCTCGCCTCCCTCGTAGAGGCTGGTGACCTCCATCCCGTTGTGGGTCCCACAGTCGCGGGCGGTGATGATCACGTCCTGGACGACGTCCACGAGGCGACGCGTGAGGTAGCCGGAGTTGGCCGTCTTGAGCGCCGTGTCCGCGAGACCCTTGCGGGCGCCGTGGGTGGAGATGAAGTACTGCAGGACCGACAGACCCTCCCGGAAGTTCGCGGTGATGGGCGTCTCGATGATCTCGCCCGAGGGCTTGGCCATGAGGCCGCGCATCCCCGCGAGCTGGCGGATCTGGGTGGTCGAACCGCGCGCTCCGGAATCCACCATCATGTAGATGGAGTTGAAGGACGGCTGCACGATCGTGCTCCCGTCCGGCGCCTTCAGGTTCTCCACGCCGATCTCGCTCAGGAGTTCCTTGGAGATCTCGTCGGTGACCTTGGACCAGATGTCCACGACCTTGTTGTACTTCTCTCCGACCGTGATGAGGCCTTCCTGGTACTGGTTCTCGGTGTCCCGCACCTCGCCGTAGGCCTCGTCGAGGATGGCGCCCTTGCGCAGGGGGATGTGCATGTCGTCCACGCAGATGGAGATCCCCGCCACGGTGGCCATGGCGAATCCGAGGAACATGAGCTGGTCCGCGAGGATGACGGTCTTCTTGGGCCCGGCCACGCGGTAGCAGCGATCGATGAGCTCGCCCAGCGCCTTCTTCCGGAGCTCCTGGTTGACCACGGAGAACGGGAGCTCCCGGGGCACGATCTCGTAGAAGAGTACCCGTCCGACGGTGGTTTCGACGAGTTCGCCCCTGGCCTCGACCACGTTCTCGTCCGAGTCCTCGGTCAGGATGGGGACCCGCCCCTCGTACCCGAAGTACCCCGCCGGCAGGACGAGCAGCACCACATCCTCGCCGTACTTCTCCCTGAGCGCCCGGCAGGCTCTGCGCAAGGTCGCCAGGCGGCGAGCCGTGTTGAAGCGGGCGTCCACGAGGAACCGGTCCTCCTGGACCACCACGCGCGGGTGAACGATGCAGGCCACGCGGTTGTTCCCGCGGAGCTTGGGGAGATGGACGGCCCAGGCCACGAAGTCCTCGCCCGTGACGACCTCCACGGCGTCAAACGAGCTGCCGTCGCGGTCTACCGGGCGAAGGGTCTCGATCTCGACGCCTTCCTCGAGGTAGGTCGCCGCGAAGCGGTAGCAGCTCGGGGCGTCCTTCTCGGGGGCGCGGTGCGACCCGCCCCGGTGCCACAGGTCCACGATGGCCACCATGCCGTCCTGTCCGGGCTGCTCGGCGCCGTCCATGGAGGATCCGAGGTCGCCGGCCATGGAAGCGACCTCGCCGATGGGGCCTCCACCGTCGGTCTTCCAGACGTGACCCCGGTAGAGGTGCCACACCTGCCTCCGGGTCTGCTGGTCCACGCCGACCACGACGTGGGTGTCGCCGATCTCGGGGACCGCCTCGATGATGCGGCGCTCCAGCGGCTCGGCCGGCAACCGGACGGTGATGGGCGCATGGAGGTCCACCTCGCCGGCGTCGTACGCCACGACGACCTCGGCCGGGCTGGAGAACACGCGGCCGTACCCCTTCGCGAACCGCTTTATGCGGGTCATGAAGTAGGCACCGAGCACGATGTCCTGGCTGGGCTGGATGATGGGCTTGCCGTGGGCGGGGCTCAGGATGTTGTTGGTGGACATCATGAGCACGCGGGCCTCGATCTGGGCCTCGATCGAGAGCGGCACGTGGACGGCCATCTGGTCGCCGTCGAAGTCGGCGTTGAAAGCGGTGCACACGAGCGGATGGAGCTGGATGGCCTTGCCCTCGACGAGGATCGGCTCGAAGGCCTGGATGCCCAGCCGGTGCAGCGTGGGCGCACGGTTGAGCATGACGGGGTGCTCCCGGGTGACCTCCTCGAGGATGTCCCAGACCTCGTCCTTCTCCTTCTCCACCATCTTCTTGGCGGCCTTGATGGTGGTGACGTAGCCCCGCTCCTCGAGCTTGTTGTAGATGAACGGCTTGAAGAGCTCGAGCGCCATCTTCTTGGGCAGGCCGCACTGGTGGAGCCGCAGCTCCGGGCCCACCACGATGACCGAGCGGCCCGAGTAGTCCACGCGCTTGCCGAGCAGGTTCTGGCGGAACCGGCCCTGCTTGCCCTTGAGCATGTCGGAGAGCGAGCGCAGCGGGCGCTTGTTGGGTCCGGTGAAGATCTTCCCGCGCCGCCCGTTGTCGAAGAGCGCGTCCACAGCCTCCTGCAGCATCCGCTTCTCGTTGCGGATGATGATCTCGGGAGCGTTCAGGTCCTGGAGCCTGCGGAGCCGGTTGTTGCGGTTGATCACCCGGCGGTACAGGTCGTTGAGATCGCTCGTGGCGAACCGGCCGCCATCCAGCGGCACCAGGGGCCTCAAGTCGGGGGGGAGCACCGGAATGACCTCGAGCATCATCCACTCGGGCCGGTTGCCGCTCTCCCGGAACGCTTCGACGATGCGCAGCCGCTTGGCGATCTTGCGGCGCTGGGCGTCGGACGAGGTCTCCTTCATCTCGGTGCGCAGGCGGTCGGCGAGCGCGATCACGTCGATGCGGGCGAGCATCTCCCGGATGACCTCGCCGCCCATGCCCACCTCGAAGGCACCGTACCCGAAGGTCTGGATGGCCTCCTGGTAGTCCTCCTCGGAGAGGATCTCCCCCTCCTTCAGGGTGGACTCGCCCGGATCCGTCACGATGTAGGACTCGCAGTAGAGCACCCGCTCCAGGTCCTTCAAGGGGATGTCGAGCATGTTGCCGATGCGGCTCGGCAGGCTCTTGAGGAACCAGATGTGGGCCACGGGCGTGGCCAGGTTGATGTGGGCGAGGCGCTCGCGGCGCACCCGGGCCTGCACCACCTCGACCCCACACTTCTCGCAGGTGATGCCCCGGTGCTTCATGCGCTTGTACTTGCCGCAGAGGCACTCGTAGTCCTTCACCGGGCCGAAGATCTTGGCGCAGAAGAGCCCGTCCTTCTCCGGCTTGAAGGTCCGGTAGTTGATGGTCTCCGGCTTCTTGACCTCTCCGTGGGACCAGGACCGGATCTTCTCGGGCGAGGCGAGGCTGATGCGCACCGCCACGTAGGAGAGCGGGTTCTTGGGCTTCTCGAACAGGTTGTAGATCTCGTTCACGGGAACTCCCCTCGAGGACCGGTGCGGTCGCGAAAAAGGTGTGGGGTGTCCTGGAAGGTGGGAGGGACGCCTAGGCGCGCAACGCGTCCTTGTCTTCCTGCAGCTCCATGTCCAGGGCGAGGGACTGGAGCTCCTTGACGAGGACGTTGAAGGACTCGGGCAGCCCCGCCTCGAGGAGGGGCTCGCCCTTGACGATGGACTCGTACATGCGGGTACGGCCGGCGACGTCGTCGCTCTTGACGGTCAAGAACTCCTGGAGCCCGTAGGCCGCGCCGTAGGCCTCCATGGCCCAGACCTCCATCTCGCCGAGGCGCTGGCCACCGAACTGGGCCTTCCCGCCGAGCGGCTGCTGGGTGACGAGGCTGTAGGGCCCGATGCTGCGGGCATGGATCTTGTCGTCCACGAGGTGGTGGAGCTTGAGCATGTACATCACGCCGACCGTGACGTCGTTCTGGAACGGCTCCCCCGTACGCCCGTCGAAGAGGATCACCTGGCCGTCGCCTGTCCGGTTCCCGAGTGCAAGGCAGTGCCGGATGTCGCCTTCCTTGGCGCCGGCGAAGACCGGGGTGGAGATGGGGATGCCCCGTTCGTACCTGCGGGCGAAGGCGACGAGCTCTTCCTCGGAGGCGTCCTTGAGCCAGGTCAGCATTTTGGGATCGTCGGCCAGCACCTCGGCCAGGTAGCCGCGCAGCTTCTCTGGGTCGTAGGCCTGCTCCATGAGCCGGCCGACGGTCTCTCCCATGCCCCGGATGGCCCATCCGAGGTGGGTCTCGAGGATCTGGCCCACGTTCATGCGGGAGGGCACGCCGAGCGGGTTGAGGACGAGGTCCACGGGACGGCCGTCCTCGAGGTAGGGCATGTCCTCGAGGGGCAGGATCTTGGAGATGACGCCCTTGTTGCCGTGGCGGCCGCACATCTTGTCGCCGGGCTGGACCTTGCGCTTGATGGCGACGTAGACCTTCACCATCTTGATGACGCCGGGGGGCAACTCGTCTCCCTTGGAGAGACGCTCCTTCTTGGCCAGGAACCGCGCACGGACCTGGTCCTCCTTCTCGCGGATCCGATCCACGATCCGGAGCACCTTCGCCTCCACGTCCCGGTCGTCCTCCACGACGATGCGCTCGAGCTGCTCGAGGCTCATCGCGGCGAGGTTCTGGTCGTCGAACACGGCGCCCTCGGCCACGACCTCGCTGCCGTCCTCGCCCACGACGGCGCTTCCGGACCGATGGCCGGCCAGCAGGCGGACGAGCTGGCGGTAGGCGGACTCGCGGACCGTCCACAGGGCCTCGTCGTGGTCGCGGTCGATGGCGACGATGGCCTGGCGCTCGATCTCGAGGGCCCGGCTGTCCTTTTCCACGCCCTCGCGGTGGAAGATGCGAGCGCCGATCACGATGCCCGACACACCCGGCGGCACGCGGAGCGACGTGTCCTTCACGTCGCCCGCCTTCTCCCCGAAGATGGCCCTGAGGAGCTTCTCCTCGGGAGAGAGCTGGGTTTCGCCCTTGGGCGTGATCTTCCCGACCAGGATGTCGCCCGCGATGACCTCGGCGCCGATCTTCACGATGCCAGCCTCGTCGAGGTACTTGAGGGCCTCGTCTCCGACGTTCGGGATGTCGCGGGTGATCTCCTCCTTGCCGAGCTTCGTGTCGCGGGCGGCGACCTCGAACTCCTCCACGTGGATGGACGTGAAGTAGTCGTCCATCACCATCCGCTCGGAGACCAGGATCGAATCCTCGAAGTTGTACCCGCCCCACGACATGAACGCGACGACCACGTTCTGCCCCAGGGCCAGCTCGCCGCGATCCGTGGCGGGTCCGTCGGCGATCACGTCGCCCTCGGCGACCCGCTCGCCGAGCTGGACGACCGGCTTCTGGTTGATGCAGGTGCTCTGGTTGGAGCGGATGAACTTGGTGAGGTTGTAGATGTCGACGTCGGCGCCGATGTCGTCGTCCTCGCCCGCCGCGTCGGTCTTGACCACGATGCGGGAGGCGTCCACCGCCTCCACGACCCCGCTGCGCCGGGTGACGGTGGTGACGCCCGAATCCCGGGCCACGATCCACTCCATGCCGGTGCCCACGAGCGGAGCCTCGGTGCGCAGGAGCGGGACGGCCTGGCGCTGCATGTTGGACCCCATGAGGGCCCGGTTGGCGTCGTCGTTCTCCAGGAACGGGATGAGGGACGCGGCCACGCTCACCAGCTGGTTCGCGCTCACGTCCATGAGCGTCACCTCGGACCGGTCCACGAGGGCGAACTCGCCCTTCTTCCGTGCGTCCACGATCTCGTGGACGATCCTGCGCTCGTCGTCGATCTCGACGTCGGCCTGGGCGATGATGTGCCCCTCCTCGTCGAGGGCCGAGAAGTACTCCACCTGCTTCGCGACCACGCTTCCCTGGACCCGGCGGTAGGGCGTCTCGATGAAGCCGAAGTCGTTGACCCGGGCGTAGGTGGAGAGCGAGGCGATGAGGCCGATGTTCGGACCTTCCGGCGTCTCGATGGGGCAGATACGACCATAGTGGGTGGTGTGGACGTCGCGGACGTCGAACCCGGCCCGCTCCCGCGTGAGGCCGCCCGGACCGAGGGCCGAGAGACGGCGCTTGTGCGTGACCTCGGAGAGCGGGTTGGTCTGGTCCATGAACTGGGACAGCTGGGAGGAGCCGAAGAACTCCTTCACCACCGCGCTCACGGGCTTGGCGTTGATGAGATCGTGGGGCATGAGCGCCTCGATCTCCGAGAGGCTCATGCGCTCCTTGATGGCCTTCTCCATCCGGACCAGGCCGATGCGGTACTGGCTCTCGAGCAGCTCGCCCACGGCGCGGACGCGACGGTTGCCCAGGTGGTCGATGTCGTCCACCTTGCCCTTGTTGTTCTTCAGGTCGATCAGGTACTTGACCACCCGGAGGATGTCCTCGCGGGTGAGCGTGGTCTGCTCGAGGGGAAGGGCGAGACCCAGCTTGTGGTTGAGCTTGAGCCGCCCCACCTTGGAGAGGTCGTACCGCTCGGGGTTGAAGAAGAGGTTCTCGAAGTGCAGGAAGGCGCTGTCGTAGGTGGGGGGGTCCCCCGGCCGCAGCCGCCGGTAGATCTCGATGATGGCCTCCTCGGGGGAGGTGATCCGGTCCATCAGGAGCGTCTCCCGGAGGAACGGCTTCACGATCACACCATCGATGAACAGCACCTCGAACTCGTCGATGCCGTGGTCTCGGGCAGCCGAGAGGTGCTCGTCCGTGAGCAGATCGTTGCACTCGGCGAGGATTTCGCCGGTATCCATGTCCACCACGTCGAAGGCGATGATCCGGCCGATCAGGCTCTCGACCTGCACCGGGATCTCTCCGACCTCGACCTCCATCTCCCGGCCATCCACCTCCAGGGTCTCGGTCCGGACCATGCCGGCCTGCTGCATCCTCCTCAGGATGTTCTTGAGGACCTTGCGGCCGGCCTTGCAGAGGATCTCGCCGGTCTCGGGATGGATCAGATCCTCGGAGAGGCGCTGCTGGAAGAGGAGTTCGGTGGGGCTCACCTTCACCCAGCCCCGACCGTTCCAGCGGATGCGCTCGCGCTCGTAGAAGTAGTTCAGCAGTTCCTCGGTGCTGTACCCGAGGGCGCGCAGGAGCACGGTGGCGGGCAGCTTGCGGCGCCGGTCGATGCGGACGTACAGGATGTCCTTGTTGTCGAACTCGAAATCGATCCAGGATCCCCGGTTGGGGATGATGCGGGCCGAGAAGAGGCTCTTGGACGCGCCGCCGGTCTTGGAGGTCTGCTCGTCGAAGAAGATGCCCGGAGACCTGTGGAGCTGGCTCACGACGACGCGCTCGGTGCCGTTCACGATGAACGTTCCGTGCTCGGTCATGAGCGGGATCTCCCCGAAGTAGACCTCCTGCTCCTTGATGTTGGACACCGTGCGGTTGCCGCTGTCGGCGTCCACGTCCCACACGACGAGGCGGATCGTGACCTTGAGGGGCGCCGAGTACGTCATGCCCCGTTCGCGGCACTCGTCCACGTCGTACTTGGGCTGCTCGAGATCGTAGGACACGAACTGCAGCGACGCGCGGTTCGAGAAGTCCTGGATCGGGAAGACGCTCTTGAAGACCGCCTGCAGGCCGATGCTCTCTCGGTCCAGGGGCGGGACGTGCCGCTGGAGGAACTGCTCGTAGGAGGATCGCTGGACCTCGATGAGGTTCTGGACCTCCACCACGGGCGGAATTCTGGAGAAGGAACGGCGGTAGCGGTAGTTGCTGGCCAGGACTTTCGACATCTCGAACCTCTGGACGGGGTCAGGCCCCGTCGACGGCCCACGGGCCCGTGGCCTTGCCACGGGCCGACGGCCGCATCGGTGGGAGACGACGATCGCGCGTACACGCATCCACAGCGGACACGGCAGGGCACTCGTGGCCCGTGTGTCCACTCGGACGCGTCACGGCGATCGGGGGGAGGACCATGTGGGGGGTGACGTCCTCTCGGAGGGTCGCACAACGGATGCCACGGAGGGCCGGCTCCTCTTCGGGAGCCGACCGGACGCCGTGCGCGAGCGCCCGGATTCCACGGATTCGAACAGAGGAGACCGCGCAGGGCTCGGCGCCGTCCACGGTCTCCCGAGTGTCCGGCTGCATGCCTAGTCGATCTTGACTTCGCCGCCGGCCTCTTCGAGCTGCTTCCTCGCGCTCTCGGCCTCTTCCTTGTTGACGGCCTCGCGGATCGTCGTGGGGGCGCCCTCCACGGCCTCCTTGGCCTCCCTCAAGCCCAGGCTCGTGAGCGCCCGGACGGCCTTGATGACGCTGATCTTCTTGGTCGCGTCGGGCACGCCGGTGAGGATGACGTTGAACTCCGTCTTCTCCTCGACCACGGGCGCGGCGGCGGCAGCGGCGGGGGCCGCGGCACCCATCATGACGGGGGCTCCGGCCTTCACGCCCAGCTCCTGCTCGAGCTGGGTCACGAGGTTCTTGACCTCGGACAGCTTGAGGTTCTTGATGTACTCGACGACGTCGGACGCACTGAGGGACATGGGGGTCTCCTGGAACGGTGGGGTGGGAGGGCCAGAACGCGTGTCCTACGCGTCCTCGGCCTCGGAGAGCTTGTGCACGTAGTTGTGGAGGAGGGTGACGAGGTCCCGGGCGGGGGCCTGGAGGACGGACAGCACCTGGCGGGCCGGCTCCTGGAGCGTGCCCAGCAGCAGGGCCAGCAGATCCTCCCTGGAGGGCAGGTCCGCGACGCCCTTGATGCCGTCGGTGTCGTAGATGTCTCCGTCGAAGTACCCCCCCCGGATCCGTAGGGTCTCCAGGTCCTTGAGGACGTCCCGGATGACCCGGGCGCCGGAGATGGGGTCGTCCTTGCAGAGGAACAGGGCGGTGTCGCCACTGAGCTGCTCGACCAGGCCTTCTCGGCCGGTGCCCTCGAGGGCGCGGCGGGCGAGGGTGTTCTTCACCACCCGGAACCGGATGCCCGTGGGATCGAGGGTTCGCCTGAGCGCGGTGAGCCGGTTGACCCCGGTCCCCGAGAACGTGGCGACGACGATGAGGGAGGCGTCCTTGACGGTCTCGTGGAAGGACTCGACGAACGCGATCTTCTGTTGACGCTTCATGGTCCCTCCCTCACACCTGGTCCGAGGTACGGGTGAGGTCGTTCGTGTCGATCCGGATGCCGGGCCCCATCGTGGACGCGAGGGCCACGGTCCGGACGTACGTGCCCTTGGCGCTGGTGGGCTTCATCCGGACGAGGGTCTGGACCAGCGTGGTGATGTTCTCGGTGAGCTGCTGCTCCGTCATGGAGGCCTTGCCCACGGCCGCGTGGATGATGCCCGCCTTCTCCACCCGGAACTCGATCTTGCCGGCCCGAATCTCCCGCACGGTCTCCGCGATCCGATCCCCCGGCACCACGGTCCCCACCTTGGGGTTGGGCATGAGACCGCGAGGTCCCAGGATCTTCCCCAGCCGGCTGACCTTCGGCATGAGGTCCGGTGTCGCCACCGCCTTGTCGAACTCGAGCCAGCCCTCGGTCTGGATCCGCTGGACGAGATCGTCGCTGCCCACCGCGTCCGCGCCCGCGTCGAGGGCCGCACGGGCGGCGTCCCCCTGGGCGAACACGACGACCCGTACCTTGCGGCCGGTCCCGTGGGGCAGCGAGACCGCCCCGCGGATCATCTGGTCGGCCTGGCGCGGATCGACGCCGAGACGGACGGCGACCTCGATGGTCTCGTCGAACCTGGCCGTCGCGTTCTCGCGAACGAGGGCCACGGCCTCACCGAGTGTGTAGCGCCGATCGGGGTCGACCAGACCCCTCGCGCCACGCCACCTCTTGCTCCTGTTCGCCACTCGTGCTCCTCCGGGAGGCTTGAGGAAGGTCCCGCGTGGGTCTCCTCCTCGCTCCCGCGCACGCCGGGGTCATCGGGCGGCGACCTCGCCCTGCCCCGTGCGTGCCATGGGTTTCTACTTCACGACGATCCCCATGGAACGTGCTGTTCCTTCAATCGTGTGAATGGCCGCCTCGAGGGTGCTGGTGTTGAGATCCGGGAGCTTGGTCTCCGCGATGGCGACGACCTGGTCCCGGTTGACCACGCCGATCTTCTCCTTGTTCGGCTGGCCGGACCCCTTCTCCACGCCCGCGGCCCTTCTGAGAAGGTCCGCCACAGGGGGGGTCTTGGTCACGAACGTGAAGGATCGATCGGCGTAGACGGTGATGATGACGGGAATGGTGAACCCGTCGGCCGCCTGGACCTGGGTCCGGGCGTTGAACTCCTTGCAGAAGGCCGGGATGTTCACGCCCGCCTGGCCGAGCGCCGGGCCCACGGGGGGCGCGGGCGTGGCCTTGCCGGCGGGAATCTGAAGCTTGATCTCGTTGATGACCTTCTTGGCCATGTCCGTGACTCCTGCCGGTGCCCCGGCCTAGCTCACCTTCTCGACCTGGGCGAAGTCCAACTCCACCGCCGTGGAGCGCCCGAAGATGCTGACCATCACGCGGAGCTTCCTCCGCGTGGGATTGGACTCCTCCACGCTGCCCCGCATCGTGGCGAACGGACCGTCGATGACGCGAACCTCCTCGCCCCGCTCGAAGTGGACGACCGGCTTGGGCTCCGACCGGCCCTCGTCCATCCGATCCGTCATGCGGGTCACCTCCTCGTCCGGGACGGGAGGCGGATTCCGCATGTTGCCGACGAACCCCGTGACCTTGGGGGTCTCCTTGACCACGTGCCAGGTCTCGTCGTCCAACTCCATGCGGACGAGCAGGTAGCCCGGCAGGAACTTGCGGGGAACCACCCGCTTGGTGCCAGCCCGCATCTCCACGACCTGCTCCGTGGGCACGAGAATCTCGACGATCCGGTCCTGGAAGCCGAGCGACTGCACCCGCTCCTCCAGCGCCTTCTTCGCCGTGTTCTCGAAACCCGAGTAGGTGTGTACGACGTACCAGCGCAGGGCCATGATGGGGAGGACTCCGTGGGAGTGGACCGCGAGGGTGTTCCCCGGGGATGGGCGGACCGACGGCCGTGGGGGCGGGCCCTAGGAGGTGTACAGGAAGAGGTTGGTGACCTTCGCCCAGACGAAATCGTAGAACGCGAGTGAGAGGCCGATGATGCCGGAGGTGGCGAGCACCACGGTCGTGGCGTTCACCACCTCTTCCCGCTTGGGCCAGAAGACCTTGCGAACCTCGACGATCACCTCGTCGGTGAAGGAGACCGCCTTCTGGTTCCTCAGCAGCACGACGAACGTGACGACGCCAGCCAGGACGCCGACCACCGTGCTGGCCGCGACGATCCCCAGGAGAAGGGGATCGGGCCAGCCGAGTGCGGCGAGGAGTTCCGAGACAGCGCTGTTCGTCGTCAGGCCCAGCACGATGGCGCCGGACACGAAGGTCAGGATGATGTAGCGCTGGTTGGACATCATCGATCCATGCTCGGTAGCCCGGTCCCGGGCGGAGGGGGGGCCCCGAGGTCCCGCGCCTCTAATCCGGTCGGCCGAGGTTGGCAAGCATCGTGCAGGGGGTGCGCACCCGTGAGCCAGGGCGAGGCGCCTCGGAGGTCCGAGATCCAGGGGGCGGAGGAACCTCGGATCGTGGCCTGCAGCCTGAACCCTACAGCCTACAGCCTACAGCCTACAGCCTA
>JAFGLY010000100.1 GCA_016927815.1 Deltaproteobacteria bacterium | reverse complement strand
CCGCACGTCGTCCTCCTCCACCAACCGGCACACCAGGGCGACGCCGAGCGCGCTGGTCAGCACGCGGTGCCGGACGACCTCCTCCCCCTCCTCGATCCGGCGCGCGATCTCGATCTCGCCGTCGCGCGTGAGCAGCGAAACCTCCCCCATCCGCCTGAGGTACATGCGCACCGGGTCGTGGGCCCGGATGGGGATGCGGGGCTCCTCCCGGCCGTCGTCGCCGATCGGCGGTCTCCGGTTGGCGCGGGTCTTGACCCCGGCGACGACCTCGATGTCCATCTCGGAGAAGAGGATCATGAGGTCGTCCATCTGATCGCCCGATACGAGCCGCATCGGGAGCGCGCTGTTCATCTCCTCGTAGGTGACGTACCCCCGGGCCTTGCCCATGTCGATGAGTGCCTGGATCTCCGAAAGGTCCTTGTCCTTGAGCATTCCAGAGCCTGGCAGGGGGTGGCGAGGTCGTGCCCGTCGGTCGGGCCGCCGTGCCTCGACGTCGGAGACGCCTGCGTCTCCGAGCAAGGATCGAGCGATTCACCTTGCCCCGGAAGGCCCGGAGGCGCAAGGCCCAGAGGCTTGCAGGTGAGAACGGCCTACCGGCCGATGCCCGGCAGCAGGCGCCTCAACTCGGCGAGGCGCCGGTTCAACGTCGTCCGCTCCCGGACGAGATCGAGGCGGTTCGGGCCGCCCAGGTCGATCTCCTGCCGGATGCGCTTCAGGCACATGGCGATGCGATCCGCCTCGAGACGGGCGAAGAGCTGGTCCACCGCGACCTCTGCCCGGTCCCCGGGGATGTAGTCGGTCCGGGAGGCGGCCTCGAAGAGAATCGTCCGGATCGACTCGTCGGGGCAGGCCTCGGCCACCGCGGCCACGGAATCGCCCCTGAGGAGGCCCGCGAGGCAGTCGAGCACCTCGAGACGCGCGTCGAGGAGATCCGGGGAGGCGGTCCGGATCCGTGGCCCCACCACCTCGGCGTGGTGGATGAGCAGCCACAGGAGGTCCTTCACCTCCGGGGACAGCGGGGCCTCGGGCGGGGGAGGATCGACGGCGGCTGGGGCCTGGGGCCCCGGGCGGGCGTCGGAGCGCGCCCTGGCCACCCGACGCGCCACGTCGCGTTCCGGGAGATCCAGGAGGTCGGCGATGCGCCGCACCAGGGACGCCCGTGCTACCTCGGGAAAGCGGGAGACCAGAGGCGCCAGTTCCTCCACCGCCCGCTGGCGCCCGACCGCTGTCGGCCCTGCCCGGCCTGCCACGAACCGGATCACGGTGTCCGTCAGGGGCTCGGTCCGGTTGAGCAGGGCCCGGAACGCATCCGCCCCGTGAAGCCGGATGTGCTCGTCGGGGTCCTTGGCGTCGGCCAGAGAGAGGCGCAGGGCATCCACGCCGGCTGCCGCGAAGAGCGGCATGGAGCGCACGGCGGCCTTGATGCCCGCCTCGTCGGAGTCGAAGAGCGCCACCACGCGGGGGGAGAAGCGCCGGATGGCCTCGAGCTGTTCGAAGGTGAGGGCCGTACCGCAGGTGGCCACCACCTCCTGGAAACCCGCCTGGGAGAGGGTCACGACGTCGAAGTACCCCTCCACCAGGATGGAGCGATCCTGGCGCTGGATCTCGGTGCGCGCCAGCGACAGCCCGTAGAGGACGCGTTGCTTCCGGTAGATCTCGGTGTCGGTGCCGTTCAGGTACTTGGGCTGCCCGGCGTCGGGGGAGGGGAGGTCGGGCAGTTCCACGATGCGTCCCCCGAAGGACACCACGCGAGAGCGGTCGTCCAGGATCGGGAACATGACCCGCCTGCGGAAGAGGTCGTAGGTGCTGCCGCGCCGGTCGCTGCGCCGGGCGAGTCCCGCCTCGATGGCGAGGTCCTCGGAGAATCCCCGGCCGTGGAGGTGGTCCACCAGGCCCGACCAGGCGTCCGGCGCGTACCCGATGCGGAAGCGGTCCCAGGTCTCGGGCCGGAGGCCCCGCTGCTGCAGGTAGACGCGACCGGGACCGCCCTCGGGTCGGGCCTTGAGGATGCCCTGGTAGTAGCGGCAGGCCTCCTCGCACACGTCGAAGAGCGTGGCCCGCGTGCGCAGCCGCTGCTCCTCGGCGGGTGTCAGGTCCCGTTCCTCGATCTGGATCCCGGCGGCCGCAGCCAGCTCCTTGACCGCCTCGTTGAAGCTCACCCCCTGGATCTTCATGAGGAACCGGAAGACGTCTCCCCCCTCACCACAGCCGAAGCAGTGGAAGATCCCCTTGTGGGGCACCACGTTGAAGGACGGCGTCTTCTCGGGATGGAAGGGGCACAGGCCCACGAGCGAGGTGCCGGATCGCTTCAACGTCACGTGCCGCCCCACGACCTCGGCGATGTCCGTGCGGTCGCGGACCTGGTCGATGATGGCGCGGGGGATGGCCGTGGCGCCTCCTGGGGGGCGGCGTAGCCCGGACCGGGGCATGCGGCCCGGTCGGAGCATGACCGGGGATCAGGCGGTGGCGACGACGTCCGTCGGCGGGCGGATGCCGCGATCCTCGAGGTCGAGCCGGAACACCCGGGCCCCGATGCCCTGGAGCTTCGGGACGAGGGCCTCGTAGCCGCGATCCAGGTGGTCCAGGTGCAGGATTTCCGAGGTCCCCTCGGCGGACAGGGCTGCCAGCACGAGGCCTGCGCTCGCCCTCAGGTCCGTGGCCACCACGGCGGCTCCCTTGAGCCGCTCCACACCGGTGACGATGGCCTGGTTCCCGTGCACGTGGATGCTCGCGCCCAGGCGGAGCAACTCCGCCACGTGCATGAACCGGTTCTCGAAGATGGTCTCGGTGACGTGGCTGGAGCCCTCGGCCAGCGTGAGCAGGGCCATCACCTGGGCCTGCATGTCGGTGGGGAAGCCCGGGTGCGGGGCGGTGACCACGTCCACCGGCCGGATCGGCCCCTGGCGTGCCACCGTGACCGCGTCGCCGTGCGTGTGGACCTCGCAGCCGGCCCTGGAGAGCACGTCCAGGAGCGCCGCGAGATCCCCGGGTCGCGTGCCCGTGCAGGTCACGCTGCCTCCCGTGATGGCCCCGGCCACGAGGTAGGTGCCGGCCTCGATGCGATCGGGCAGGATCCGGTAGGGCTGGACAGAGGGCGCCAGGCCCGGCACCCCTCGGACCCGGATCTCCGGGGTGCCCTCGCCCTCGATCACGGCGCCCAGTGATCGGAGGAACCGCGCCAGGTCCGCGACCTCGGGTTCCATGGCGGCGTTGCGGACGATGGTGTCGCCCTCGGCCAGGACGGCGGCCATGAGGACGTTCTCGGTGCCGGTGACCGTGGGCATATCGAACGCGATCTCGGCACCCCTCAGGCGGTCCGTCCGGCCGTGGACCGTTCCGCCCTCCAGTTCGAAGCGGCAGCCGAGGGCTTCGAGGCCCTTCAGGTGCTGGTCGATCGGACGGACACCGATGGCGCAGCCGCCCGGAAGGCTCACGTGGGCCTCGCCGCAGCGGGCCAATAGAGGGCCGAGCACCAGGACGCTCGCACGCATCCGGCGAACGAGGTCGAACGGGGCCTCGCAGAAGAAGAGGCGGCTGGTCTCGATTCTGAGCGTGGGCCCCACGAGCGAGGGGCACCCCAGGCGCCCGAGCAGCGAGAGCATGGTCTCGACGTCCTGGAGGGCGGGGAGGTTGGCGAGGCGATGTTCGCCCGGCGCGAGCAGGGTCGCGGCGAGCAGGGGCAGGGCGGCGTTCTTGGCTCCGCTGACTCGGACCGTCCCCTCGAGGGGGCGGCCGCCTTCCACGAGCAGTTTGTCCATCCGAGCTCCAGCAGGGGACGACGGGCGGGGGGAAGGGGAATCCTGCAAGCACCGTGCCGGGGATGGCGGGAGAGGGTCCTGCAGGAACGCGGGGAGAGGACGTCCGGACGAGCGGCCGTCCGGGGGCGAGTATAGCCCATCCGGCTCTTCCGGGGGGACGGCGGGCCCGGGCGAAACCGGATACCTCGTGCGGCTCGACCCCCCAGGAGCCCTGCCATGCCCCTCGTCCCCGTCCACGGCGGCCTTCCGACGCCGGTCGACCGCATCCTGCCCCTCACCGAGCAGTGCGCCCTGGTGCGCGACGCCGAGCGCCTGCCGCGGATCGCGGTCAACGACGCGGATCTCTCCACGGTCTACCGGATCGGAGACGGAACCCTGTCCCCGATCACGGGCTTCATGGACGCCGCCGAGTACCAGCACGTCCTGGACCACCACTGCATCGTGCGGGACGGGATCCGGTGGGCGTGGGCCATCCCTCTCGGCCTTCCGGTCACCGCCGAGGAGGCCGCCGCCCTCCGGCCCGGCGGGCATGCCGTGCTCGTCAACACCGCCGGCCAGCCCGTGGCCCGCATGACCATCACCGAAGTCTATCCCTGGAAGAAGGCTGATTATATTCGGTCGGTCTATCTCACCGAGCGCACCGATCACCCCGGCGCGGCCATCGTCGTGGACGACCCCCGGGTACGGCTCGCGGGCGGGGAGATCTGGACGCTTCCCCAGCCGCACAACCCGCTGTTCTCGGCCTTCCAGCTCTCCCCGCGGCAGACCCGTGCGCTCATCGCGGAACGCAAGTGGGAGGCTGCGTTGGCCTTCCAGACCCGCAATCCCCTGCACCGGGCCCACGAGTACGCACTCGTCCACGGGGTCCAGGAGCTCACCCGGCAAGGCCTGTACGCCGGGGTGGTGCTGATGCCGCTGGTGGGCCAGCTCAAGGGAGACGACGTGGACGCCGCCACCCGGATGCGCTGCTACCGCGTCCTCATGGAGCAGCGGCTCCTGGGACAGGGCGACAGCGACAGCGACCTCTGGCAGGGCGTGGGGTACGACATCAACGACGTGTTCGAGCTGGTGGCGCTGGACATGCGGATGTTCTACGGCGGCCCGTCCGAGGCGATCATGCACGCCATCTACCGCCAGAACCACGGGTTCAGCCACATCGTCATCGGTCGGAAGCACGCGGACGCCCCCTACTTCGACAACACGCCCATCTGGGGCGACTTCGACGCCCAGGAGGTGTTCGACCACCTGCCGGGCAAGCTGGCGATCCGTCCCGTGAAGGTCGGGTTCGCAGCCTGGTACGACCACATGGGCCGAGTGGACCTCATGGACGCCCATCCGGGCGTCAAGCCGTTCTTCATCTCGGGCACCAAGGTCCGCGAGATCCTGCTCTCCGGCGAGCGGCCCGATCCGCGCATCCTGCGCCCCGAGGTGGCGGACATCCTCATCGCAGCCTACCGCGAGCGCACGGGCCGATAGCGTCCTCCCTCCGCCCGCCGGTACGGCATAGCTACCGGACCATGGGTCTGCTCCTCCTCCTCCTGGCCTCCTGTCACCGGCCTCCGACGTCCTACCCGGAGGAGGCCATCACGCTGGGATGGCGGCTCGCGCCCGGCATGGAGCTGACCTACCGCCTCGCCTCGC
Source organism: Deltaproteobacteria bacterium (assembly GCA_016927815.1). Classification (GTDB taxonomy): domain Bacteria; phylum Myxococcota_A; class UBA796; order UBA796; family JAFGLY01; genus JAFGLY01. The sequence goes on along the minus strand of JAFGLY010000100.1, from coordinate 1,866 downwards.
GCTATGCGCAGGGCGGCCAGACGGTGGTCCGCGAGGAGACGTGGACCTACCTCGTGCGATCGGTGGACGATCTGGGATCGTTCTCGCTGGAGGGACGGATCGTGGGCCTCGAGGCCCGGATCGAGGAGCAGGGCACGGCCATGGACTCGGAGCGGGTCGAGGCCGCGATCGAGGCCGAGCGGGAGCGGCTGACCGGGGATCCGGTGGCCTTCACGCTCTCCATGGACGGACGGATCGCGACGCTCGATGCCCCGTCATGGGCGGACGGGCTGCCCCACCGCCTCCTCGGGCTCCGGCTGCCCACCGATCCGGTGCGCGAGGGGGACCGCTGGCCGGACCCCGCGGCGGGGCGCCCCTTCGTGGACCTCGTGCCTGCAGGTCTTGCGGTGGACGTGAACGGTGTCCATCGCCTCGAGGCGCTGTCCTGGGCTGGCCACCAGCGCCGCTCGCGGTTCCGGGGGCCGTGGCACCTGGACGCGCTCTTCTCCACCGAGGCCATCGTCCGGCCCGACGACGCCCGGGTGCCCGCGCTCGTTCTCTCCGGATCCGCCACCTGGAACCTGGACCTGGGGCGCCTGGAATCCCGAACGCTCGAGGTGGAGGAACGCGGGGGGACGTCGCCCGGAGAGGCGGGGGCGTTTTCCCTTCGCCTGGAGGCCGTGCCGCTCCCCTGACGCGGCACGGACCCTCCATGCTCACCTGGGACGACGACGCCCGGCGCCTGGAGGTCGGCGTGCGGGATCTGGTCGAGGCCTGCTCCCAAAGCCGCGATCTCCAGCCCGAGATGGTCCGCACACTCGCAGCCCGGGCCCGAGCGGGTCGGGAGGCACACCAGGCCTGGCAGGAGGAGCGGGTTCGGGAGGAGGCGGGGTTCCGGCGGGAGGTGAAGGTGGCCTGGACCGTCGTGGTGCGCGGCTGGTCCTGCCGGATCTCCGGCCGCATGGACGGCTGGGTCGAGGAGGATGGCCGCACGGTGGTGGAGGAGGTCAAGACCTCGGTCCTCGAGGGATCCCGCCTGGCCCGGATCCGGGAGGAGGACATCCCCGCCTGGATCTCCCAGCTTCGCCTCTACCTCTACCTCGTGGCCGTCGCGGGCAGGCCCGATGCCACCGGCAGCCTCGTCCTGGTCTCGCTGACCGACGGGTCCCGCCACCGCCTCGACGTGAAGCCGGATCCCGACATGGGGGCACAGGTACGGGCCTGGCTCGACGAGCGCGTGGTGGGGCGGGAGGCACTCCTGGCGGACCGCCGCCGCCGCCGCACGTGGGACGTGCCCTTCCCGCACGCGACCCTCCGGCCGGGCCAGTACGAGGGTGTCGAGCGGGTGCGGACGTCGCTCGACGCGGGCCGCGCGGTGCTGCTGGTGGCCCCTACCGGGTCGGGCAAGACCGCGGTGGTCCTCCAGGCTGCGCTCGGCTCGGCCTTCGCGGCGGGCCGGAGGGTGTTCTTCGCCACGGCGCGCAACACCCAGCAGGCCCTGGCCCTGGAGACCCTGCGCCTGCAGGCCGGCCGGGGCCTGTGCCTGTCCGCCCTCGGGCTAAGGGCGCGGGCCCGATCCTGCCCGGTGGGCCTGGGCGGCTGCGATCCGGAGGCCTGCGCCTTCGCCCGGGACTACGACGAGAAGGTCCGGGAGGGGCGCCTCGTGGACCGCGTGCTCGCCCGGGGCGTGGTGACGCCGGACGATCTCGAGGCCGTGGCCGTACCGGCTGGGGTCTGTCCCCACGCCCTCTCCATGGACGTGCTGGAGCGCGTGGACGTGGTGGTGGGCGACTACAACTACGTGTTCGATCCCTCGGTCCGGATCCGGCGCTGTTTTGCCGAGGACGCCGCGTCCTGGGTGGTGGTCGTGGACGAGGCCCACAACCT
>JAFGLY010000014.1 GCA_016927815.1 Deltaproteobacteria bacterium | reverse complement strand
GTCCGCGTCGTCGTAGCAGATCTCGCCGTCGTCGCAGTCCTCGTCGACCCCGTTGCCCACGATCTCCGTGGCCCCCGGGTAGACGCTGTCGTCGTCGTCGTCGCAGTCGTCGCCCTCGAGCGCGGTCCAGTCCGAGGTGGGCACGCAGAAGCACGTGGGCTCGATGGATGCGTCCCCATGATCGTCGGCATCGCCATCCCAGTACCAGTCGGTGCAGCCGGTCGCGTCCTCGTCGTTGTCGGAGCCCGAGCAGTCGTCGTCCACGCCGGAGGTGGCGCAGTCCTCGTCGCGGTTCGGATGGACCGCGGCGTTCTCGTCGTTGCAGTCGCCCTCGAAGCCCTCCGGCACGTCGAGCGGGGTGCCGCCCGAGGCCACCACGAGCGAATCGTAGTCGGCGGCCCAGTACCCGTCGCCGTCCCGGTCGCCGTCGTTCCCGTCGCAGTCGTCGTCGGTGCCGTCGTACCAGGACTCCGTCGCGTCTGGGTTCACCCCGGACCGGGCGTCGTCGCAGTCGAGGCCCCACACACCGTCCCGGTCGGCCCAGGCATCGGTGTCGTGGCCGTCGGCATCCTGGTCGAAGTCGGAGGTGGCGCTGCAGTCCTGGTCCACGTCGTCGTACCAGGTCTCCATCGCGGCCGGGTGCACATCCACGGCGTCGGCCTGGGGGAACCCGTTGATGGCCTCGTAGTCGGAGGGGATCCCGCCCACGGAGGAGGGCACGTCCCAGCAGTCGCCCTCGCTCCCGTCCGGAATGGCCATGGGGGTACCGCCGGCAGCCTCGACGAGTGCCTCGTAGTCGGCCGCCCAGAACCCGTCGCCGTCCTGGTCGCCGTCGTTCCCGTCGCAGTTCTCGTCCCGGCCGTTGTACCAGACCTCGGGGATGTCGGGGTCGGGGTAGATCTCGGGATCGGTGTCGTCGCACTCGTTGGACACGCACCACGTACCGTCCCCGCCGTCGAACCCATCGCCATCCGCGTCGCAGTCGTTGTCGTCGCAGTCCTGGTCGGTGCCGTCGTACCAGGTCTCCGAGGCGCCGGGATGGATGCCATCGCTGGCGGTCCCGGCGGGGTTCTCGTCGTCGAGAGGCGCCCCGTCCACGCAGTCGTCGCCGTAGGTACCGGTGGCGTCGGGGTAGGCCTCGGTGCGCCACCCGTCCAGGTCCCGGTCGAAGTCGTCGTCGGCGGCGCAGTCCTGATCCACCCCGTCGTACCACGTGTCCGTGGCCTCGGGGTGCACCTCCGAGGCCGCTGGCTGCGCCCACGCGAGGCTGGTGCCGGCCTTGTCGCTGAACGAGGAGGGAACCACCGCGTACTCCGCCGGGACGGACGCCGGGTCGTCCCAGCAGTCGCCGCCGGGCAGGGAGCCGGTCTCGGGTACGCCCGCGGTGGTCCGACCCTCGTGGTCGCTGGGGACGAAGCCGTCCGCATCGGCGTCGAAGTCGTCGTCCACGGCACAGTCCTGGTCCACGCCGTCGTACCAGGTCTCGGAGGCGCCCGGGTGGATGTCGGCCCCACCCAGGCCCGAGCCCTCGGGCCCCTCCGCGGCGTCCCAGCAATCGCCCTGCAAGGCGGTGAAGCCGTCGCCGTCGGCGTCGTCGGGGGTCCACGCACTGGAACATCCGGCCAGGAGGAGCCCGGACAGGACAGAGAGGAGGCGTGTCGGCATCCGTCACCTCGACAGGAGGGCAGGACGCCCATCATACCGGCACGACCTGTCCAGGCGCAACGACCCTTGGCCACGCGGGCCAGCCGACGGGGCCAGGCGGGGGGCCGGGCAGGTGGGAATCCAGAGTGACCGAGAGGCGTTGACTCCGTCGCACCGGCGGTTACCCACCCGGGCCGAACCGACCCTCGTCTGGGGGGAGCGGAGCACGTACGCCATGATCGTCGCGGAACACCTCACCAAGCGCTACGGGACCACCCTGGCCATCGACGACGTCACGTTCGAGGTGCAGAAAGGCGAGGTGGTGGGATTCCTGGGGCCCAACGGCGCGGGCAAGACCACCACCATGCGGATCCTGGCAGGGAGCCTCGGCGCCACCTCGGGGCGCGCCCTCATCGATGGCCTGGACGTCTTCGAGTCCCCGCTCGAGACCCGCCGGAGGGTAGGCTACCTGCCCGAGGTCCCGCCCCTCTACCCCAACATGACCGTAAACGGATACGTTCGGTTTGCAGCCCGGATCAAGGGGGCGGTCGATCTGGACGCCGCCGTGGACCGGGTGCTCGGCCGGGTGGGCCTCGCGGACATGGGGGGCCGCCTGGTGGGCCACCTCTCCAAGGGCTTCCAGCAGCGGGTAGGCCTGGCCCAGGCGCTCGTCCACGATCCGGAGGTCCTCATCCTCGACGAGCCCACGAGCGGCCTGGATCCGGCGCAGCGCAAGGAGATCCGCGACCTCGTGAAGGATCTCGCCGGCGAGCGGACCGTGATCCTCTCCACCCACGTCCTGCCCGAGGTGGAGGACGTCTGCCAGCGGGTACTCATCATCGCCGGCGGGCGGATCGTGGCGAGCGACGCGATCGATGCCCTGGCCGGCGGAGAGCGCTTCGTCCGGGTCCGCGTGGGACGGCCCGGGCCCGAGCTGGAGGCCGCGCTGGCCGCCATCGAGGGCGTGACCGAGTGCAGCCCGGAGGGCGAGGGTCGCTATGCGATCCGCACCCGTGAGGACCGGCGGGCCGAGGTGGCGCGGACTGCCGCCTGCTGGGACCTTCTGGAGCTCACCGGTCGCGAGCGCCTCGAGGACATCTACCTGCGTCTCACCTCCGGCAAGAACGCCTGACCCTTCCCCGCGGAGAACCCGATGCGGAACGTCTTCTTCATCGCCCGACGCGAGCTGGAGGCCTACTTCGCCTCCCCCATCGGATGGATCGCGCTCTGCGCATTCCTGCTCGTCACGGGCTTCTTCTTCGCCTCGATGGTGGGCTTCTTCGCCCTGCAGACCACCGAGTTCGGGATGAGCCCCTACCAGGACATCGACCTGTCCCAGCACCTCGTGGCACCGTTCTACTCGAACACCGGCCTGGTGCTGCTCATGCTCTGCCCCGCGCTCTCCATGCGTCTGTTCGCCGAGGATCGCCGGCAGCGCTCCCTGGAGATGCTGCTCACCTCGCCGGTGCGCACCGTCGAGATCGTGCTCGGCAAGTACTTCGGTGGCATGGGATTCGTACTCGTGATGCTGCTCGCCACGGCCCACTACCCCCTGATCCTGTGGTGGATCGGCGAACCCGACCTGGGCGTGGTGATCTCCTCCTACCTGGCCCTGTTGGGTGTGGCGGGGTCGGTGATGGCCGTGGGGCTGGTGGCCTCGGCCGCCACCGAGAGCCAGATGGTGGCCTTCGTGGTCTCGTTCGTACTGTCCCTGCTCTTCTGGGTGGCCTCCTGGGCCGATGCCTCGGCGTCGGGCACCCTGGGGGAGGTCCTGTCGTACCTCTCGATGCTGTCCCACATGGACGAGCTGGGCAAGGGCTTGCTGCACGTCAAGGATCTCGTGTACTACGTCTCGTTCATCGCCGTCGCCCTCTTCGCGACCCACCAACGGGTCGAGGCCTTCCGGTGGAGGTAGCCATGCAGCGGTTCGCCTGGATCCTCGCCGTCGTCGGGCTCATCCTGCTTGTCCTCTGGGGCGTGGTCGGCCCGGTCGAGGGCGCGTGGGAGGGCTGGCCCCTGGGCGTGGGCATTGCCGGCCTCACGCTGCTCCTCCTATGGGGTTGGCTGGAGCGTGCCCGGATTGGGGTCTCCATGCGCAGCCGTGCGGTCCGGTATGGAGGCGGCGCCGTGGTGCTCGTCCTCCTGGCCCTGGGCCTCGCGGTGGCGGCCAACCTGCTGGCGGTCCGCTACGACAAGCGCTGGGACATCACCTCGAGCCAGCGCTTCACGCTGTCCGAGCAGACCCTGCAGGTGCTGGACGGCCTGGACCAAGACGTGCAGATCGTGGCCTTCTTCCAGAAGGAGACCCCCGAGGAGTCCTCCTTCCGGGACCTCGTGGAGGGCTACCGGATCCGCTCGCCCCGCGTGGCCGTGGCGTTCCACGACCCCCTCGCAGAACCGTTCCTTTCCCAGCAGTTCGAGGTCACGAGCCAGTGGGGCACCGTGGTGCTCTCCTCCGGCACCTCCCGCCAGCGCCTCGAGTCCAGCTTCGACGAGGAGGCCCTGACCAACGCCCTCATCCGGGTCACCGCAGGCAGGGAGCACGTGGTGTGCTTCTCCACGGGGCACGGCGAGGCCGATCCGGACGACGACCAGAGCCCCGATGGGTACGGCGCGGTCGTGCTCAAGCTGGAAGGCCAGAACTACACCGTCGAGAAGGTCCATCTCCTCGAGTCGGGCGGCGTGCCCGACCGTTGCGAGGTGCTGGTGGTGCCGGGGCCTCGAGTGGACCTGCTACCCGTGGAGCGCGAGGCCGTGGCCCGGTACGTCGTGGAGGGCGGGGCCGCGATGCTCCTGCTGGAGCCGCTCACGCTTCCGGAGACCGCGAAGGATCTCGCTCGCTACGGGCTCGCCCTCAAGGAAGACCTCGTCCTCGAGGACAACCCGGACGCCCGCCGGATCGGGCTCGATGCCACGTTCGTCGTGGTCACGAAGGATCGCATCGACTTCCACCCGGTCACCGAGGACCTCGAGGGCCTGCTCTTCCAGTTCGCACGCTCGGTCTCCCGGGTCGAGGAACCCGCCGAGGGCCTCCAGGTGCAGGAGTTGGCCCGCACGAGCGTGGCCTCCTGGGCCGAAACCCGGATGGACGCCTCCATCCCCGCCGAGCCCACCCAGGGCGAGGACATCGTGGGCTCGGTGCCCATCGCGGCGGTCGTGGAGATCACGGATCCGGCGGCGGTACCGGTGGAGGAGGTGGCCGTGGCGCCCGCGCCGACTCTGCCCGTGGCGCTGGCCGAGTCGGCCCCCGAGGCCCTCGATCCGGCGGCCGACACTCCCGAGGAAGCGGCTGCCGCTCCGGAGGACGCCCCCGCCTCCCAGCACGGCCGCCTCGTGGTGGTCGGCGATGCGTCCTTCGCCTCCAACCAGCTCTTCGTCCAGGGCATGAACCAGGATCTCTTCCTCAACACCGTGGCGTGGCTGGTCGGGGAGGAGGATCAGGTCTCCATCCGTCCCAACGAGGCCGCCAAGGGCACGCTCCAGGTCAGCGTGCTGCAGGGCGTCCTGGTGTGGGCGTTCGCCCTCCTGTTCGTACCTGGCCTCGCCGTGGCCGGAGCCCTGGGCACATGGCTCCGGCGCCGTCGCCTGTAGCGTACGGACGACCCGCTCGGAAGCGGAACGCTACCCGAGAATGCGCTGGAGTTGCAGCGCGAGGGTCAGGTCGGAGGCCTTGAGCTGACCCGTCATGAAGAACTGGGTGGCCATCATCGGGGCGTCGATGACCTGATCCCAGTGCTCCTTCGCGACGGCGATCACGCACCCGGGCGTGGGTGCAGGCTCCTCCCGAACCTCGCCCTTGACCAGGTCGAGGGTCCAGGTCCCGGCTCCGGCCACGTCGAACTGGTACACGGCCCCCACCTTGAGGAGGTCGGGGTTCTCGGCGATCTTCTGCGGAAGCGTCTCGCGGAAGAAGGTGAACGTGTCGGCCATGGACGCCTCGGGTCTTGGGGGACGTGTCTTCCCTATCACCCCCGAGTGCGCCGCGGACGTCAGGGGCGCGAGCCTGCGGCGGCGTCCTGGACGTCGAGCAAGGGAAGCGTGGCGTCGGACTCGATCTCCTGGAGGATCCGATCCTGGCTCTGGAGCAACGCCCGCACGTGGGCGAGGTACTGCTGCCGCAGGGCCCGCAGCCTCAGGATCTGCTCGAGGGTGCGACGCTGCTCGTCGTGACCCGAGGCGATGACCCGCTCGGCCTCGAGCCGAGCCTCTCCGACGATGACGTCGGCTTCCTTGTGGGCCGCCCGCCGGACGTCCGCCGCGAGCTGGCGCGCGAGCAGGAGCGTGTCCTTGATGCCCAGCTCGTTCTCCCGGAGCGTGGCGATTTCCTTCTCGCGGGCGAGGAGGAGGTCCTTGAGGGACTGGTTCTCCTTCAGGACCTCCTCGAGGCTCTCGCGGACCTCTTCGAGGAATGCGTGGACCTCGTCGGGGTCGACACCGCGACGGCCCGGGGAGAAGCGCTTCTGGAGGATGTCGAGGGGTGTGACCCGCATGTCCGTTTCCCTATTGCCATGCGGAAGGCGACACAAGCCGCGGTCAGGGCTGAGCCGGGCGGAGGGCCACGATCACGTCCGCGTCCGGCCGGATGGCGCGGACCCGGTCCTGGACCGAGGAGGGGTCCACCGGCAGGTAGCCGAGGCCCCCCAGCACGTCTCCGAGGTCGGGCAGGGGCTCCTCGGACGAAATGACCACGAGGCCGTTCCCGGAGGAGGTGGCCTCGTAGTCCCCGTCCCCTGTCGCGAGGTCCGCCTTGTCGGCGGCCGAAGCGCTGCCCAGGCGGCGCCGGGCTTCGCGGGGTTCGAGGTCGTAGACATCCACGATCGCTCGGTCGTCCACGTCGAAGCGCACCCGGACGGCTCCCTCTGCCACCTGGACGTCGGCATCGATCGGCCAGCGGGCCGGAGGCGCGCGCCCGAGCAGGAGCCACGCGCCGGCGAGCGCAGCCAGGAGGCCGACCAGGATGGCCCCGGTCCAGAGGTGGGCCACGCTCGGCGGCCGAGGCAGAGGGTCCGGCAGGAGCGGGATGCCCTCCACCTCTCCCCAGGTCCGGGCGCGGGAGGCCTCCAGCGCCTCGAGCGGCACCGGTCCGATCACCGTGCGCGGAGTCCACCGGCCCGGGCCACGGGCGACCGCGCCCCGGACGTGATCCCGTGAGGGCAGACCCATGCGGATCCGCTGCAGCAGGACCCCCCGCCAGTCGTCGCCCTGGCCGAGATCCACGAGGATCGAGTCCTCCCCTACCATCCGGGCGGAGGAGCCCAGCGCGGCGGCGAGCGATCTCAGGTGGGTGCGACCCTGTGGGTGGAGGTGGAGGGCCAGGAGCGCGGCCTGGGAGGGCGGCCAGGGGAAACCGTCGGGTGGGACGAGGTCCGTTGGAGCGATCAGGCCCGCCCGCACCAGCCGGACGGCACGCGCGCAGCGGGGGCAGTCGCCCACGTGCTTCGCCACCGGGTGTGCTGGGGATCCGGGCCTCGAGGCCAGATCGGCCAGCTCGGCGCCCGGCGGGCAATCGTCCCCTGCACTGGCAGCCACACGCTCCAGGAGGGCATCGGTCCAGGCGGTACCCGGCGGGATGGGCGTGACTCCCCGGGATCGGGCCTCCTCCCGCACCACCTCGCGCAACCCGTCCAGAACGGCCTGCAGCGTAGGGGAATCCAGTCCACAGGCCCGCATGACCACGGCCGGCGGAGCACCGTCCCCGTACCGATGGCGGAAGACCGCGAGCACCGTGGCGTCGCAGGACGCCTCCACCGCCCGGCGCCACGTCGGGTCGACGGCCGGAAGGGGAGGGGGCTCACGGGGCCCCGGAATCCGGCCCGAGCGGGTCCGCTCGAGGTACTCCTCCACGAGGAGATCCGTGGCGTCCTCGAGGTCCGGGCACGAGGACAGGGACGGCAGTGAAAGCAGCACGTGATCCCGGACCTCTGCCAGGATCGACGCGGTCACGCGGATCCTGGATCGGTACAGGCACCACGCCACGCGCGTGGTGAGGGCCAGCCAGGCGAGTGCGGGGTTCCCCCAGGGCGGGAGGGCGGGGATGGTCATGCAGCGGATCGGCGGCGTGCGGGGCGGAGGACCCTAACCCACCGGAACCTTCCCCCCACGAACCGAGGTCGCCCGATTTCAGGGACGCCTCGATGCTTATGCGGCTTCCACTTCCCCTTCCGGACGCACGTACCCCTCGGCCAGCAGCTCGTTGAGCGTGGCCGAAGCGGCCACGGCCGCCAGCTCCTCGTCTCCGTAGAGGGCCAGGTACTCCTCGTAGAAGACGGACACCAGGTCACCCAGGGAGACGGTGTGGCGGCGGGTCATGGGAGCCTCCGGATAGAGGGCGGACGCCACGGGAGGAGGTGCGTTTCGTACGATACGTTTGCAAGATTCGTGCCGTACCCTGTCCGGTCGAAACGCCCTCGGGGTCATCCCGCGCCATCGCGCCTTCGAGGCGTGTCGAACGCCTTGGGCGAGTCTCCTGGATGCCCCTCGGGGATCCTCCCTGCGGAATCCGAATGTCCAGATTCTGGGACAACGTTCCAGGTTCGGACAGGTGCAACGAGGGCCGTCAGGGCAGTGCGGCGGCAAACGCGAGCAGGTGGACGGCCCGCGCTCCACCCACCAGGAGGACCTGGGCGCAGGCGGAGGCGGTCGCTCCCGTGGTCACCACGTCGTCCACCAGCAGCAGGACGGGCTCGTCCACGAACGGGCCCGACAACGTGAAAGCCCCCGCCACGTTGGCCCCCCGCGCCCTCCGGGCGAGGCCGGCCTGCCGCGGCCCGCGATGCCGGTGCAGGGCGCGGACGTGGGGAACGCCGAGCCTTCGTGCGACTGCGCCCGCCAGCAGGTGGGGGGCCGAGAAGCCGCGGGCAGCCACCCTCGCGGGGGGGGAGGGCACGGCCACGACCGCCCCGACCAGCGGCAGCACGGGCGCCGCCGCGCGGGCCGTGTACTCGGCCAGCTCGGCCAGGAGCACCTCCCGGCCCCCGTACTTGCCACGCCGGACGAGTTGGCCCCCCAGGCCCTCGTACGGAAGGAGGCACCAGGCGCTCTTGAGGCAAGGGATCCGCGTGGCGAGCGGCCATGCGGATCGCGGGAGCGCCTCGGCGCAGGAGGCGCACAGGTGGGGGATCGGGCCCTCGCCGGCGAGCGCGCCGCAGGACACGCAGACCGTCGGCAGGACGGCGTCGAGGAGATCACGGCCACGCATGCTACAGCCTACAGCCTACAGCCTCTAGTGAGCGTACGGGTCGCCGTGGAGCGAAGACAGGGCTCGGTAGACCTGCTCCGCCAGCACCACCCGCGCGACCTGGTGGTTGAACACGAGCCCGGAGAGGGAGAGGACGAGGTCGGCCCGCTCGCGGACCCCGGGATCGTGACCGAAGGGACCGCCTACGAGGAACAGGAGCCGGTGGCGACCCTCGATGCCCGCACGGTCCACGAGATCGCGAAACCCCGGGGTGTCCAGGAATCGGCCCCGCTCGTCCAGGCAGACCACGCGGTCGCCCGGCCGGAGGAGCGCGAGCACCGTCCGCCCCTCCTCGGCACGGGCGGCGACGGGGTCGGCGCCGGAAGCGGGTCGCACGCGGACCTCCTCGAGCGGAAGCCAGCGACGGATGCGCTTGGCATAGGTCTCGAATCCCTCGTCCGCCCAGGGTGTGCGGCCCCGGGACACGGTGACGACCACGATCTTCACGGCGGGGGAGGCGCGGCCACCTCGCCGGCCGCCTCGGTTTCGGGGAGCGTGATCCGAGGCGCATCGATCCAGAGACCCTCGAGGTCGTAGAAGACCCTCAAGGACTCGTCGAAGACGTGTACCACGACGTCGCCGAAGTCCAGGAGCACCCACCGGGCCCGCTCGAGGCCTTCGACCCCGATGGGCCGCACTCCCGCGGCCTCCTCAAGGGCACTGGTCACCGCATCGGCCACGGCGACGGCCAGGCGGGGATTGGACACGCTCGAGAGGACGAAGAAGTCACACCAGGTGACGAGGTTTCGGATGTCGAGGATGACGATGTCCTCTGCCTTCTTGCCGTGCGCGGCCCGGGCCGCGCACAGGGACAGATCAAGGGATTCGATGACGGTTCCTCCTCTCGGTATGCGGGATCTCCCGGACGGGGGAGTCCCCGGGGCTGCCGGCCGGAGGGTCACTCGGGGAGCGGCCGCAGGCCATGCCGGTCGTCGACGTGGAAGCCCATGCCTCCACGGTACTTCGCGCCGCGCCGGGGATCAAGTGGAAGGCGGGCAGACCCGTCGGTCGAGCGCCTCGAGCACCTCGCACAAGCCCGTTCCGCTCACCGCCGAGAGCCGGAGCACGGGGGACTGCGTGCCCCCGGCCAGGCGGGCGAGGGCCTGCTCCACGACCTTGGGGTCGGCGGTGTCGACCATGCTCAAGGCCACCACCTCCGCCCGGTCGGCCAGTGCGGGGTCGTACCGTTCCAGTTCGCGCCGGACGGCCCGGTAGCGCTGGAGTGGATCCACCTCGCCCCCCGCGTCGGGCAGGACCGAGACGAGGTGGAGGAGGACTCGGCATCGCTGGATGTGGCGCAGGAAGCGATGCCCGAGGCCCACGCCGTCGGCGGCGCCCTCGATCAGGCCGGGCACGTCGGCAACCACCCAGGTACGGCCATCGGGCCGATCCACCACACCGAGGGTCGGGACGAGCGTGGTGAACGGGTACCCGGCGATCCGAGGTCTCGCAGCCGATACCCGGGCCACGAAGGTGGACTTGCCCGCGTTTGGGAACCCGATGACGCCCACGTGCGCAAGCAGTCGGAGCTCGAGCGCCAGGCGCCGCTCCTCGGCCGGGCGACCCTTCGTGAAGGTCCGCGGGGCCCGGTGGGTCGGCGAGCGGAAGGCCATGTTGCCCCTGCCGCCCGCGCCGCCGCGGGCCACCACCACTTCGTCGCCGTGCGCCGCGAGATCCGCCAACAACGCTCCGGTTTCGGCATCGCGCACGAGGGTGCCGACCGGCACGCGGACGACCTCGTCCTGGGCCGACCTCCCCGTTCTCTGGCGAGGTCCTCCCCGTTCGCCGCTCCGCGCGGAGAACAGCCGTCGGCCCCGCAGCGGGGCGAGCGTGTTCATGCCCTCGTCCGCACAGAGGCGCACCGAGCCGCCATCCCCACCGTCCCCGCCGTCGGGGCCCCCAAAGGGAACGTACTTCTCTCGGCGGAACGACACCGCGCCGTCGCCCCCGTGTCCGCTTCGGACCCGGACCTCCACTTCGTCGATGAACCGCATGGCAGCAGGCATCCCCAGTGGGATGCGGGGATCAGGCCTCGGCCTGGGGCTCGATGCGCACCCGGCGCCGATCTCCGCTGGTGTCGAAGCGGACGCGCCCCTCGATCAGGGCAAAGAGGGTCCAGTCCCGCCCGGTGCCCACGTTGCGGCCCGCGCGGAAGGTCGAGCCCTTCTGGCGCACGATGATGGCCCCGGCGTGCACGTACTGGCCGTCGCCGCACTTCACGCCGCGGTACTTCGGGTTGGAGTCGCGGCCATTCCGGCTGCTCCCCTGGCCTTTCTTGTGTGCCATGGCTGCCTCCGCCTACCGGGCGATGGAGAGGATCTCGAGGGTTGTGGTGTCGGCGCGGAACCCACGGTGGACACGATATCGGTGCCGGTGGAGGTACCGGAGGCCCACGACCTTCGGGCCACGGTCGTGCGAGACGACCCGGGCCGTCACCGAGGCACCGGCCACCGTGGGGGCACCCACGACCGGGGTGTCGCCGCCGAGGAGGAGTACGCGGTCGAGGAGGATCTCGCTTCCGACCTCTCGGTCCATGCGGTTCACGACGATCCGGTCACCCGGCTTTACGGTGACCTGCTGCCCAGCGGTCTCGACGATGGCGTACATGACGTTCTTCCTCGCCTTCACCTGCTCGGAGCCAGGGGTGACGCAGCGCGGCAGGCCGCGCCCGGTCGCCGCCCCGGGGCGAAGCCGGGCGAATGTAGAAGGTCGAGTGCGGGCTGTCAAGCGCGCCCTCTCTTGGAGAGGCTGTAGGCTGTAGATTGCAGGCTGTAGAAAGGAGGCGGGTCGTCTCGGCCGGGCGAGCAGGCGCAGGAGGGCTCGGCCGAGGGCACGGCGGCAGCCCGGGAGGCGGATGGCGAGGGAGCCCTCGTCGGCGGTACAGGGCGTCGAGGCCGACTGGGGGTCCTTCAGCGCGCCCGTGGGCCCAGCCGGGCACGCAGCGCGTCCAGACGGGACTGGACCTCCTCGGTGGAGAGAACGGCGTGGCGCTCGGGAAGCATCCGCCGCGCCGAGGCCTCGAACACCGCGAGCATCTCCATGTACTCGAGCATCCGGGTGTCCCGGCTCGGGATCACGTCCGCCAGCGCCGCGTCGAGATCGTCCTGGGAGAGCGCCTCTCGCTCCCGGCCGCTCGAGAGACGTCCGGCGGCGAGCAGCAGGGCCTCCAGCTCGGCGCTCGAGTACCCCGCGGTGGCCGCAGCGAGACGGTCGAGCGACGTCCCCGGCTCCAGGTCCGTGCGGTTCCGGCGCAGCAGTGCCTCCAGGATGGAGCGGCGCTCCTCGGCGTTGTCCGGGAAGAAGAAGGGGATCTTGACGTCGAACCGTCCCGGTCGCTTGAGATCGGTGTCGAGCTTGTCGGGTCGGTTGGTCATCATGAGCGTGACCACGCGGCCCCGGTGGGAGGTATCGCTCATGAACTCCTTGAGGCGGGCCACCACACGCCCCGAGGTGCCCCCGTCGCTCTCGGAACTCGCGGACAGGCTGCGATCCGCCTCGTCGATGATGAGCAGCACGTACCCGAGGGCATGGACCACGTGGAGGATCCGCTCGAGGTTGCCCTCCGTGCTCCCCACCCACTTCTCCCGGAAGTTCTTGAACTTGAGGCAGGTGAGACCGGACTCCCGGGCAAAGGCCTCGGCCACGTAGGTCTTGCCCGTACCCATGGGGCCCACGAAGATGACGCCCATGGGCACGCGGTTGCGTTGGCCCTTTCGGATGGCCGACGCCATCTGCATCAGGTCCTCCTTGATCCGCTCGCAGCCGCCCACGTGGGAGAAGTCGTGCCCGGGCTCCACGAACTCGACGAGACCGTGGCACTCCTGCTCGATGATGGCCTTCTTGCGGCGACTCACGGCCTGGAAGGTGACCGGCTCTCCCGACTGCTGGGCCTGCCGCAGGAGCCCTCGGATCTGGATGAGCGAGAGACCCGCCGTGACCGCGGCCAGCACCTCCTCGGTCATCTCCAGGGTCACGCCGCGCCGGGGCATGGCGCGGAGGAAGGCCAGGCGTTCGCCCTCGTCGGGCAAAGGCAGGTGCACCGAGGCGAGTTGTGGATTCGAGACCACCCGGCGGTGGAGATCCGCGAGGTTCTCCGAGAGCAGGATCAAGAGGTTGTCGCTCGCGAGCAGGCCGGGATCGGACGCGAAGCGCTGCAGGGCGACGAGGTTGGACTTGTCTGCCTCGCCCATGAACGCGAGATCTCCGTTGGGGACGATGGTCTCGACGTAGTCGAGCACGATTCCCACCCGCTGGGCGGGGTCCGTGGCCAGGGCTTCCACCAGCGGAAGCGCCTCGGCGGGCGGGCGCGGCAGCTCGTCGATCTCGGGCAGGCCATCGAGAACACGCCGGGCGTTCACCACGCGCAGGAACCGCGTGCGGTGGGCGCGGTCCACGAACTTGAAGCCCTCGGAGCAGTTGTAGTAGACGACGATCTCCTTGGAACGCTGGAGGAAGCGCTCCAGGAACGTCCGGACGGAAACGTAGGTGGCGGTGTCGCCGTGGTCCCAGCACACCAGGTCCCGGACGTTCCCGTGGACGAGGAACATGCTCGCTTCGCCGGAGAGATACCGATTTCGTAGTTCTTTCGCCCAGTTCGGAAGGACGGGTTCTTGGGTCATGGCCGGGCTCCTCGAGCGTTGCTGCCCACGTATCCGCACGAACGAGAGGACCGCGCCCGGCCGAGGGCCCTGGGTCCACCCAGGGCTCAGGTGGACGGCAGGGTCCCGGCCGGAGTAGCTGAGGCGCCAGACGCCGGAGGATCCTGCGCAGCCATGCCTCCCTTCGTCGATCCCGCTGCAACTGCCCAGCGGTGGTCGTCTTGCGACCGCGCGGCCTCGGCGGCATGACGAACCCCGGCGGCGAGCAGGCCAGCGGGAGGCGCCCCGCCTGGAGAGCCTTCAACGCCATAGACTGGCTCAACATCGGGTACTTCGCCTACCTGAGCCTGGCCATCGCCCTCCGGTTCGAGCGGGTGCCCCACGCAGGCTGGCTCCTGGTCGCCCACGCGGTCTACCTGGGCGGCATGATCGTGCTGGCCCTCTCCACACGCCGGAACTCTTCCACGCTCCTGCGTTTCGTCCGGTGTTTCTACCAGCTCTTCTTCATCACCCCGATCTACCGCGAAACCGAGTACCTGATGCGTCTCTACCACGACCGCTGGTACGACGTGCTGGTGGTGGACTTCGAGCGGTGGGCCTTCGGGCTGGATCTCCCTCTCGTGCTCGAGCGCATCGCCACGCCTCCGCTGACGGAGCTCATGAAGGCCTTCTACGCCTCCTATTTCATCATCGTGCCCCTCGTCCCGCTCTACCTCTGGGTCAAGGGACGGCACAAGGCCTTCTACTACACCCTGTTCGCAGGCACGGCGGCCCTCTACCTGTGCTACGTCGGCTTCACGGTGTTCCCCGTCCAGGGACCCCGCTACTTCCTCGGTGCGGTCCCACTCGACAGGGCCTTCCCGATCCCGCTCGAACCGAATGCGCTGGGCCTCGCCTTCCAGAAGCCGGTGCTGGAGGGGTACCTGGTCACGCGCCTGGTGGACGCGATCATGCACGGCGCCGACGCCACCGGAGCCTGCATTCCCTCGGCCCACGTGGCGATGTCCGTGGTCGTCCTGGGAGTGTCCGCCCGGTACCTGCCCAGGGTGTACCCCATCGCCTTCGTCGTGGTCTCGGGGATCATCGCGGCCACGGTGTACAACCGGTATCACTACGCCGTGGACGCTGTGACGGGCATCCTCGTGGGCGTCGTGGTCCTGGGCGTTGCGGATCGCCTGTTTCGGAGGCCGGGGTACGAGGCGTACATCCGGATCTGAACGGGCTCGGATCCGCTCGGAGCACGGCGTTCCCCGGTTCAGATCCAGCCCTGCTCGAGGTACCAGGCGGCCGTCTCCCGAATGGCGTCCGCCGTGCTCGTGGCGGCCTTGAACCCGAGCAGCCGCTCGGCCTTGGCCGTGGACACGACCCAGCAGGGCTGGCGCATCTCCTCGAACTTGCCGGGGCTCAGGAGCGGCGGGCGGGGGAACAGGGGGGAGACGATCCGGGATCCCGTACCCACGATCCCGATCATCCAGTCCGGAACGTGTATTCTCAGGGTACTCCGCCCCAGCGCGGCCTCGATGTACGTCGCGAACCGATCCCAGTCGCAAGCACCCTCGTCGGCAATGAAGAAGGCCTGTCCGTAGGCGTTGGGGTTCATGAGGCAGGAGACGATGCTCCGGGCGAGGGTCCGGACGTACACGAGGGAGAGCCGGTGGTGGGCACCGGCGACAAGGCGGAAGCCTTGGTTGATCAACCTGAAGTAGGCGAGAAAATCCTTGTCCCTGGGTCCGTACACCCCCGGGGCCCGGATGAACGTGCAGGCGATCCTGTCGGAGAAGGACCGCACGCAGGTCTCGAGGGCTGCCTTGCTGCGGCCGTAGGGGGTGACGGGGTGGAACTCCGCGTCCTCGTCCAGACCGCTGCCGTCGGGTGCGCTCGGACCCATGGCGGCGAGCGAACTCATGGCCACGATGTGCTGGGGCGGCCGGGACGAGCGGAGGGCCGCCTCGATGACGGCCACGGTCCCCTGCGTGTTGACCGCGTCGTACTCCTGCTGGGTCCGCGCCCGGGTGAGCCCGGCAAGGTGGACGATACCGTCGCAGCCCTCGAGGAACGGATCGAGGCTGTCCGGACGCAGCACGGACCCCTCGTGGAGCGCGATCGGCCGATCGCGGAGCCATCCCGGTCCGTCCGAGGGCAGGATCAGGCAGGAGACCTCGTGACCCGCCTCCAGGAGGAGATCCACGACGTGGCTTCCGATGAAGCCCGAGCCACCCGTCACCGCGACCCTCACGACGACTCCTGCTCGCCCATGGCTCGAATCGTCCAGACCCTACCGCCTGCACGCTCGACGTGCAAAGGTGTGCAGGCAGCCTTCGCAGCGGAGAACCCACCGTGAACGGTCTGGTGAGGCCCTGGATCGCACCGGCGTGCTACGTCGGGGTCGCGACCCTCGCCTGCATCCTGTTCACCGCCTGCACGCCTCCCATCGTCGACCCGGGTCTTTTCGCCTCGATCCCGGGGCTCGGCGCGCTGCCGGGCGATCTGCCCGCGTACTGGCTCCGGTTTGCCGCCTCCTTCGTCCTCCTCGGGGTGGGGCCTCTCGTCGTCGCTCTGCTCATGGGGTTCCGTCCTGCGGATCTCGGCCTGACCCTGCCCGGAAAAGTCCTCACCCGGCCCTCGTTCTGGGTCCTCGTTCTCGCCGCCGTAGGGCTGGGCGCCCTGGGAGGCGCCTTCCCCGACATCGCCTCCTACTACCCGTACAGGCACGACCTGGTGGACCAGGTCCGGGATCGGGGCGCGACGCCCTTCCTCGTCCACGCCGCCGCGTACGTCCTGTTGTACTACGTACCCTGGGAAACCTTCTTCCGCGGCTTCTTCCTGCTCGGGCTGCTGGCAGGCGTCGAGCGGGGATTCCCCCCTTCCGGACCCCGACGGACCCTGCCGGACGCGCGTCCTGGAGCCAGCGCACCGAGCCCTGCCGTCCTCCTGCTGGTCCTCTTCCAGACCCTCCCCTCGTCGGCTCTCCACGTGGGCCACCCTCTCTCCGAGTCCATCGCCGCCGTGCCGGCCGGCATCGCGCTGGGCATCCTCGCCTGGAAGACGCGTTCCGTCGTACCCGGTCTCGTCCTCCACGCGGCCGTGGGACTCGGGACCGACGCCTTCGTCGTGGCGCGGGGCGTGGGTGGGTTCTGATGGCCACCCGGCGGACCGTCCTCGTCACCGGGGCCTCGGGCTTCCTCGGAACCCACCTCGCCCGGGCGCTCCGAGCGCGCGGCGACCGGGTGCGGGCCGCCTACCGGCGCCCGGAGCCTCCGAGGGAGATCGCCGCCCTCGCCTCCGACGATTTCGAACTGTTCCGGGTGGACCTGCAAGACGCAGAGCGCGTCGCCGGACTCGTGGACGGCATCGACGCGGTGATCCATGCAGCCGCGCTCACCTCCGACTGGGGGCCCTACGATCGGTTCCGGGTCCAGAACTACGATGCGACCGTGGCTTTGCTCGAGGCCGCCAGGAACGCCGGAGCCCGGGAGTTCGTCTACGTCAGCTCGGCCGTGGTCAACGGCTTCGGCGTCCACGTCGACAGCACCGAGGAAGGCCCCTACTACCCTCTGCGCCACCCCTACCAGAAGACCAAGCGACTCGCCGAGGACCACGTCCTGGCCCACGATGGGCCCGGCTTCCGCACCGTCGCCGTCCGACCCGGCAACGTCTACGGGCCGGGCGACCACACGAGCACCTACCCCATGTTCACGGCGATCCTCGACGGCGTGTTCGGCTACCTCGGATCGGGTCGTGCCTACACCTGTCCCCTGTACATCGACGACCTGGTCGCGGGGGTGCTCGCGGCCCTCGACCGGCAGGAGGTCAGAGGGGAGCCGATCCTCCTCACGGATGGAGAGAAGGTCCCCTGGAAGGATTACGTGGAGGCCATGTACGACGCAGTCGGCTCGAACCGGAGGCCGCTCCGCCTCCCGACACCCCTCGCCTGGGCGGCAGCCGTGGCCATGACCACGGCGGCGCGGGTCGCGCGCGCCCGGACCGCACCGGCCCTGACCCTCTACCGGGTCGAGCAGGCCTCCCGGCACTACCACTTCTCCAACGAAAAGGCGCAAAGACTCCTCGATTTCCAGCCAAGAGTGTTCTTCCGGGAAGGGCTGGGCCTCACCGCCGAGGCCTTTCTCGCCGAACGCACGCGCCGGACGGCAGGTACGGACCCTTGAGGCTGTCCCTCCAGGCCATCCGGGACCGTCGTTCCTGCCGGACCTTCGACGGCGAACCGCCCGCGCCCGAGGCGGTCGTGGCGCTCGAACGCGCCTTCGTTGAAGCCTCCCCCGGCCCCTTCGGTGGGCGGGTACGGTTCGCCCTGGCAGGCCGGCCCGAGGCACCCCGGGCGAGGATCGGCACGTACGGGGTCGTCCGGGGCGCCGTCTCCTACGTCGCGGGCGCCGTGGAGCGGGGAGAACGGGCCTGCATCGACTACGGGTACTGCCTCGAGGGCGTCGTCCTGAGGGCGACGGAGCTGGGACTCGCGACCTGCTGGCTCGGTGGGACCTTCGACAGGGGGGCCGCCCGCGAGGTTCTCGGGGCCGGTCCAGAAGAGTTCTGCCCGGCCGCGACGCCCGTGGGCCATCCTGCTCGGAAGCCGGGGCTCCAGGACCGGGTCATCCGCATGGGGGCACGGGCCACCACGCGGAAGGACCCTGGCGAGCTGTTCTTCGAGATCCTGGACGACCAGGACTGCCGCCCGCTCGAGGACCCCGGCGCATGGGCGGGCGTCCTCGAAGCCGTGAGGATCGGCCCGTCTGCCTCGAACCGGCAGCCCTGGCGCCTCTTCCTCGATCGCCGCTCGCGGCCGGAGGCGCTCCATCTCCTCCTCGACGAGGACCGCTTCTACAACAACATGCTCGGTGCGGTGAAGCTCCAGGAACTCGACATGGGCATCGCGATGCGCCATGTCGAGGTGGCCTGCGCTGAGCTCGGGATTCCCGGGCAATGGCAGCAGCAGCCGCCGCCCCGTCCCGCCCGCTCCCTCATGTACGTGGCCACCTGGGCCTGACCGGACGCCCGGCGTCCGCCGGATCCCGGCTGTGGCGTTCTCCCTTCGGCCGGCCGGGACCGGGCACGGCTTTGCGCGGCCCACCACCGCGATAGGAAGCCTCGCCCCGGACCCTTTCATGCGCATCGTCCGCCCCGTCGTCCGCACCACCATGAGCCTGCAGCACACGGTGCGGGACCTGAACCGCATCAAGGAGGTGGCCTCGGTGCTCGTGCGACACGGGCTGGGGTTCGTGGTGCAGGGTCTTCCCATCGCCGGTTTCCGGGCACCGTCGGGCACCCGGGAGACCACCCCGGAGCGCCTCGTGGCGGCCATCCAGGAGCTGGGACCCACGTTCGTGAAGTTCGGGCAGGCGCTCTCCACGCGGGTGGACGTGCTGCCCATGGCCTACATCCAGGCCCTGTCCCGACTCCAGGACGATGTCGCACCCGAGCCGTACCCGGCCATCCGGACCCAGATCGAGCACTCCCTGGGTGCGGACTGGTCCGAGCGGATCCGGGACCTGGAGGAGGTGCCGCTGGCCACCGGCAGTGTGGCCCAGGTCCACGCGGCCGGCACCGTCGAGGGTCGGGAGGTGGTGGTCAAGGTGCTCCGGCCCCACGTGCGGGACCGGATCCGGTCCGACCTGGTGGTCCTGAACCTGCTGGCCCAGCGGATCCTCGTGGAGTTCCCGGAGGCGGTGTTCTTCGATCCCAAGGGCATCCTCAAGGAGTTCGAGCGCTCCGTCCTGGAAGAGACGGATCTCTCGATCGAGGCGGCCAACATCCGGCGGTTCCGATCCAACTTCGAGGGTCGGGCAGAGGTGTACATCCCCGAGGTCCTCCCGGAGCTGTCCACCTCAGAAGTGCTCGTCATGGAGCGGATCCGTGGCTACCGGATCCGGGACGCCCGGGCTGAGGGCGTGGACATGGAGGCCGTCGGCCGAGCCTTCCTCTCCGCCGCGTACCAGATGGTCTTCGAGCACGGGTTCTTCCACGCGGACCTGCACCCGGGCAACGTGCTCGTCCTGCCCGGAGGCGCGCTGGGCCTGCTCGATTTCGGGAACGCCGGCCGGCTCACGCCCGAGATGAAGGACAACCTGGTCGCGATCCTGTTCGCCCTCGAACGCGGGGACTTCCGCAGCATCGCCCGGATCTACTACGACCTGGGCACCAAGACGGCGCGCGTGGACTACGACGCCTTCGAGCGAGACGTGACCGACGTGATGGAGCGTCACTGGGTGGATCGGGCGCTCCAGGACGTGGACGTGGGTCGGTTTCTCAAGCAGCTCGCGGACGGCGCGATCCGCCACCGGATCCGGGCACCGGCCAACTACACGGTCCTGTTCCGGGCGCTGCTCACCACGGAGGGGCTCGCGCGCGCGCTCCTGCCCGAGGTGGATCCGGTCGCCGCCGCCCGACCCTGGATCGATGCCCTCGTGAAGGAACGATTCCGGCCGGCGCGGATCCAGGAGGAGACCTTCTACTCGCTGGTGTCCCTCCGCACGCTCCTGCGGCGTCTCCCCGGAGCGGTCTCCCAGGTCCTGGACGATCTGCAAGACCAGCGCCTGCGTGTCGAGATCCTCCACCGGTACCCGCCCGAAGCCCAGAGGGCCCGGAACTTGAGGCACGTCCAGACCCTCGTCCTGGCCATGTCGGTGGCCTCGCTCATCGCCGGCAGCATCGCCCTGCAGCAGCAGGGCCCAGCGGTTCTGGGCGTACCCTGGGTGTCGTGGATCCTGTTCGGATCCTCCGGCGTCTTCTGGCTCTGGACCTTGATCCTGCTCTTCCTGAATCGAAACCGGTAGCCCCCTTGCGCGGGCCCGGTCAGGGCGGACCGGGGCAGAGGATCGCACTCGCCGCCTCGATCTCGAACAGGTCCGGCCTGCCCGAGCCCGACGCGAGGAACGGGAGGAACAGGTCCCGGTCCTCGGGGTGTCCGATGCGTCCCAGCGACCGGATCGCCTCCAGGCGCACCACGGGCTCGGGATCGGACAACGCCTGCACGAGCGCACCATGGGCCCGGTCGTCCCTGGAAGAGGAGTGAAGTGCGCGTCCGAGGGCCTGGATCGCGAGGCTGCGGATTTCTCGATCCGGGTCGACCGCCGCTCGCACGGCCTCCTTGGAGGACGTCTCCTGCCAGCCGACGCGCAGGAGTCGGGCGTAGCGGGCCGGGTGACCGTCCCCACGCGCAGCCGAGCGCACGAGACGTCGGGCCACATCGCCCGGGAGAAACGCGAGGATGTCGAGCGCCTCCATCTGCTGGTCCTCCGACCCGGAGAGCGCCTGGTCGAAGAGCGCCTCGCCCTCGGGCGCACCCAGACCCACCAGGGCGGCCGCGACCGGGAGGAGGAGGTCCTCCTCGACGCTGGCCGCCGCCTCTACGAGGGCGGGCGCGAGGCCCGACAGCCCGCTTCGGCCGATCGAGAGGAAGAAGGAGACCTCCAGGGGGAACTCGCCTCCCTCGAGCGCACGGGCCACGGCGGCGGGTGCCTGCGGGTCTCCCATGCGGGCTGCGGCGAGCGCCAGAGGTGCCGCCTGCCACGGGGCAGAGGCCGTGCGCCACGCCTCGGACAGCACGCCCGCGACGCGCTTGTCGCCCGCGTCCGCGAGGACCGTCCCGGCAAGGCCCCGGGTGTAGGGGTCCACGTCGGCTCGTCCCACCACCGAGGCCAGGGCATCCCGGGCCTCGGTCTCCTCCAGGCGGCGAGCCAGGGCCCGGATGGCGGCGCGCCGCACGTACGGGCTGGGATCCCACAGCGCCCTGGCGGTCCAGGTGCCGCCACCCGGCTCGGGTGCGCGGCGCACGAGGCAGGCGAGGGCCTTCGAACGGATCTCGACGTCCAGGTCCTCCGCGCCCGCACCGAGCACACCGAGGGGCACCTCCCACGACGCCTGCGCCTCGATCGACCCCTCCCCGGGTGTGGCGGGCCCGTGGCCGAGGCATCCCGAATACGCGAGCGCCCCGAGGAGCGCCGCAACGCTACTGGAGCAGCGCATCGATCCGCACCTTGGCCTTCTGGGCGAGCGGCGCGGCGCTGGAGGCACTGACCTCGATGACCTTGTGGTATCGGGCGATCGCGAGTTCGAGCTGATCGGATCGCTCGTAGACCTCGGCCTCCATCCAGTACGTCTGCGCACTCCGATCGAGCGTGTCCTGGACCTCCTTCAGACGGCGCGCGGCGACGGCGTTGTAGGGGTCCTGCTCGAGGCACTCCCGGAACCGGCTCCGCGCGGTGAGCGGATCCCCCACCTCCAGGGCGCCCAGTCCCTGGCGGAGGGCATCCTGGCCCCGCGCGGCGAGCGTGGCCTTGGCGACACGGATCCGCTCCTCGGCCCGGGCAGGGAAGGCGGTCCGACGGTGGGGGTCCGCTGCCAGCACCGCCTCGTAGGCCCGGATGGCTGCCAGAAGATCGCCGTCTTTCTCGAGCTTCTCGGCCGAGGCGAATCGATCGGAGGCGCCGGAGGCGAGGGTCTCCTGCTCCTGGCGGCGCTGGGCCTCCACGTCGCCGCGCCGGGTGGCGTGGAGCTGGTCCAGGAGTTCCAGGAGCACGGCGTCTTCGGGGAAGAACGACCGGATGGTCTCGAGGTCCTCGATGGCGTCGGCCGTTTCGGGCCCCGTACCCGCGAGTGCGGCCCTGGCCTCGGCCACCGCCTGTTCGTAGGCAGCACGCCGCTGGTTCTGGCTCGTGGACCGCCGGGCGACCTCCTCCCTGAGCGTGCGGATCACCAGGAACTCGCACGCGTGGTAGCCCATCTTCACGGCCCTGGCGTTCTGGGGATCCAGGTTCTGCACGGCCGCGTACCGCTCGATGGCCTCGACGTACCTCTTTTCCCGGAAGAGCCGGTCTCCCTGCTCGATGAGATCGCCGACGACCGCGTTGTCGGAGGATGGGGCTTCGGGGGACTCTCCTCGGGTCGCGAACGCGCCCGGAGGGGAGATCGTCGGGTTCGATCCTTCCTGCGCGTCCCGGATGACCTTGTACGCGATGAGCAGCGCGGCCAAGACCCCGATCCCGATGGTGAGCCTCCGGATGGTCCGGTCCATGGACGGGCCATGCTCACCCGTTCGGAAGGAGGTTTGACCGGCACGATCCCCCGTTCTGCCGCCTCGGAGATTCGCGATCGTGGCCTCTCCGGTGCCGCCCCCCGCACCGGAGGGGTACGTGGCCGGGCGCGTGGAGGGCGGCTCTCCCGGATCCGTGTCCGGGGGTGGAGCGGTCGGTGCCTGGAAGAACGGCAGGGGGTCGGAGCCGATCTCGGGCCGGGTGTCGTCCCCCGGTACCGAACCGCTGCCCGGTGCCACCACGGCACCCGCGAGGATGGCGGCCCTCGGAATGGCCGCGGTGGGTTGAAGCCCGTCGGGCACGCCGGAGGCCTCCGAGCCCCCGGCGGCCGGAGACGGCCTCAAGGGCAGGGGCGTGGACGTGATGGGCGGCTCGGCGATCCCGAGCGCCACCGCGGTCGGCGGGACCACGGCCCCAGGGGGAAGCTGGGCACCCCCGCCCGGTCGGCCGAGCGCCGGATCCGTGAACACGACACTGGCCAGGGGCCTGGGACTGGGCGCCACGCTGCCGGGTGCAGGGTCCACGAACCGCATCTCCACGCTTCCGATCCGGATGCGGTCGCCGTCCTGCAGGGCGTGTTCCCGGATTCTCTGGTCGTTCACCCAGGTACCGTTGATGCTGCCGAAGTCGCGCAGGTACCAGCGACCGTCCTGCTGGAAGACCTCGGCGTGCCGGCGCGAGGCCGCCGGGTCCGCCAGGACCACGTCGCGCTGCTCGGACCGGCCCAGCGTGAGCCCGATACCGGAGAGGGGGTAGGTCGCCCGCATGCCCGGGCCGGCCAGCACGTCCAGCCGAGGTCCGGCCTCCACGGGGTGGGCATCCTCGGGAAGGTCCGGTGCGGGCGGCACGGAGAAGACCAGGACGAAGGGGTCGATCAAGACCTCGTCCGCGTCCGCGACCTCCTGTCGGCGGATGGGACGCCCGCGGACGTAGGTGCCGTTGCTGGAGCCGATGTCCTCCACCAGGACATGGGCAAGTGTGACCGTGATGCGAGCATGCCTGCGAGAAACCGCGATATCGGGAAGCACCAGCGCACTGTCTTCAGCCCGACCCACCAGGTAGGTGCCCTGCTCGAGTGTGACCCGACGTTCGGGTTGTCCCTCGCGTCGGACGAGAATCTCTATTCGGCGGCCGGCCATCGGGCGGGCATCCTCCGTCGTGCACCCTAATCCTACGCTCGATCCGGCGCACCACGAACCCCCCGGCCACCGGGCGAACGGAGATGCAGAGCTCAGAACTCCGGCTTCAGCTTCCTCTCGGCCTCCTGGAGGTAGACCCGGGCTTCCCGGTTGGCCCGACTGCCGGGATCGGGAGACAGGAGGAGCACGGCCTCCCAGGCGCGAACGGCCTGTTCGTACTGCAAGTCGTCCCAGGCGCTCAGGCCGGCGTCGAACCGATCGGCGATGGCCTGGTCGATCTCGCGCTCGAGGCGCTCGATGCGGCGGAGACAGATCTCGCAGGCGGGATCCTTAGCACGGGCCCGAGTGTAGGCCGAGAGAGCCTCGTGGAGCTGTCCGGAGGCATAGTGCTGGTGCCCACGCTCCACCCACTCCGCAGAGGAGAGGGCATCCTCGGGCGGAGGCAGGACCTCTTCGGCCGGACCAGGGGGGGCATCGTCCCGGACGACCCCACCGATCCCGATCGGTCGTTCCGGCTCCGGTTCCGACGTGGAACGCAGCAGGTCGGCCACCGAGTCGGGTGGATGCCGTGCGGGGGATCGGACCTGCTCCTGGCCGAACCCCACGACCCAGAGCACCAGGAGCAGGATGCCCCCACCCGTGAGGACGAAGGGCCATCCGCGCCAGCGACCCGACGCGGGCGGCGGTGCAGGCGGGGGAGAGGGTGCACGCGTCTCGGCCGGTGCCGCCGAGGATGCGGGGGAACCGGAGCTGGCGGGTGGGCGGAGCTCCAGGACGTGATCCCCGAGGACGATGCGGTCGCCCGACGCAAGCCGCTGCTGGCCGACGACCGGCGCCTCGTTCACGAAGACCCCGTTCCGCGAACCCAGGTCCTGGATCCACAAGGCTCCCTCGTGCAACACGATCCGGGCGTGCTGCCTGGATACCCCTGCGTCATCGATCCGAATCTGGTTCCCCCGCTGCCGTCCGATGCGAAGGCCTCGGGGTGGCACCGTCCAGACCAGGCCGCGCACCTGCCCGGAGATGCCGACGAGGACGGGGAGGGGCACGGGCTACTCCACCAGGACGAGCAGGAGCGGGCCCGTCGGATCTCCCCCGAGAACCCGCACCGTGGCCGTGCCGGAGCCCAGGCGCACCACCTCCGCCCACGGCGCGGGATGCCTCCGCGCCGCCTGCTCGACGGCGGCGGTCCACGCCACCGTGAGGGCCCCGTCCGGCAGGAGTCGGGCGAGATCCCGGCCCACCAGGTCCTCCCGGGGGAGCCCCAGCCAACGGCATCCCGCCGGGCTCGCACCCCGTACACGGCCGCTGGCGTCAGCGACGAAGAAGGGAATCGGCAGCCGCGCGACCGCTGTCTCGATGCCTTCGCCCTCAGCCAGGGCGTCGTGCCAGCGACGCAGGAGGCGATTGACCGAGCGGGCCAGGTCTTCCGCCTGCGCCCAGGCCCGGGGGACGCCCACCGTGGTGGCGTGGCCCACCAGGGCCAGTTCGAGATCCTCGCCCAGCGTGGCCAGAGGCCGCGCGATCAGGCGCCGGGTCAGGACGAACGCGCCGCCCAGCGCGAGGACGATCACCAGGACCGCAGCCGGGACGCGCCTGTCTCGTGGGTCGGACCCGGCGATGGCCGCCCGGGCGTCGTAGTCCAGGCAGGCCCATCCCTCGATCCGGGCGGGCGCCCCCTCCACGGGGCGCGCACGGATGGGGGCCAGGACGGTCCACCTCCCTCTCCCCGCCTTCACAGCCGTGACCGTGCCGCGCTCGATCGCTTCGTCGAAGGACGCCGTGCCCGCGATGGAGCGCCCCAAGGTCTCGACGGGGGCCCGCACCGCCCCTCGGGTGTCGGTGAGATACGCCTGGCGGACGCCGGGCAGGTCCTTCACGATGGACACGTCCAGCCTGAGCTGGTTCCGATCCTGGAACGCCGGCGCGTTCTGGGCCGCCAGCGCGAGCGCGAGTGCGCGGGCGCGCTCCACGGACCCGGCCTCGGCCACGTCCGAGACGTGGGCCACCTGGGCGAGCAGCCCCCCTCCGGGCGCCAGGACCAGGAGCAGCCCCGCCAGCACGAACACGCCGGCCAGCCGGAGGTTCCAGGGCCATCGTCCCATGCGTTCCTCGAGGCGCCTCGCATACGCGATCCACGACCGACGGCTTCCCGGATCGGCCGAGGGGTGCAGCGGGCGGGACACGGTGGTGATCTCGTCGGAGGCCGTCCGCGGGAGGCGGGGTGGATCCGGCGCTGGGGGCGCCGGATGCGGGTCGAGAGAAGGCTTGTCGGTCCCCGGCTGCGGCTCGGCGCGCGGGGGAGAGCGCCCGAAGCCCGTTCCCGCAACCGGTGGGGGAAGCGGAGCGCCGAGATCCACGGCGAAGAGCCAGTCCCCGATCCGAACCCGGGCCCCGTGGGGGAGTCGGGCCTCCAGGACGCGCTGATCGTCGACCCAGACGCCGTTGGTGGAGTTGAGATCGCGTATGGACAGCCCCTCGGGACCGGCGAGGAACACACAGTGCTCGGCGCTCACGTGGGCGGACGGGAGGCAGATGGCGCTCGAGGGGTGCCGGCCCACCCCAGAGGTGCCCTCCCTGATCGGGATGACCTCCCCCGGCGGCCCTCCCTCGATCACGACGAGCTGCATGATCCGTCCAGGGGCTCCAGCCCCAACAGGTCGCCCGCGACCGTGCCGGTGGTGGCCGTCGTCCCGGACGGCAACTCCACCGCAGCCCGGGCGTCCCCGAACCAGCCAGACAACCGCCAGGGTCGAAGTCCCGGGACGATCCCCACGACCCGCCCGTCGCGGGCGACGAACACCACGTCGATGGAATATCCTAGGAAGAAGGTGTGGACCGAGCGACAAGGGTCGAGGATCATCCCCTCCCCCGGTGCGAGGGGAGGCGCTCCCAGGAGGCCCCGCATCCGTCCCCAGACCTTGTCCACACGGGAGGCCCGAGCGGCCAGGATGGTCGAGCGGGTGCGGTTCATCACGCGCACCGGGCTAGCCACCCAGCACCCCCTTCCCATAGAGGAAGTTCAGCGCGATTGGGCCGAACACGATGACGAACACGGCGGGCATGATGCAGAAGATGAGGGGGAAGAGGATCTTCTGTGAGGCATAGGCACCTGCCCGCTCCGCACGCTGGTGCCGCTGCGTGCGGATCAGGTCGGCCTGGGCCCGAAGCACGGGGCCGATGCTCGCACCCAGGTGATCCGCCTGGACGAGCAACGCCGAAAACGACGAGATCTCCGGCATGGCGCAGCGGCGGGCCAGGCTCCGGAGGGCCTGCTGGCGGGACGCACCCACCTGCATCTCTTTCAGAAAGAAGGAGAGTTCCTCGACGAGTGGCCCTGGATGCGCCTTCTCGCAGACCTTGTGCAGGCCGGCCACGAAGTCCAGGCCCGCTTCCACCGACAGCGTGAGGAGATCCATCACGTAGGGGAGGGCGCGGCGGATCCCGTCCTGCCGGCGCCGTACCTCGGCCTCGAGCCAGAGGTCCGGAAGGAAGGCTCCGATCCCTGGTACCAGCAGGTGAACGGCGAGCGGCACGGGCCCGTGCAAGACGACCCCGCCGCCGATGCCGACGATCAGGATCCAGGAGAACACCGCCATCACGACCTTGCAGGCCAGGAACTCGTCTCCGGTCATGGCGCCCGTCATGCCGGCGGTCACGAACCGGTGCTCGATGCGCTCCCGGTAGCCGGCCTGTCCGATACCCCGCACCAGTGGGACCAGCAGGCGGAGCAGCGGCCGCATCCCCTCCGCGACCGGGCTGGAGTGTCGGGCCTCTACGCCCTGGAGGCCGAGCCGCGCCTCCACCCGCCGACGGGCGTCCCTGGGCTGCATGGCCCACACGGCCACGAACACGGCGGCCATGAAGACCCCCAGCAGAACGGCGGACAGGATGGAGGTCATGTTCTCCGTCCGGTTCCGGCCGCGCAAGGGCCCTCCGGAGCGAGGATCCGCCGAGCCTGCTCGGTGTCCTTGCGGATGGCTCGGACGAGCGCCGACGCGTCCCGGAACCGCTCCTGGTCCCGGATCCGGTCCACGAACCCGATCTCGACCGGTGTGCCGTACAGGGCGTCCTCGGACGGGCCCTCCGGATCCCGGAGCAGGTGCACCTCCAGGACGAAGCCCTCGCCGTCGAAGGTGGGACGGGTTCCCAGGCTGGCCACCGCGGGTTCGGGCGCACCCCCGTCCACCCGGGCCCGGACCGCGTAGACACCGTCGGCCGGGAGCAGGTCGGCGTCGTGCACGAGGTTGGCCGTGGGGAACCCGAGGCGCCGGCCGAGACCCTGGCCCGGGCTCACGGTTCCGGTCACCGCCCACGGCCGACCCAGGAGCGTCGCGACCTCGGCCACCCGGCCGGCCGCGAGGGCCTTCCGG
Source organism: Deltaproteobacteria bacterium (assembly GCA_016927815.1). Lineage (GTDB taxonomy): Bacteria > Myxococcota_A > UBA796 > UBA796 > JAFGLY01 > JAFGLY01. The sequence continues at coordinate 9,643 of JAFGLY010000014.1, read as the reverse complement.
ATGCGGGAGGAGGACACCGGGAGGTCCTGCTCCAGGCACGCCTCCACCACCTCCACCTCCAGGTCGGGCATCCACTCGGCCAGGCTCTCCACCCCACCCGCGCCCTGGTGCCCGAAACGGAAGTCGCGGCCCACCACCAGGGCGGCCGGGCGGACGAGCCGACCCAGGACCTCCCGAGCGAACCAGCGGGCGGACCGTACGGCGTAGGCCTGCGAGAACCGCTCCACGACCACCCGGTCCACCCCGAACTCCCCGAGAAGGCGGATCCGCTCCTCGAGGGGCAGGATGGCCCTGGGATCGCCGCGGCCGAGCACCGCGGACGGAGAGGGATGGAACGTGAACACGAGGGCGGGGCGCCCCAGGGCCCGCGCGTGCGCCACGAGACGGCCGAGCAGGGCCTGGTGCCCACGGTGGACGCCGTCAAAGGTGCCGAGCGCCATGACTGGGCGTTCGTCGCCCCGGTCCGGGCAGGCAGCAGCCGAGAGGTACACGATCGGGTACATGACCCACCCAACGTAGCCGGACCGATCGCCGCCGGGGATATCGGCCGCCTCGCTGGCGTGGATCGGGGAGCCGGGCAACCGGAGCCAGATTAGGGGTCTGCTGCCCGGGCATTTCAGCCCCAACCAGGAGTCCGCCGTGAAGGTCCTCATCGCCGACAAGGTCCCCGCATGGTTCTCCCGATCCCTCGAGGAGGCCGGTTGCACGGTCCACACCGATCCTTCGCTCGACGGCCCGACCCTCACCGAGGCGATGCGCGCTCACGATCCCACCGTCGTGGTGGTTCGCTCCACGAAGGTGCAGGCCGAGCAGATCGATGCCGGGAACGCCCTGAAGATGATCGTGCGTGCCGGCGCGGGCGTGAACACCATCGACGTGGCGAAGGCCACGACCCGGGGCGTGAAGGTCACCAACTGCCCCGGCAAGAACTCGTCCGCCGTGGCCGAACTCACCATCGGCTTCCTCGTCGCGCTCGACCGCCGGATCTGCGACAACGTGGCCGACCTGAAGGCCGGAAAGTGGGCCAAGAAGGAGTACTCCAAGGCTGAAGGCCTGCGCGGCCGCACGCTGGGCTGCCTGGGTCTGGGCAACATCGGCCGCGAGGTGGCCCACATCGCCCAGGCCATGGGCATGAACGTGATCTACTGGGACCCCTTCGTGCCGGCCGATGCCGCACCCGGCTGCTCCAAGATGGAGACGGCCCTCGAGGTCGCCGCCGCGGCCGACGCGGTCACCATCCACCTCGCGCTCGTGCCTGCCACCCGCAATCTCGTGAACGAGGCCGTGATCGATGCGCTCAAGCCAGGCGCCATGCTGGTCAACACCTCCCGGGCCGAGATCGTGGACAAGGCCGCCCTCGTTCGGGCCGTCCAGACCAAGCGGATCCGTGTGGGCCTGGACGTGTACTGGACCGAGCCCGCGGCCAACGACACGGTCTTCGCCGACGACGTCGCGGCCCTGCCCGGCGTCTACGGCACCCACCACATCGGAGCTTCCACCGAGCAGGCCCAGGACGCGGTCGCCAAGGAGGCCGTCCGCATCATCCGCACGTTCCTGGACACGGGCGAAGCCTCGAACTGCGTCAATCCCTGAACCCCATCCTCGAGAGGATCCGTCATGAAGTACGATCGTATCCACAACTTCGCCGCCGGCCCCGCCGTCCTGCCACTCTCGGTGGTGGAGAAGCTCGCCGAGCAGCTCCCCAACCTCAAGGGCACCGGCATCGGGCTCATGGAGATCTCCCACCGCTCCAAGACCTTCGACGCCGTCGTCCGCTCCGCCCAGGCACGCTTGAGGCGGATCCTCTCCATTCCGGACGACTACGAGATCCTGTTCCTCCAGGGCGGTGCCTCCCTCCAGTTCATCATGGCGCCCATGAACCTCCTCGAACGGGGAGACAAGATCGATTTCCTGAACACCGGCGTCTGGAGCAAGAAGGCCATCAAGGAGGCCGCGTTGGTGGGCGACGTGCGCGTGGCGTACGACGGCAGCGTCCACAACTTCGCGCACGTCTGCACCGATGACGAGTACACCGTCCGGCCCGACGCGAAGGTCCTCCACTACACCACGAACAACACGATTTACGGCACCGAGTTCTTCCGCACCCCCAAGAGCGACGGCCTTCCGCTCGTGTCCGACATGTCCTCCGACATCGCCAGCCGGCCCGTCGAGGTCGGGAAGCACCACCTCATCTACGCCGGGGCCCAGAAGAACCTCGGTCCGAGCGGGGTCACGGTCGTCATTCTCAAGAAGGAGATCCTGGAGCGGGTGCCCTCGGGCCTGCCCAGCATGCTCGACTACCGCACCCACGTGAAGGAGCAGAGTCTGTTCAACACGCCTTGCACCATCGGTATCTACGTGGTGGACGAGATCCTCGGATGGATCGAGGACTTCGGCGGACTGGAGGCCGTGGCGCGCAACAACGAGGCGAAGGCCGCCCGGATCTACACTGAGCTCGACCGCTCCGACTTCTGGAAGCCTCACGCGGAACCGGAGAGCCGGTCCCGCATGAACATCACCTGGCGGATCCACGATCCGACCCTCGAGGAGACCTTCCTGGCCGAGGCGGCCCAAGCGGGCTTCTCGGGCCTGAAGGGTCACCGATCCGTGGGGGGCATCCGAGCCTCGGTCTACAACTACTGCCCGATGGAGTCCGTGGACGCCCTGGTCGCGTTCATGACGGACTTCGAGAGGCGGCACGGGTAGCCCCTCGGCCAGGGTGCCGAGGGAGGAGATCATGGCAGACCCCGCCCAGCGCTCCTGGTACTGTGGGCGCTGCCTGAGCACCTTCGTCGGGGACCTCGAGAGCTGTCCCAATCTCGCCTGCCAGGAGCGCCGCCCCGAAGGGGGTTGGGGTGCGCTGTACGAGGCAGGCGAGATCATCGATCGCCGCTACCGGGTGATCCGGCGTCTCGCCACCGGAGGCGCCGGGATCACCTACCTGGTTCGAGAGATCGCATCCGACGGCACGGAAGACGGGCCCGAGCTGGCGGTGAAGGTCCTGTGGGCCAGCCGCGACCACGGGGCCTACCTGCGACGGTTGTCCCAGGAGGCCCAGATCCTGCAGGAGCTCGATCATCCGCACATCGTGGTCTACCGGGGCTTCGTGCACAGGACGGGCGAGCCGCCCTACCTCGTGACGCGCTTCGAGCACGGGGGCAGCCTCCACGACTACGTCCGGCAGCATGGGCTCTTGGGGCTCAGGGAGGCAGCGGGGACGGTCCGGCAGGTGCTCGAAGCCCTGGAACGGGCCCACCAGGTCGGAGTCATCCACCGCGACCTCAAGCCCGAGAACGTGCTCCTGGAAGCCCTGCCCGAGCCCGGTCGGACGCCCGTGGTCCGGGTGGCGGACTTCGGGATCGCCAAGGTGGCCACCTCGTTCGGCGACACGCTGACCCGGGCCGGTTCCTTCCTGGGAACGCCCCAGTACGCCGCACCTGAGCAGTTCGAGGGGCTCCCCCCCTCCCGGGCCACCGATGTCTTCGCAGCCGGCGCCCTGATGTGGTTCTGCCTCCAGGGCCAGCCGCTCCTTCCCATGGCGAGCCGCCTCGACCCGGAGGATGCCCGCGACCTGCTGATCCAGCGCCTGCCGGCCCGACTTCGCCGACCGGACGGCCCACCCGCCCTGGTGCTGGCCCTCGAGGAGGCCCTCTCGTCCGCCATGGCGGTCGAGCCCGAGGCCCGCTGCTCCGCGCGCGAGATGGCCTCCATGCTGGAGGCCGTCGAGAGCGGCATTCCACGCCCCAGGCAGGAGCCGGGGTCCCTTGGAGACACGGCCGGGCCGGGCACGCCCCTGTCCACGTGGACCTCGGGCCCCCCCGTCCGGTCCGCCAGCGACGCCGACCCATCGCCGGCACCGGCTCGGGCCGCTCCTCCGCGCCGGCGGGTCCTGCTGGCCGCACTCGCGATCCTCGCCCTCCTCTCCATCGCGTGTGCCGGTGTCGGCCTGGTCGCGGTCGGCGGGTACCGGTCGGGCTCGTTTTCCACGCTTCCGTGGCTCATCTCTCGAGGCACTCCGGTTCCGACCGTTCCCCGCTCCGTCTCGCCGCCGCAGAGCGCGGCGGCCGTAGAGGCCGCGGCCGCCTCGGAGGACGGGGGGGCGATCCAGACGGCGATCCCCTCCCTGGGCATCGCCGCGGCCTGCGGCCTCACGGCCCCGGTGCAGGTGGATCTCGTCCTGGAGGCAGATGGCCGGGTACGCTCCGCCCGTCCCGTCCAGGCGCTGCCTGCCGCCGTATCGGCCTGCGTCGTGTCCCGCCTCTCCGGCACCTCGCTGCCGCGGACCCGCGCCGTGGCGGTGACGGTGCGGGTGCGGGTGGACCCGTAGCCGCGTTTCTCCCCCTACACCCCGCCCCTCACCAGGGGGCGAACGTATCGGCCGCCCTCAACCTCATGGGCCCGCTCGGGTCCTTCCGGCCGAGCCGTTCCACACGGGCCACAAGCGCGGTGACGTTATCGTCGGACCCGCATTCCAGGGCGCGATCCACGAGCATTCGTGCGCAGTCGGCCGGCGCCGGAACGGTCTTGAGGACCTCGGCGATGTCCTCGTCGCCCACGAAGCCCCAAAGGCCGTCCGAGCACGCCAGGATCCGATCCTCGGGACGAAGCGGAAAGGCACCCGAGTCGAGGCCGGGGTCGATGCGGATCCCCGCGTTGTCGCCCAGACCCCTGGACCCGAAGATGAAGTTCTGCGCGAGCTGGTCGGGATCCGTGGGGATCCGGCGCCGGTCGCGTTGAGCGAAGAGGCGACGCGTGTGCTCGCGCGTGAGGCGCTCCAGGACATCGCCGCGGAAGAGGTAGATTCGGCTGTCTCCGACGTGGATCCAGGCAAGCCGAGAGCCCACGATCCAGGCGCAGGCCAGGGTCGTGCCGCTGCGGACGCAGCCGTCGTGGGCCAGGGAGTTGTGCAGCCTGCGGTGGGTCGCCAGGAAGAAACGGTGGAGGGCCAGTTCCGGGGACATGTCCGGGTGGGTCGTATAGAGGCCCGCCATCGCCTGCACCGCCGACGCGGAGGCCCAAGCCCCGTCTTCGTGGCCGCCCATGCCGTCGGCCACGGCAAGGAGCACGCTGTGGCCGGACGCGGGGTGCACGGCTTCGCCATCGCCCTCGCGCCAACGGATCTCTCCGTCACAGCACACCAGGTAGTTGTCCTCGTTGTGCTTCCGCCCGCCCTTCTCCGGCCCGATCCCCAGCGAGCACACCACGCCCACGGTCATGCGAGGAGGGCAGGGTGGGTCCGGCACTCCGATCCCGCGGGTCAGTCCACCAGGAACCGGAAGACGGCGTTCCCCGCGACGAGGTGATCTCCCGGAGCCACCCGGATCGGCGACCCGTCCTCGGGCACGGTCCGGGGCAGGCCGTCTCCGCTCCGGTGCAGGAACGGGCGGAACGTACCATCGGGCAAGGCGTAGGAGTCGAGGTGATCGCTGATCTGGAGGTCGTGGCCGTCGAAGGTGCCGCGGCACCGGATGGGACCGAGGGTGAGGGCCCGGCCGACCTTGAGCGGCATGCCGAGCGTGAACAGGGACGCGACGAGGCGATCTTCGCTGTCGAGCGCAAGGAGGCGTGCACGCGGGTCGGGCAGCCAGGGCTCGAGCAGGAGCCGCAACACCACCGTGAAGTCCACCACGCCGTCCGGATCCCTGCGGTCGATCTCCAGGACGAGGCCCTCCAGTTCCTCGGTGTGCGAGACGGTTTCGTCGGGGATCTTCAGGCGGGCCTCCACCCGGTCGAGGAGCCATGCACTGCCCCGAGGGCCCCTGACCTGCAGACCGGCATAGTCGCGAGGGCGGAACGACTGCCCGGGCACGATCCTCAGCTCCGGCACGGCGATCCCGACCCCGAGGTGGTTGCCCACCACCTGGTCTCCGGCCACCATCCAGCCCACCTGGAGGAGCCGGGCGGGCCGGGACAGTTCCAGGCGACAGGCCGCCTCCTCCACGACGACCACGTCGCCGCGAGGACCGGTGATCCCTCCGGGGGGTGGCGCGTCCGTGCCGAGGATCGAGTCCAGTTCCTGCTTGGAGGGAGGGCGTTCCGGCGCAGGGCCTGCCTCCCCCAGTCCGTGGGCCGCAGGAGGCTCCTCCTCCGGCCTCGAGGCCGTCGCGCGCCCGGGCAGGCGAAGCCGGATTCCGGGTTCTCCTTCGTCCCGAGGTTCCGGCGCCGGCGCCTCTTCCCGTTGCGTTTCCGCAGGCGGGAAGGACACCTCGAAGAGGTTGTTCCCGACGAGCACCTCGTCACCGGGGAAGAGCACGACGCCCTGTTCGCCCGGCTCGCCCCTGGAGGGGAAGAGGGGGAACACCTCGGAGCCACGTCGGACGTAGCTGAAGCAGTGGCGGGCGATGTTGCGCAGGATCGGCTCGCCCGTGAGATCGATCTCCGCGTGCTCGGACGCCACCATGATGGAGTCGTTGTAGAAGCGGCTCTTGGGGATGTCCCCCGCCCGGGAGCGGATGACGTCTCCCTCGTCCAGGTCCATCCGCCAGACGATGTTGTCGTTGTGGGGCTCGTCCGGCAGCCGCACCTTGCACTTCCGATCGCGACCGATGCGGTAGCTTCCGCCGAACACCATGTAGGCGGACGAGGCAGGCCGGCGGATCTCTCCGAGGAACGGCCAGCCCTCGGCAGGCACCCCCGCCAGCTCCCGGTACTCGAACGTCTGCCCTCCAGCCTCGATCTCGACGACGCCCCGCAGGGGAATCAACCGATCCGGCTGGAGCGGACGCCCCGCGAGGCGCACGCCCTCCACCTGCGCGAGGAAGAAGACCCGGTCCTCGCGGACCTGGAAGATCGCCACCGGATCGGGGATGGCAGTCCCCAGCTGGCCCGTGCGGCTCACGAAGACGTCGTAGCCTTCCATGAACTGGGCGAAATGGACGCGCTGGAGCAGCGCCCCGCGCTCCTTGAGGGTGAAGATTCGCTCCTCGATGGCCTCGGGCACGATCGTGCGCTGCCACGCACCTGGCTTGGACGACGGAGCCTCGCCCGCGATCTGGACGGAGGCCGATCGGGCCGCGGGCGCCTCCCTCGCTGTCGGCGCCACGGGGGCTGGAACCGGTGGGCCCGAAGCCGGGTCGGACTCCCGGCCCGCCGCCGTTCGGGCCTTCGAGGCGACCGGCTCGGGGGGGAGCGGCTGCGTGGCCATGGCCGGGGGGACGACGCCGGGTGAGGATGCCGGCGTGGTGGGGACGTCGGCGTCGGGGGGCGGCCGGGTCCGCGGGCTCGACCGGGAGCGCGACGTGCTGCTGACGTCCGAGGAACCATCTCGGCGCCGGCTACGAGGGGTCGGGCCCTGTTCCGCGGCAGCCTGGTGCGCGGGGACCTTCCGGCTGGCCACGGCGAGGACGATCCAGGCCACGGGTGTGCCGCCGTTCCGGGCCGCGATGGCCAGCACCGCCGGGCCATCCGAGGTCCGCACGGTCCCGACCTCGTACTGATCCTGGAAGTCGGGATTCACCACGTGGACCAGGGAGCCGTCGGGCTGCTGCTGGAGCTGGTAGAGCGCCGGGCCGGGGAACGCGGCGTTGCGGAACGAGTCGAGCCAGTGGGAGCCGAGGGTGTAGTGGAACTGGTCGCCGTGCACCACGCCCACCTGGCGGTATCCCTCCCACTGCCCCGGCAGGTTCAGGTGGACCGCGAGGGTGGGGGAGGAGGTCTCGATGGGCCCCCGGTAGTAGTTGGGAAGAAGACCGGTCACGAACTGGCCCGCGATCAGCCCGATGCGGTGGCCATGGAGCTGGGGAGCGCCATCGCGCACGAGGCTGATCCCGAACGGGCGGTCCGGAAAGATGGGGTTGAAGGAGTGCTGGACGCAGAACTGCATCACCTCTGCCGTGAGCACGTCCCGCACCCTGTCCAGCGACGCCTGGCCCCCCTCGCTGACCGCACGGTCCCAGTCTTCCGCGGCGAGCACCACGAGGATGTCCGTGAAGCGGGCCACCCCGTCGCCACGGTCGGCCAGCAGGTGGGCATGCAGCCCGAAGCGTTGCTTTCGGGCTCGGCTGGGATCCCACAGGAGAAGGGGATCGGCCACGGGGTCGCCCTCCGACGTGTGGAGGCGGAGGCGCGATGCGTAGAACGACCCTCCCTCGCCTGCGAGGAAGTCGCTGTCGCCCGAGAGTCCCCGGGTGGCGTCAGCGGAGAACACGCGGGAGAACCAGGAGCCGATCTGGGCCATGGGAGGTCCTCGGATGTCGGTGGAGGCACCTAACCCGTGCCGCGGGCCGATCCTGGAGCCGCACCGCTTTCCTTCCTCGGGGCCGATGGATACCGGTAGGCTTCCTGCGTCCGCCCCTGGAGCATGCATGGCCCGCATCCGTCCCCACACGGGGATCCGACCCGCCGACCCCCTCGCTGCCCGCGTCATCAGCCCTCCGTACGACGTCCTCTCGGAGACCGAGGCCCGCGCGCTGTGCGCGGACAATCCGTTCTCCTTCCTCCACGTGACGCGGCCGGAGGTGAACCTGCCCGCGGGAACCGATGCCCACTCCGATGCAGCCTACGTGGCCGCCCGGGAGGCCCTCGCCCGGTTGCAGGCCATGGGTGCGCTCGTAAGGGACCCCCGGCCCTCTGTGTACCTCTACGGCCAGAAGATGCCCATGAAGGACGGGTCCGGGGCCGTGGTGCGCTGGCACGAGCAGGTGGGCTTTCTCACCTGCGTGTCGGTGGAGGAGTACGACCGGGGTCTCATCCGGAAGCACGAGCACACGCGGCCCGACAAGGTCGAGGACCGCTCTCGCCTCATCGAGATCCTGGGGGCCCAGACCGGCCTCGTGTTCCTGGCCTGGAGGGAGGACGCAGCGCTGACCGCCCTGCTCGACCGCCTTGCGTCCGGCACGCCCGCCTGGAGCGTGCCCACCGAGGACGGCGTGATCCATACGCTGTGGGTGGTCTCCGAACCCGACAGGATCCGTCAGATCGAGGAGGCCTTCGCCCAGGTACCCATCCTCTACGTCGCAGACGGCCACCATCGCAGCCAGGCGGCCTCGCTCTGCCACGCACGTCATCCCGAGGGCATCGAGCACGCCTGGTTCCTCGCGGGCGTGTTTCCCGCGACGCGACTCCAGGTCCTGGCCTACAACCGGCTCGTGGCCGATCTGAACGGCCTCGACGTCCCGGCCTTCCTCGAGGCCGTCGAGGAGCGCTTCGCGGTGCACCCGGATCCGGACCCCGTCCCCAGCCGACGCGGCCTGATCACGATGTACGTGGAGGGTCGCTGGTATGGACTCACCCCGCATGCCGAGCGCGTCCCGGCCGATCCCGTGGGACGACTCGACGTGTCCGTGCTCCAGGACCAGCTCCTGGCACCGGTCCTCGGCATCCGGGATCCGAGGCGGGACGGGCGCATCGAGTTCGTCGGCGGGATCCGGGGCTGGCGGGAGCTGAAGCACGCGGTGGACGAGCGGCGGGCCGCGGTGGCCTTCCACCTGTTTCCCACCGGCCTCGAGCAGCTCATGGACGTGGCGGATTCCGGACAGGTCATGCCACCCAAGTCCACGTGGTTCGAACCCAAGCTCCGCGGCGGCGTGGTCGTCCACGCCCTCGACTAGAGGTTCACCGTGTCGTTTCGTCGCTCCATCGGGTGGGTCGTCCTGGCCGCCCTGTTGTGTGTGGGGGTCACGATCGCGATCCTGTGGCGGCCCGG
>JAFGLY010000099.1 GCA_016927815.1 Deltaproteobacteria bacterium | reverse complement strand
GCCGGGGGGGCCCACGGCCCCCCTCGCGTGGGCCCCCCCGATGTCGACACGCGAGAAGGGCGCGAGGGCGGGTTGACGCCGTGCCCGCGGCCGCCTATGCGTTTCCTGTTTTGCTACCGGCGTGGAGTGTCCCCGCTGCGCCCCCCCGAGGACCCGTTCGAGACCCGTACGGGAGCCCCCAAGGAACCGCCGAGCCCGCACCCCCTCCTCCGAAGGTCCGAGATGCACCGCTCCAGCCCGCTCCTCCGTCGCCTGCTGTACCTCCTGGCGATGGTGGCACTCCTCGTCCCGGCGCTCGCACAGGCCTCCATCACCACGGGCGTCATCAAGGGCGTCACCGTGGACGAGGGAGGACTGGCCATCCCGGGGGTGCTCGTCACCATCCGATCCGAGTCGCTCATCGGCGGCGCCCAGCAGCGCTCGACCGACGAGAACGGCCGCTTCGCGTTCTTCGAACTGCCACCGGGAGCCTACGAGCTCCTGGCCGAGAAGGCCGGGTTCGCCAAGACCTTGAGGCCGAACCTCGACGTGAACATCGGTCGCACCACCTCGATCACCGTGGAGATGCGGATCCAGCAGGCCGGGGAGGAGATCGTCGTCGAGGAGGCACGACCCACCATCGACACCGAGCAGACCGCCAAGGGCGAGGTCCTGTCCAAGGAGTTCCTCCAGCGCATGCCCACGGGCCGATCCTACCAGCAGGCCGTGAGCGCGGCGCCCGGCGTGGTCGGAGGCGCCAACCCGAACGTGGTCGGCGCCGGCTACAACGAGAACACCTACATGCTCGACGGGGTGAACATCACCGACCCCGTGACCGGCACGTTCTCGCTCAACTTCAACTTCGACGCCATCGAGCAGCTCGAGGTGCTCACCAACGCCCTCGACCCCGAGTACGGCGAGGGTCTGGGCGGCGTGGTCAACATCGTCACGGAGTCCGGGGGCAACCGGCTCGAGTTCGACACCAGCGCCTGGGTCCAGACCGGGACCTGGTCCCCCAAGATCGATGCCCGGTACGCCGCGGACGGGACAGAGCTCGCGCCCACGGGATTCGACTCCCAGTACGACACGGTCCAGGTCAGCGCCAAGGTCTCCGGCCCCATCGTCCGAGACCGGGCCTGGTTCATCCTCTCCTACCAGTACGATCGCACCCTCATCGCGAACGTCGGCATCGACCTCCCCCGAGACTTCGACGGGCACTACATCCTCGGCAAGCTGACCTTCCAGCCGAACGCGGCCCACCGGTTCACGCTCCTCGGCCAGACCGACCCCACCAGCATCGACAACATCAACCAGACCAACCGCTTCGTCCGGCCCGAGGCCCAGGGCCGGCAGTACCAGGGCGGCGGCGTGGTGAGCGGCCAGTGGGACTGGTTCATCTCTCCCTCGACCTTCCTCGAGACCAAGATCACCGGGCAGAAGACCTTCATCGAGGTCTACGGCGTGCCGTGCACGCACGACCAGGAGCTCGGGTACCACCCGTGCGAGACGGACGAGGAGGAGAACAACCTCGACTTCACCACCCCCGGTCGCTTCGGCTCCTACAACGCCTGGAATTCCGATAACTGGTACTACTACTACTTCGACGACCGGTACCGCTACAACCTCACCAGCAAGTTCAGTCTTCTCCAGGTGGAGGCCGCGGGGCTCCACGACGTCAAGGTGGGCGTCGAGCTCGACCGCACGCGGTGGACCCAGATCGTCGGGTACACCGGCAACATGTACTTCGTGGATCTCAACGCGGTCACCTACTCGCCCAGCACCTACGAGAACTTCTACTGGCTCGAGATCACCGGGCCGTACCACACGCTGGCCACGGGCGACCACCTCGGCCTGTTCGCGCAGGATGCCTGGAAGCCCATCGAGAACCTGACCTTCCGATACGGGTTCCGCTGGGACCGCACGGTCCAACGCAACGATCAGGGCGAAGCCGTGGTGGATGCGGCCCTGTGGGGCCCCCGCGTCTTCACCGCCTGGGATCCCTGGGGCGACGGCAAGACCGTCGTCCGGGGCGGGTACGGCCGGGTCAACGACACGGGTCGGCTGGCGGTGGCCGCCTTCTCCTCCCAGGCCAACACGTTCGGCAGCAAGGGGTTCGTCGGCGAGTACTTCAACAACTACGCCTCGTCGTCCTCGAAGAACTACGGGGAGAACGACGGCTTGATCCAGGACTACGTCTGGGACGAGACGATTGCCCCCCACGCCGACGAGTTCGTCATCGGTGGCCAGCGCGAGGTGGTGCAGGACATGGCCTTCGGCGCCTCGTTCACCGCGCGGTTCACCCGGAACGTGTACGACTACGACGAGGTGAACCTCGTCTGGGACGACGACGGCTACAACGTCATCGCCACCGGGAACGGGGAGCTGGAGAGCATCTTCCGCCTCCGCACGGCGGACATCTCCCGGCGCGACTACTACCAGACCGACGTCCAGTTCAAGAAGAACTACGCCGATCGCTGGCAGCTCCTCGCCACCTACTCCTACGTGGTGTCCAAGGGCACGCTGCAGACCTCGGTCTCGGGCTCGCTCACCAACCCCGAGCAGCTCGAGTACATCTACGGCAACCTCTACACCGACATGCGCCACCAGGTGAAGGCGTACGGATCCTACGACTTGCCCACCGATCCCTGGACCTCCATCCTGGCCGCGTCCATCGAGTACTACTCGGGCTACCCCTACAGCCGGTACTACTACTCGGAGGCCGCCCAGGGGTACGGTCTTCTTAGGGACGACGTCGGCACCTACACCCGGACCGAGGGCTACTGGTTCGCCAACGTGATGGTCCAGCAGGCCATCCCCGTTCGGAAGGGCGAGCTCTGGTTGAACGCGATGGCCGAGAACATCACCAACAACCAGCAGGCCGTCAGCCGGAACGCCGGGTACGTCTACGCCCAGAACCGCTGGGTGATCGTCGGTCGTCAGCACCCGCTCCAGCTCTCGCTGGGCCTGCGCTACAAGTTCTAGCCCGGAGCAGCATCCATGCGGAGCCCCTTCCTCCTCCTCGCCAGCGCGACCCTCTGTGGGTGCAGCTTCGACGAGAACCTCCCCGAGATCGAGATCGTCGGCACGGTCACCGTCCCCAGGGCCGCCGCCACCCGCACGATCACCGACGACGAGGGCCACGAGAGCGAGGTCACCGACGTCCGGTTCATCGGTCCGGTCTACCTGGGCGCGTTCCCCGACGTGACCCAGGGCGCGTTCCGCTACCCCCACCCCGATATGGGGCCGATCCTCGACGCCGCCTACCCTGGCGACACCTACCCCTACGGCGGGACCTCGGTGGGCCGCTTCGACTTCGCCTGCCTGGAGTCGGTGGCCTGCCAGGTCACCACGGGCCGCTTTGCCTCCTTCGAGCAGATCCTCGAGTACTTCAACGAGTGGGCCGACGATCCGGTCCTCGATCCCTACGGCGAGGAGGTCACCAGCGTCCGGTACTACGAGCAGTACTGCTTCTGGTACTACTACGCGACCTCCTACGACGAGCTGGGATTCCTGGCGGTGGAACGCCAGGAGGACGGGACCTGGGTGCCGGACCTCGACTTCGAGGAGAACGAGGACGGGGATTTCGTGGCCGAGTTCTCCATGCCCCACACCCTCTACGTGGAGGGCATGAAGATCTGGGGCTGGGTGGACAGCCCCTCGCAGGCCTACACGTTCTCCACCTGCGACTCCGACCGCCCCGGACCTGCCCGCTACGACTACGACATGAACTTCGAGGCCGGGGGAAGCCACCAGGACATCCTGAACTACCCGAGCCTCTACATCTACCAGGGAGACTGGATCGTCTCCGAGGCCTGGCAGATGACGTCCCCCGAGGACAAACCCGAGATCGTGCTGGATTTCGCCTATGAATAGGACCCTTCTCCCCCTGGTTCTCCTGTCCGCCTGTGACCGGAGCGGCGACTACCTGGTCCCGGTCGAGACGGACGTCTTGCCGGTGCTCGAGCTGGGCGAGCTCTACGTCCTCACGCCCGAGGAGTGGGAGGACCGCAGCACCCGCGAGTCGCTCGTCACCTACGCCGAGGTCGGGGCCCCGTCTCCCGGAGAGCGCGGCGGCGCCACCTTCACGTTCCTCGGCGTGGACGCGAAGGTGTGCGTGGTCGTGGATCCGGAGGCGGTCTTCTGGAACCAGTCCGTCGCCCTCCAGGGACAGCTGGAGTCCTACGCCTGGCCCGACAACTACCTGGACGACGGCGACCTGGACATGAGCATCGGGCTGTCGGCCAACTACACGGGCTCGCCGGGCATCGAGCTGGGCGACTTCGAGGGTCTGTACACCGACAGCCTCGGACACAGCGCCACGATCGAGTACGACCTCTGCGAGATGGTGGGGTACTACAGCCAGACCCCCGCCCACGCCGGACGGGCCACCGTTGAGTCCTGCGAGATCGACACCCGGGGACGTGCGGGCATCGAGTACACGGTGGTGCTGCGCACCTTCTCGCTGCCCATGGACGACTCCATCCTGTCCTTCGCCACGGCCGTCTACGAAGGGGCCTGCGCCAACATCGACGAGTGCACGCTCCCGCGCGAGGCTAAGAAGCCATTGGATCCGGACTACGATTTCGCCGGCCTGGAGCAGGCCTACTGCGCCAACGAGATGAGCGCCTACTGCCACGACAATCCGTACATGTGCGGAGACCCGTAGGATCTCCGGGCCCCGTGGGCGGGGCCTCGATCAGCGAGGCACGGCGATGCGGGACGAGGTGACGCCCTCGCGGGCGCGCATCGAGACGCGCACGAGGTTGCCCTTGCCGTCGGGCCGAATCACCTCGTCGGGGGAGATCGCGCCGAGCGCCAGAGGCGCGTCCAGGTTGGCTCGCAGCAGCGAGCCCTTGCCGCTGGCGTCGATGCTCACCGCGATCAGAGGTTCGTAGCCCGCGGGGATGACCGTGTGCACCTGGTGGCCCTTGGGCAGCACCATCCCCTCGATCCGAGCGATCTCCCTGCCCCGGAGGGAGAGCCAGGCGCCGGACAAGAGACGCTCGGTCGTGCCGGTCTCGGCCCAGGCGAACACGGCCAGACCCCCCGGCTGCTCGGGCGTGTCCGGCAGCATGGCGAAGGTGGCGCCCGTGGTGGGCGGCAGCGGCGGGATCGTCGGGACCGGGGGGGGCTCGGGTGCGGCCTCCGCGGCGACCTCGGGGGGCGTCTCGGCGGCCTCGGTCGTCTCGGCGGCCTCCTCGCCCTCCTCGCCCTCCTTGCTGCTCTCCTCGTCCTTCTTGGCCTTGGGAGGCTTGCGCACGTGGGGCGGCAGCAGGCGGACGCCGGAGGCCGGGAGCGTCACGCGGGGGTCGGTGGAGAGCGTGTACAGGTCGAGGTTTCCTCCCTGGAGCAGGAGCAGGCGTACCTGCCCGCCGAGGTCTGCGGTGCTCCAGGCCCGGGGCCGCTCGGGCAGCTTGACCACCACGCGGAAGTAGGGTGTACCCTGCGGATCGATGCTCACCACGCGCACCTCGCCGCCCCGGCCGGACGGCGCGGGGATCCAGACCGGGACGTGGAGCCCGCCCTTGGGATCCGAGATGCCTCGGGCCAGGAACTCCCAGTCGGGCCAGGGCAGGTCCGCCCGTCGCGGCGCCGTCCGCGCGCCGGTGCTCTGGGTGCGGAGGTACCAGAGGCTCCGGCCGCCGGGATGCCAGTAGACGTGGCGGTCCTTGGCCTCCGTGGGTCGGCTGGCGGCGAGTTGGGGCACGACCGGAGCATCGACGTGGGCGAGGAACCACTGGTCGCCTCTCCGGTTGGAATCGAGGGACGCACGGACGTCCAGGTAGAGGTCCGCACCCGTGGGGGTCCGGTGGGACCAGACGGACATCCAGCCGATGCTCTCGGTCGCCTCCAGGTCCGGGACGAGGTGCCCCGCGGACGGATCGGGCCAGGTCAGCGAGATCGGCACCGGGCCCAGCGAGACGGTCTCCTCTCCGTTCAGGACGCGGATCGCGAGGTCGAACCGCTCCGCCTTGAAACCGCTGCTGGTCGGGATCTCGAGCAGCGCGCGCCGCTCCCCGCCCGGGTTCAGGGTCCAGCGCACGTCCGCGTCCTGGGCCGGGGGCGTGGTGTAGCGGGACTGTGGGCGGCCCCCGCCGACCGAGATGTCGAAGCGGACCAGGTGGGGTCGCGTGGCCAGGTCCGGGAAGGTCTGGGAGGCCTGGGTGGGATTCCGAGCCGTGACGGACACGAGGATGGGCCGGCCCATCAACTGCTCGCGTTGCACGTCGGCTCTGATCACGAGGCCCGAGGCCGTCGGGGCCTGGAGCAGGGCGGGGGCGGCCGCCGTTTCGGTGGAGGCGGCCTCGACGGAGGGGACGCCGAGCAGCAGGCCGGCGAGGAGGAGGACGACAGGACCCATGGCGATTCCGGGACGAGGGGACGGGGGTGGTTAACCCCGTGAGCCGTCATCCTGTGCCGGTCGTGGCGTCCCGATCGATCCAGTGGCCGCGATCGCCCAGGTGAGCAGGGCCTCGGCGTCGGTTTCCCCGGTCTCGAGTTGCCGTTGCCGGGCGGCCTCCAGCAGGTGCCCCATCTCGGGGCTCGCCGGCATGCCGCGAGCGCGGAGGTCCCGACCCCGGATCAGGGGGGGCGGAGGCGCGTCCTGTACCCCGAGGACCACGGCCCGGGCGAGGAGGTCGGCAAACGCGGGGTTTCCGGTGATCGCCTGGGCAGCGGAGAGCCAGAGGTGCAACCCGCCGACGGGCCGGGCGGTGCGCGACGCGAGGCGGAGAGCCCCGTCGTTGGCGTCCGGAGGGAGCCGCGCCGCCTGGGTGACCAGGGCGAGCACGGCCTGCCTCAAGGGAAACCCGTCCTGGCGGTACACCGCGAGGCGGTCGAGCGAGTCTTGGACCTCGGGGCCGGACAGCTCAGCGAAGAGGCCAGCCAGGAGGAGCGCCTCGGCCCGGGGCTCGTCCTCGGGGTATCGCTCGTCCTTCAGGTGGGCCGCACGGTCCACGGTGGCCGTGCAGCGGTCCCAGTCGCTGCTCGGAAGGGCCGGCAGGATGCGGGACCACACGCCCATGCGGGCCCCCACGTCGAGGCCCACCGATGGGCGTGGCGAGCGCAGGAGGAGCTTCCGGACCTCGCCGCGCACCCGTTCCGCGGGGAGTTCCTCCAGCGGCATGGCCCGGCACAGGGGGTTCAGGTCCGGGTGCACCGTGAAGCCGAACCGGCCGGCGAACTGGGGGACGCGCAGGGCGCGCAGGGGATCGTCGCCGAAGGTGAGCGGATCCACCGCCTTGAGCAGCCTGCGGCTCAAGTCCCCCACGCCGTCGAAGGGATCCTCGAGGACCCCGGTCAAGGGGTCGAGGGCGATCGCGTTGATCGTGAGATCCCGCCGCCGTGCAGCCTCGCGGATGCCCAGCGACGGATCGCCCTCGACGTGCACCCCCCGGTGGCCCGGCCCGGCCCTGCTGTCGCGTCGCGGAAGGCTCACATCCATGAGAACGCCGTCCAAGACGAGCTTGTAGACGGAAAAGGCCTGGCCTACGAGGTTCACGGGGCCGAGCCGGGCCAGCAGGCGGCGGAGGACCGCGTGCCCGATCCCGTGCACCTCGACGTCGAGATCCGGGGGGGTCCGAGGTTGGGGCCCCCCGGTCTCGGCCATGCACAGGTCCCGGACCGCCCCTCCCACGAGGAGGGCGCGCCCGCCCGCCTCGCGGCAGAGGAGGGCGATCTGCACGGCAGGAGCGAAGGCTTCGGGAAGGCGCACGCGGTTGCCGAGGGTACGGGGGGCGGGTACAGTCGCCGGAGGCGAACCTATCCCGGCCAGTCGTCCCCTCCGGCGGTGGAGGCTCCATCGATGTGGGCAACGCTCGCCCTCCTGCTCTGCCTCGCGGCTCCCGCGGCCACGGGCTGGCAGCAGGGCGCCCTCGTCGTCGGCGCTCCGGCCCGTGCGTTCGACCTGGCCGCGCTCAACCCGCGGGTCCAGGACGCGCGGGATGGCGAGAAGCGGGTGGCCCTTCACGATCTCGTCGGCATGGAGCCGCTCCGGCCGGCGCGCGGGGTGGTGGTCTTCTTCTTCGACCGGGGGGAGAGCAGCCAGGGTGTTCGGGTCCTGGACGCCATGTCCCGGCGCTACCGGAACCAGAAGGTCCGGTTCCTGGGGATCTGCCTCGACAACAGCGACACCACGGCCGACTGGATCCGGAGCCTGGACCTCTCCTTCCCGATCCTCGCAGACCCGTTCCGGGTGGTGGCGGGTCGGTACGAGGTCCCGTCGCTGCCCTTCCTGGTGCTGGTGGACGCGGAGGCGCGCGTGTTCTCGGCCGGAGGGCCGGAGGTCGGCGACTTCGCGGGAGCCCTCGAGACGGAGATCGCCAACCTCCTCGTGCACGGGCCTCCGGCCAGGGAGTAGGGCGCTACCGAGGCCGGCCGACCTCCACGAGGACGATCGTGATGTTGTCCTTGCCGCCTCCGTGATGGGCGGCACGCACCAGTTCGCGGGTAGTGACCCGGGGATCCTCGTAGTGGTTGAGGATGGACTCGATCTCCTCGTCTTCGACCTCGCCCCACAGGCCGTCCGAGCACAGGAGGATGCGGTCGTTGGCCTCGATCTCCACCGAGAAGATGTCGATCTCCACGTTGCGCTCGGTGCCGACCGTCCTCAGGAGGATGTTGGAGTGCGGGTGGTTGCGAGCTTCCTCGGGGGTGATCCGGTTCTGCTCGACCATGCGGGCCACGAGGCTGTGATCGTGTGTGATCTGGTGGAGGACCTTGTCCCGCAAGAGGTAGCCCCGGGAGTCGCCCACGTTGGCGATGAGTGCGTTCCGCTCGCCGATGATCAGGAGCGCCACCAGCGTGGTGCCCATGTCGTTGCCGCGCCGTTCCGCGAGGTCCTTGACGGTGTTGTTGGCGATCTGGAAGGCCTCGTCCAGGATGTTCTCGAACGCCTCCACCGCGCGCACGCCGTTGCCCTGAATCCGTTCCCGGGCGATCCGGCAGAGGGTGCGGGCCGCGAGGGCCGAGGCCACCTCACCGCTGGCGTGGCCGCCCATGCCGTCCGCCACCACGAACAGGTGGGTGCCGTCGTCCAGGCGGGTCCAGGCCCAGGAGTCCTCGTTGAGATCCCGACACAGGCCCACGTCGGAGATGGCGGTGGCCGGGAACGGATCCGAGGCCGAGTCCAGCGGCGCGAAGATCCCCTGCAGGGCGCTGCCCAAAGAGGGAAGGTCCAGGAATTCCCCGGCCTCGACCCGCTCCAGGAAGTCCCAGAGCGGCACGAGGTCCACCGGCGCGTACCGGGCGAGGAGGTCCGCCGCCTGCTGGACGGCCCGGCCCTGGTCCTCGGGTGGGATCGGCTCCTCGCCCATCTCCTCCACGTCGAGATCCCAGAGCAGAACCTCGTTGGCCGGCGTGAAGAGGAACTGGGCCGGACCCAGTTGCGCGAGGCGGATGCCGTGGTGGCAGAGGAAGGCCAGCGTGCCCACCACCCGCTGGGCGAAGCGGAGGAGCTCGGGGCCCGAGAGCGGGGAGCTCTCGTCGAGGAGCAGCGACTCGCCCCGGTAGGGGATGACCGAGCAGAGCACGTGGTCGTGGACGAAGAGATCGATGGGTGTGGCGATGGCGGGATGGACCAGGCGGCGCTCGAAGAAGTCCTGGGCGAGCCCGAACGCCTGGGTGTCCCACCGCACGCTCATCAGGAAGCGCCGGTCCGCCAGGGCGGCCCCGCAGCGCAGGCAGGTGCGCTCCTCCCGAGGGTTGTCGTGGTACCCGCACTCCAAGCAGGTCCGGAAGGCCTGGTCGGGCCGATCGTCGTTGAGCAGGTAGAACATCCGCCCCTCGGCGAGGCGGACCAGGCCCTCGACCCGGTAGTGGTCTCCGAGCTTCATGCCAGAGGGAAACGGCGTGGGACGCGGGCGACCACCGATGGCCATGGGATGGGGGGGCTCCTGGGGCATGCCGGACGCCCTCTTTACCGGAGCGGAGTGCGCGCGGCAATCTCTCCGAGGGGGTGCGCAAGGGTTGCCGACCCCGAATCCGACTTCCCCGGGCGGAGCCCGGAGGATAACGAGCGGGCCATGCACCCCCTCGCGTTCCAGGTCGAGGCCCGGTCGGGCGACGCCCGTGCCGGGCGGTTCCGGACGCTGCACGGCGAGGTGCGGACCCCGGTGTTCATGGCGGTGGGAACCCAGGCCGCCGTGCGTGCGACGCCCCCCTGGGAGGTGGAGGCCACGGGTGTCTCCATCCTGCTCGGCAACACCTACCACCTGTCCCAGAGGCCCGGGGAGGCCCTGGTCCAGAAGCTCGGGGGCCTGCACCGCTTCATGGGCGTCCGGGTTCCCATCCTCACGGACTCCGGAGGGTTCCAGGTCTTCTCCCTCGACAAGGTCCAGGTGGACGACGACGGCGTCACCTTCGCCTACCCGGTGGACGGCCGCCGCACCCGCCTGACGCCCGAGCGGTCCATGGCCATCCAGCAGGCGCTGGGCGCCGACATCGCCATGGCCTTCGACGAGTGCCTCCCCTTCGGCGTGGATCGGGCCCGCGCCGAGGCGTCCCTCGAGCGGACGCACCGCTGGGAGGCAGCGAGCCGCCTCGCGCACGTGCGCCCGGACCAGAGCCTGTTCGGCATCGTCCAGGGTGCCTCCTGGTCCGACCTGCGGCGACGATCCGCGGAGGCCGTCCAGCGCATCGGCTTCGACGGGTACGCGATCGGAGGCCTGGCGGTCGGAGAGGGACCCGACCGCATGCTGGGGATGCTCGAGGCCACCGCCCCCTACCTGCCGGCCGATGCCCCCCGCTACCTCATGGGCGTGGGCCGGCCCCAGGACCTGGTGGAGGGCGTGGCTCGGGGCGTGGACATGTTCGACTGCGTGATCCCCACCCGCCACGCGCGCACCGGGGTGCTGTACACGGACGTGGGCCGGATCCGCATCACGGACCGCAGGTACCGGAACGATGCCTACCCGCCGGACACCCACTGCGACTGCGCCACGTGCACCCGGTTCAGCCGGGCCTACCTCCACCACCTCTTCCGCGTGGGGGAGATCCTGGCGGCTTCGCTCGCCACCATCCACAACCTCCGCTGGTTCGTGCGCACCATGGACCGCATGCGGGCGAGCATCGAGGACGGGACCTTCCCTGCCTTCCGGGCCGAGCTGCTCGACCGGTACCCGCTGGGCGCCGCTGCCCGCGAGGACGACCCTCCCCTCGACTCGGGCCCGGATCCCGTGGCACCCTGATCGGGCGTGCGAAAGGAGCCTCCATGGGTGCCGACTACCGGATTTCGAGCTGCCCGGACGGCCTCTTTGCCGATCGTCGCCGCCGGGTGAAGGTCCTGGACTGCACCATCCGGGACGGCGGCCTGTGCAACCACTGGCACTTCGACCACGCGCTCGTGGGCAGGTGCTTCGAAGCCCTCGTACAGGCGGGTGTGGACTACATGGAGGTGGGGTACCGTTCGGCGCCGGGTTCCTTCGACGCCGCCCAGGTCGGCCCGTGGCGGTTCTGCAGGGAGGACGAGCTCGAGCGGGTGGTGGCCCCGGGCCGCATCAAGCTCACCACCATGGTGGACATCGGCCGCATCCGTCCCCGGGACATCCCCCCCAAGGCCGACAGCGTCATCGATGGGGTCCGGGTGGCCACCTACGTTCCCCAGCTCGACGAGGCGCTCCCGCTCGTCGCGCACTGCCTGGAGAGCGGGTACGAGACCTTCCTCCAGATCATGGCCGTCTCCGAGGTGGACATTCCGGACCTCGACCACGCGCTCGAGCGGACCGCGCGGTCGGGCGTGCACGCCGTGGCGTTGGTGGATTCCTACGGCGCGCTCTACCCGTACCACGTACGGTACCTGCTTCGGAAATACCAGAAGATCCTCGGAGAACGAGGCATTCGGGTGGGTGCGCACTTCCACAACAACCAGCAGCAGGCCTTCGCCAACACCATCACCGCCATCGATGAGGGCGTGGACTGGGTGGACGCCACCATCCACGGCATCGGCCGGGGCGCCGGCAACTGCCCCCTCGAGCTGCTCCTCTTCTACCTGGACAATCCCAGGTACGACCCGAAACCCATCCTCGACCTCGTGGACGAGTTCGCCACGCTGCGCGACGACCTGAGGTGGGGATATCACCTGCCCTACGCCATCACGGGCTACTACAACGTCCACCCTCGCGAGGGCATCCGCCTCATGGCCACGCCGGATCGCTACAGGTGCCGGACCTTCTACGAGTCCCTCCAGGGACGGTTCCAGGATCGCGGCGGCCCTCGATCGGCGCCGGGGAAGCACGATGCGTCCTGACCGACGTCCGCTCCGCCGCGCGGTGGGCCTGCTCGCCCTGGGGGGGAGCATCGCCGCCGTGGCCGTGGGCCTGTCCCGACCCGGGCCCGATCCCAAGGGCAGCACGCCGGTGCCCGTGGAGGAGGTGGCCCCCTCCAGACTTCTCCTCGCTGGGGAGCGGATCCGGATCCTCTCCTGGAACGTCCAGTACGCGGCCGGCCGGCGGCTCCACTTCTTCTACGACGGCGGCACGGCCGTCCACGTGCCCGAGGGGGACGTCCGCGCCACCCTCGAGGGGTTGGAAGCGGTGATCGCCGCCGAGGCCCCGGACCTGGTCCTGCTCCAGGAGGTGGACCGGGACAGCCGCCGCACGGGTCGGATCGACCAGGTGCCCCCGCTCGCCACGGCGGCCCGAGCCGCGTGCCTCGCCACCGCGAGCTACCACCGCGCCCGCTTCGTGCCCATCCCGGTACGGCACCCGTTGGGCCGGGTGGACATGCACCTCGCGCTGCTCTCCCGGTTCCCCATGACCGGTGCCGAGCGGGTGGCCCTGCCGCTCTTGAGGGAGAGCCGCCTGCGCCGTGCGTTCAACCTGAAACGGGCCCTCCTGTGGGCCACGCTCCCGGTCGAGGGCGGCCCCGACCTGGACGTGGCGGTCACGCACCTGTCCGCCTTCAGCCTCGGAGACGGCACCCTCGCGCGCCAGGTGGTCGTCCTGGACGCTTGGATGCGCGAGCGCGAGGCCGCCCGACGGCCGTTCGTCCTGGCCGGGGACCTGAACCTCCTCCCCCCGGGCGACGATCCCGGCCGGCTCGGAGCGGACGCGGTCGAGTACGCCGACGACCCCAATCCCGTCGAGGCCCTCCTGGCCGCCCACCGCTGCGTGCTCCCCGACCCGGCCGAACCGCTCCGGCCGGACCAACGCACCTACCTGCCGTTTGGCGCGACCCTTCCCGACCGCGTCCTCGACTACGTGTTCGTGGGTCCCGGCATCGAGGTGGAGGACGCCCGCGTGCTCCAGGAGCACCGGGACCTGTCGGACCACGTGCCGCTCTGCGTGGACCTCGAGTTGCCCCGCTCGTGAGCCCCATTCCGTCCTCCTGGAGTGCCGGTGAGGTGTACTCGGCCCTCACCGCCGTGGCGTGGGCCGTGGCCGTCATCCTCTTCCGGCGATCCGGGGAGCGGATCCCGCCCTTCGGGCTCAACACCTTCAAGGGCGTCGTGGGGATGGCCCTGTTCCTCCCGACGTTCGTCGTCCTGGGACACCCGGCCGTTCCCGCAGGGGTTTCCCTCAGGGACGGGCTCGTGCTCGCAGCCACGGGTGTCGTCGGCATCGGGATCGCGGACACGCTGTTCTTCGCGAGCTTGAACCGCCTGGGCGCCGGGCGGTCCGCCATCGTGGACTGCCTGTACAGCCCAGCGGTGGTGGCCTGCTCCGCGCTCGTCCTGGGGGAACCCACCGGTCCGTTCCTCCTCGTGGCCATGGCCTGCATGGCGGTGGCCGTCCTTGTGGGCACCTGGGAGCCAGCGTCCGCCGACGCGCCCGAGCCGCGGGATCTGCGCGTGGGCCTGGCGCTCGGGGCGTTGTCCATGGGGCTCATGGCGGTGGGGATCGTGGGGGCCAAGCCCGTCATCGACCGAGCCCCTGCGCTGTGGTCGGCCACGGTGCGCCTGGCCGGGGGCCTGGGCTTCCTGGGGCTCCAGGCGGCCCTGCACCCGCGATCCCGCGCGGAGGCGCGGGCCGCGTTCACCCCGGGGCCTCACTGGCGCGTGGCGCTGCCCGCGGCGTTCATCGGGACCTACGTGGCGCTCCTGCTGTGGATCGCCGGGATGAAGTACACGTACACGAACGTGGCCAGCGTGCTCAACCAGTCCAGCAACGTGCTGGTGGTCCTGCTCGCGGCCGTGTTCCTCCGCGAGCCGCTCACCGTGCGCAAGGTCGTTGCGGTCCTCCTGGGCGCCTCGGCGGCCGTGATCGTCGCCTGGTAGGCGCCGGCCCCACGCCGCGCTCCCACGAGAGGCCCCCGGAGAGGGGGGAGAGGCTGTAGGCTGTAGACTGTAGGAGACTGGGGCGAGGAGCGTCTCGCCAGGTTGCGAGCGGGGGTGGCGGGCGCGGCCCTCGCCCGGCGCCTTGACCGGCTCGATGCTTGACATGGGAGGTGGGTTGGCATAAAGCCCGCCGGCTTCGGGATCCGGACGGCGTACCTCGCCGGTCCCGGATCCGTCCTCGGAGGACCCATGGGCAAGAAAGCTGCCGGCGGCCTCACCACGGTCCACCTCGAGTGCACGACCTGCCGGGCGAGCGGGCTCCCCGGCGTCAGCCGCTACTCGCTGCGCAAGAACAAGAAGAAGAACCCCAAGCGGCTCGAGCTCATGAAGTACTGCCGCTACGAGCGCAAGCACACGCTCCACAAGGAAGTCCGCTAGGATCGACCGACCCGGCCTGGCGCGCGAGGGGCGGCCGGTCGGCCAAGTCCCCCGAACGGGGGGACGATCGCTAGAGCATCTGCGAGTAGAACTCGATGATCGCCTGCGTGTTGCACGGGAAGGGCAGGTGATCCGCGCCGGGCAGCGCCACCATCTTGCCCGTGGCCTTGGCAGGGTCGAAGTCCAGGTAGTCGGGCCGCATCCGCGTGGTGGAGCGTGCCAGGGCCTCCTGGATGAAGGGCCGCGTGCGGCTCTGCTCGATGACCGCGACGACATCGCCCGGGGACACCAGGAACGAGGGGCGGTCCACGCGGTGCCCGTTCACCACCACGTGCCGATGGGTCACGAGCTGGCGGGCGCCGGGGATGGTGGGCGCGAGGCCGAGACGCCACACCACGTTGTCCAGGCGGCGCTCCAGGAGCTGCACCAGGTTGTGGCCCGAGGGGCCGCGCATGGTGCTGGCCTTGCGCACGGTGCGTCGGAACTGCGCCTCCAGGAGGCCGTAGTGCCAGCGCATCTTCTGCTTTTCGACGAGGCGGACCTTGTAGTCCGACGCCTTGCCCCGCCGATGGGCTCCGTGCTCCCCAGGGGGGTAGGGGCGATCGAGGGTGGCGGTGGTGGTGAGGCCGGGAAGGATGATGCCGACGGCGCGGCACTTCTTCAACCGGGGGCCGTGTTCGCGGGCCATTCGACGCTCCAGGCGATGCAGGAGGAGGGGGCGCGCCGGGGAGGGTCGGTGGTTGGGACGAAAACCGCCCCACTCCGGCCAAGGTTCCCCGGACCGCGGAGGCAAACGCCTAGCGCACCCAGGGGAGCGTGTCAACCGGCCGAGGACGGACGTGCTACCCTGATCGGGAACCCGCGACCCCAAGGGTCCCTCGATGCGAACCTGCTGGCCCGGCCCGACATGTCGCCGCTCCGGGTTCACCCTCGTCGAGTTGGTGCTCACCGTCGCGATCGTCGGGATGCTGCTCGTGGTGGGGTGGGGCTCGTTGGACCGGTGGTTGCCCAGGTACCGGACGCGCCACGCCGCAATCGAGTTCGCGAACGCCGTGGATCACCTGAGGATCCTGGCCGTGAGCGAGAACCGTCAGACGGCGCTCTACCTCGCGGACTACGATCCCGACGCCGAGAGCGGCAACGACCTCAACATCGGGGTCTACTGGCGACTGGCCGGGAACGCCGCCCGGGGCAGCACCACGTGGGAGTTCCTGCCCACCGACGCCCAGCACGACGGAAGCGACGACGACCAGAGCGAGGGCATCGTGGACATCGGAGCCGGCAGCCCGACGCGCCTGAAGGACGTCTCCCTCGCCGGGTGGGGCACCATCGGGGGGCCGGACGGCCTCGCCGACCACCTCGTGTTCTCGCCGTTCGGCTGGCTCGCCAATCCCAACAGCGACTTCGACAGCCACGGGTACGTGGAGATCCGCTTCACCAACAAGGCCGCCTACCGCGAGGGGCGCGCGGAGTCCTACACGGTGCGCATCGCTCGGAGCGGGTTCGCCCGGGTGGACTTCAACGACAGCCAGTTCGTCTCGGTGTCCGGCCACGGCCACGGCGTGGATGCGCACACGCGCGTGGAGAGCGCCTCCTCGGGCGGAGGATAGGCGCCGCGCGATCGGATTGCCGGATGCGCCGCACGCACCCGGTTCCAGGTACGCCTGCACCTCGGAACCCGAAGCACGCGGACGCAGGAGTTTTTCGTATCGAGAACGTCGCTGCAGGGTCCTGGACCGAGGAGCGGGGGGTTCGTTTTCCACAACCCGGCCCACAAAGGATCGGCCCCACGAACCCGATCGACCACCGCGGCGGATCTCCCCAGGGTCTTCCACAACCCGGCCCGGAGGACCAGGTCGTCAGATGCGGACGAGATTGCGACCGGGCACGGTTTTCCACAGGAGGGTTCGCACACAACATGTAGCGTGCGGGTGCCCCTTGACCCCCGATATATTGGGGGTGGACGGCTTGACGGCACCGATCCATGGGAGGTACACCAGAGAGGTTGCCTGGCTGTGTCCCGCATCCGCCCTGCACCCCGACGGTCCGTACTCCCTGTCCTCTGCTGTCCCGGACCGGCGCTTTTCGGAGCTTTTCACCGCATGGACCCTCTTTCTGCCCACTTCACGCCCGCCAAGACCCGGGAGCCCGCCCTGACGGGCCTGTTCGCCGGCGTGTCCCCCTCCCGTGGTCTGTCCTTCCAACCCCGCTTCTGCCCGCAGGACACCCATCCCTGGGACACGGTGACCTGGGAGCAGCGCCAGGCCATCATCATGGATGCGAGCGGGAACGTCGTGTTCCAGCAGGATGCCGTGGAGGTCCCGGCCGACTGGAGCCAGACCGCCACCAACGTGGTCGCCTCCAAGTACTTCCGAGGCCACCTGGGTTCCTCGGACCGCGAGCGCAGCGTTCGGCAGCTCGTCTCCCGCGTCGTGGACACCATCGTCCAGTGGGGCAAGGAGGACGGCTACTTCGCGGACGACGCCTCGGCCGAGACCTACCGCAACGACCTCGCCTGGCTGTGCGTCCACCAGCACCTCGCGTTCAACAGCCCCGTCTGGTTCAACGTGGGCGTCGAGGCCCAGCCCCAGTGCTCGGCCTGCTTCATCAACTCCGTCACGGACACCATGGAGAGCATCCTCGAGCTGGCCAAGATCGAGGGCATGCTCTTCAAGTGGGGATCGGGCACCGGGACCAACCTCTCGCCCTTGCGCTCCTGCCGCGAGAAGCTCCGCGGCGGCGGCACCGCGAGCGGCCCGGTCTCCTTCATGCGAGGGTTCGACGCCTTCGCCGGCGTGATCAAGAGCGGCGGCAAGACGCGGCGCGCGGCCAAGATGGTGATCTTGAGCATGGATCACCCGGACATCCTGGACTTCATCCGGTGCAAGGCCGCCGAGGAGAAGAAGGCCTGGGCCCTGATCGAGGCCGGCTACGACGGCGCCTTCCACGTGCACGGCGGGGCCTACGACTCGGTGTTCTTCCAGAACTCCAACAACTCGGTCCGCGTCACCGACGCCTTCATGGACGCCTGCGTGAACGACGGGACCTGGACCACCCACGCGGTCACCACCGGCGAGGTGATGGACACCTACCGGGCCCGCATGCTCCTCGACGAGATCGCTGATGCGGCCTGGGTCTGCGGGGATCCGGGCATCCAGTTCGACACCACGGTCAACGACTGGAACACCTGCGCGTCCACCGTGCGGATCAACGCCTCCAACCCCTGCTCCGAGTTCATGTTCGTGGACGACTCGGCGTGCAACCTCGCCTCGTTGAACCTGCTCCGCTTCCTGGACGCCCAGGGGCGGTTCGACGTGGAGCGGCTCCGCGACGCGGTGCGGATCGCGATCACCGCGCAGGACATCGTGGTGGACCGCGCCTCCTACCCCACGGATCGCATCCGCCGGAACTCCCGCTACTACCGGCCGCTCGGTTTGGGGTACGCCAACCTGGGCTCGCTGCTCATGGCCCGGGGGCTCGCCTACGACTCCGACGCCGGAAGGGCCTTCGCGGCGGCCGTGACCTCCCTCATCACCGGGGAGGCCTATGCCTGGTCCGCCCGGGTGGCCGCGGAGCGCGGGCCGTTCACCGGGTACCGCCGGAACGCGGAGTCCATGCTGAGGGTCATCGGCAAGCACCGCTCCGCAGCGCAGCGGATCCAGGTGGACCTGCTGCCCCAGGAGCTCAAGGAGCCTTGCCGGACGGTGTGGGACGAGGCGGAGCAGGCGGGCAGGGAGCACGGCTACCGCAACGCCCAGGTGACCGTGCTGGCACCCACCGGGACCATCGGCTTCCTGATGGACTGCGACACCACCGGCGTAGAGCCGGAGTTCGCCCTCGTGAAGTACAAGAAGCTGGTGGGCGGCGGATCCATGAAGATCGTCAACCGCACCGTGTCCGCGGCCCTCACCCGCCTCGGCTACGACGAGAAGAAGAAGGCGTCCATCGCGGGCTGGCTCGAGAAGCACGAGACCATCGAGGGGGCCAAGGAGCTCGCGCCCGAGCACCTGCCCGTCTTCGACTGTGCGTTCAAGCCCCTGCACGGGAAGCGGTCCATCTCGCCCATGGGGCACGTGCTCATGATGGCCGCGGTGCAGCCCTTCATCTCGGGCGCCATCTCCAAGACCGTGAACCTCCCGGAGTCCTACACCCCCCAGGACATCGGCCGCCTCTACCTCGATGCCTGGCGGCTGGGCCTGAAGGCCATCGCGGTCTACCGCGACAACAGCAAGCGCAGCCAGCCTTTGTCGACCACGGGGAAGAAGGCGGTCGCCCCGACCGCCGCCTTGCCGGCCGAGCCCGACTACCGCCCCCACCGGCACAGGCTTCCCAGCGAGCGCAAGGCCCTGACCCACAAGTTCAACGTGGCGGGCCACGAGGGCTACGTGACGGTGGGCATGTACGACGACGGATCCGTGGGGGAGCTGTTCATCGTGATGGCCAAGGAGGGGTCGGTGGTCTCCGGGCTCGTGGACGGCTTTGCCACGAGCGTGTCCCTGGCGCTCCAGTACGGCGTGCCGCTCCAGGTCCTGTGCGACAAGTTCATGCACACCCGGTTCGAGCCCAGCGGGTTCACGGGCAACCCCGAGATCCCGATCGCCAAGTCGATCCTCGACTACATCTTCCGATGGCTGGAGCACAAGTTCCTGACCCGGCAGGTCACCCCGGCCGACGGGGACGAGACCCCCCCGACCGAGCCCGAGGCGTCCCCGGATCCGGCGGCTGGTGACGGCTTCGCGCACCAGGCGGACGAGGCTGCGGATCGCGTCTTCGTGAACCAGGCGGATGCGCCGCCCTGCCACGAGTGCGGATCGATCATGGTTCGCTCAGGAGCCTGCTACAAGTGCACCAACTGTGGGGCCACGAGCGGCTGCTCCTGACGACCCGCCGGCTTTGCCCTCTGGCACGGCCACCCGTCCCCCGTTCCCGGCCCTCCCGGTCCTGCCGCGGGGAGGGCCGCGGTCCGATCAGGCGGCCCGCTGCGCGTCGAAGAGGCCCAATTGCACAGGCCCGCCAGGGGTCGGCGGGGCCGCGGGTCCTGCCTCTGCCACGGACGGGGCCGCCCCCGCCGGTGGAACCGCGGCCACGGGTTCGGGCCCGAGCGGGGAAGCCAGGGGGGCAGCGGGGGTGCGCGGCGCCCGGAACACCGAGAACCGCCGGCCGGGTACGCCCCAGAGCAGTTCGTCCGGGCCGAGGGCCTCCGCCCCCGCGCGGGCGTCGTCGGGGTGGTCGGCCACCGCGAGCGCGATCGCCAGGCGGGACTGCCCCGAGATCTCGCGGGCCAGAGCCGCGGCCCCCGCCGGGGTGACCGGGAGCCAGGCCTGGACCCGGACCTCGACGGGGTCGCGGCGCTCCACGCGGGCGGAGGGACCCAGGCGCGCGGCGATGTCCTCGGCGAGTCGGCCCGACGCGTCGGGATCCGCGAGCGCCAGGGAGGCGCCGGGCCGGGGTGGGCGCAGCGATCGGGCCAGGGCCAGGGCGGCCTGGGGAACCCGGACGTAGACGAACCGCGCGCTGGAGGGAGGGCTCTCGGTGTCCACGGGCACCGGGCCGCGCCACAGGCCCCGACGCCAGATGGCCCGCACGGTACCGCCCACCCGCCAGCGGGCCCGATCGCACGGGAGCCCGGAGGGGAGGCCCGCCAGCGAGTGGGACGTGGCCCGGCCGAGCATGGGGTGCCCCGGGGTCCGCGGCTCCAGGACCGCGAGGCCCCGCGGTGCGCTCGCGTCCGTGTCCGGGAGGACCACGCAGAGGATGTCGGACGGTTGGAGCCAACCCTCGGCGAGGCGGGACTCCCCCTGCACCAGGAATCCACGCTCGCCCACCGGCGTGGAGCCGTCGAAGGGTCGGATGCGGAATTCGGGGCGCGCCTGCTGGACCATGGCCGGTCGTCCGGACGTTCACCCTTAGGATACCGACGACCGGGTCCGATGTCAGGACAGAATCTGACCGATGAAAACCAAGACGGTCAGTCGGAGGTCTCCCGTCCGCAGGTGCGCCGGAAGGGACAGCCACGACAGGTCGGGTCGCCCAAAGGCAGCATCGGGAATCGCTCCCTGGAAGCGACGTTGCGGCTCGGATCCTCCAGGAGGGACCGCATGGCGCACGCGCTCGTGGCGATGGTGCGGCGCGTGGCCTCCAGGGTCTGGTCGTCCACCCGGTGCTGCGCGCGCGTGCCGTACCGGAGGTTGACGTGCATGGCCACCAGGTCCGACGGCGGGATGCCGTGATGGATCTGGCAGTACAGGCCGTAGACGCCGAGCTGCTCCCCGATGGCGTCGCTGTCGTGCGCCGCTCCGGTCTTCCAGTCCACGATCACGCAGCCGCCTCGGCCGTCGGACACCAGGGCGTCGAGCTTCACCCACACGGGGACACCCTCGACGTCCACCTGCTCCAGGCTCTCGACCTCCATGAGGCGATCGGGGACCTGGCAGAGCCGAAGGTAGACGGGATCGGCCAGGAAGGTTCGAATCTGGCGACCCACCTCCTCGATGGCCGCGTCCCAGGCACCGTCGGGGATCGGCTCCCGGTAGTAGTGCTCCTGGAAGACGGTGGCCTTGCCCGAGGCACGGAGGGCCGCGCCGCTGGCCGATTCCTGGACCTGGTGGGCGGCCCGGGCCCGGGAGCGGGCCAGCAGGGTGTCGGGCACGACCGGTCGGCCGTGGCACAACGCCTTCAGCGCCTCCTCGGCGGCCTCGTGTACGAGAGTTCCGATCCACATGGGCAGCGTGGTCAGCCGCTTCTGGATCCAGGCCTCCCTCACCGCCGGAGGCGCGGTCGCTTCCCAGCCTCCCCACGAGCCATAATACACGAGGAAGTAGCGTCTCAGGCAGGTCTCGAAGACCCCCCGGCGCGAGTGGGACCAGGAGAAGGTGTTGCGGAGCTCGGCCATGGACGCCAGGGGCCAGCGTATCCCGGAGGAACCGCCGGGGAGCCACGCGGGTTACCTGCGCCGCCGGCCTTTGCCCGGAGGATCGCCATGAACGCACTCGCCTCGCGTTGGACCCTTCCGATCGTCGCCCTCGGGGTCGGGTGGGCCGCTGGCCTGTCCGGCACGCTGTACGCCGAGGACGCCCCGCCCCCGGACAGCGGCATCCGTGCCTGCCGGACCTTCGCGATCACCGTGGAGGACGGCCAGGGCGGCTACTTCGTGACCTCGGACCGCACCGGCCCCGTGGGCGAGTGGGTCGGGGCTCGCGTGGACGAGGGATGGCGCGTGGACGCCGTGGACTACGAGGTGGGCCAGAGGGTCACGGGCTACGCGGAACACCGCGTGATGGTCTGCGTCGCCCGGTGAGCGCGTGACGGCGGTTCCGATCCTGATCGGGGTGGCCGCGGCCCGGGCCGCCGAGGGGCACGCCTTCGCGTCCACCCTGCCGGTGTGGATGGTGGTCCCGTTCGCCGTCCTCCTGCTCTGCATCGCCGTCCTGCCGCTCGCCGCCCCCCGATTCTGGGAGTCGAACGCGAGG
The DNA here is from genome assembly GCA_016927815.1 of Deltaproteobacteria bacterium. Lineage (GTDB taxonomy): Bacteria > Myxococcota_A > UBA796 > UBA796 > JAFGLY01 > JAFGLY01. Next base: position 192 of record JAFGLY010000099.1, on the reverse strand, counting down.
AAGCTGATCGTCTCGATCCTCTGCTCGCTTCCCGTCCTCGCGCTGGTGGCTGGACAGGTGGTGCTCCGGCCCACCGGACCGGAGGCGCTGGCCTGCCTCGTGCACGCCGTCCGCGAGTACGTGTCCTTCATCGCCCTCCTGGGTTCGCTCTACGTGATCGCGGGCGGGATCTTCCTCAGGGGCGATCTCGTG